>JACQTD010000059.1 GCA_016210985.1 Acidobacteriota bacterium
GTGCGGGGACCTCGACGGATGAGGGCGTTCCGGCGACTCAAGCTAACTTCGCCGCCAGCCATATGGCGCTCGACCCCGCCACGGAAACCATCTATGTTTCCGACAGCGCACGCAGTCGCGTACTCAAGATTCCGGTCGGTGGAAACGTCACGGTTAAAGCAGGAGTACTCAAAAACCCCGGCTTTAAGCCTGATGGCGCGGTTGCGCGTGGCGCCCTGATCAGAAATCCGCAGGGTATCGCGGTTGACGGACGCGGAAACGTCTTCTTCGCCGAGACGGGCAACCTGCATCCTAGGGCGTTGCCCTAGGCTTTCACATTAGGCCCCTTTGGGGCAGAATGCTTCCTGCAAATCGTGCTTAGTTCTTGTTCCGCTCGACAACATCCCTCACCGATCAAAAGAAGATCTTCAGCCCAAACTGAAGCTCGCGATTGGAGCCGGTGGCGGTTGAAATGCCAAAGCCACCCTCACCCATGACACTTCCGGGCACTTCAAACTGCGGAGTGTTGAACGCGTTGAACATCTCAAAGCGGAATTGAACCCGATAGCGCTCCCCGACTTGAACCTGTTTAAGGACTGCGACGTCAAAGTTCACCCGGCCCGGCCCGGTCATAATCGTGCGCGCCGCGTTGCCAAAAGTATACCGGGAGGGCACGGAGAAAGCTCCGGTGTTGAACCACTGGATCCCCCGCACCCCGCCCGCCGCCGGCTGCCCCTGTTGGGAGGGTGGCAGCATTGGGTCGCCGACCAGATTGGGCCGAAGATTCCTTCCCAGCGCAATATCTCCAAGAATATCCCGAGGCCCATTGGACACGGTCACCCCAAAGGGGGAACCACTCTGCAGCGTGGAAATCGTAGAGAGCGACCAGTCGCCGAACGCCTGATTCAGCGTTCCTTGCTGCCACCAGCGCTTGCCACGACCCCAGGGCAGCTCGATGATCGGACTGATCACCACCCGATGGCGAATGTCATTTGTCGAGAGCGCGCGCTCGCTGCGGAGGTCGTAGATATTTTGATATCCATCAATGTCGCCGAAGGTGGCGGCGTCCTGGCCGAAGAAGGCGACATTGTCAATCCACTTTGACAGTGTGTAGGTGAAGATCCAGCCCACCCCCGAGGCAAAGCGCTTCTCAGACTTCACCACCAGGGCGTGATAGTTGGAGATGCCCCAGTTGGGTGCGATGAGCAGTACCTCAGCTGCATCTCCGGGATACTGGGGGTAGGGTCGCCGCAAACGAACCGGGATGTCAGTGCGCGACAGCAGTTCGGGCGGAATGTGATTAAGGTTGATTTGAAGGAAGGGCACTTTGCGCCCGAGGTTGCCCAGGTACGTGACCTCGAAAGCCATCTCTTTCACCTGCTGGGCAATGGTCAGGTTAAAATTCAGGCTGTAGTTCGTACGCCGGTGGGGATCGAGGAACTGCATTTGCGGCTGTGGCCATCTCGTCCCGATCGAGCCGAACTCCGGCACCAGGTCGGACTCGGCCGGAAATCGTAAGGCTCCAGGCGGCAATCCTTCGCGCAAGGTAAACGGCACAGGGTTACGGAAATTGCCCTCGCCGCCGAAGCCCAAACGCAGCGGCTGGATCACCGCTTGGCCGTAAGGGCTGCCGTAGAAAACACCGAAGCCGGCGCGAATGACCGTACGCTCGCGATGGAAAGGCCGCCAGGCCAGACCAAAACGCGGTGCAAAGTTGTTCCGGTCCCAATCGACGAGGTATTTGCCGTGGCCCTGACGTCCTGGAAAAGTCACCACGCCCCTGGTTCCCGCCGGGATCAATTGCCCATCAACGACCTGACCAGCCAGTGGGTGCGGCGCGTCAGGATCGAAGTTTATTAGAATGGGAGTGATATTACAGGTTTGTAACCGTTCCTGCCAAGCGTACTTCGTCATGAGTCCCGTGGGCTCCCGGGGTCATTCAGCAGCTGCGAAGCTTGAAGAGTAGCCGGGCGGCCGATGGGGGGCGAAAGGACTGGTTCCGGGCACCCCGAATGGGTTATCATACAAATCTGTAATCCAATCACAACCCTTGCGGTGAGAGGAGAACGATGATCACCATCGGGAAAAAGTCGTGCAGCGACTTCAGTGATCCGCTGGCCATGATGAACGATTGTCATCGCAAAATCGAGCGCCTCTTATCGGGTCTCCAGACGATTATGGCGCTCACACACGGAGGCCCGCTCTCGTCGGCGCATCGACCAGCGCTCGAACTTGGGCTTCGATATTTCAAGGATGCGGCGCCCTACCACGCGCGGGACGAGGAGGAGTCGCTTTTTCCGAGAATGCGCAAATCGCCGAACCCGGAGGCCCAGGCCGCCATCGCGGTGCTCGATGCCCTCGACGCCGAGCATGTCGAGGCTGAATCCGGACATGCCGTCCTGGAAGCGCTCGGCCGGAAATGGCTGACCGAGGGCTCGCTGAATCCGGAAGAGGCCGCACAACTGGAGTCGGTCGTTAATGATTTGGCTGTGCTCTACACCCGGCATATCGCCATTGAGGATACGGAAGTGTTCCCGCTGGCCGCGCGGGTGCTCACGGCGGAGGAGTTGAAAGAGGTCGGTGTTGAGATGGCCGCCCGCCGGACTCCTCAAACACAGCCGATCGTTCAAATAGGCCGCAGATAGGGGCGCCGCGATCGCCTCGAGCTTCTCCCCGGTCCCTTACGGGCTCGCACGGTTTCGTTACGGTTTGCCGCTTCACGAAGCCCGAATGTCTTAATCCTCGTCTCCCAACCGAGCGGCGAGTGCGGCCAGGTCCGGGATGAGGAGCTGACGGTCGTTCACGCTGAGTAATCCGTCGCGCTGGAGTCGGGAGAATGCTCGCGACACGACTTCCCGGACCGATCCGATCCGCGCCGCCACCTGCTGGTGGGTAAGCGCGAAAAGGATCTCCACCCCCGCCGGCGTTCGCCGACCGCGCGAGCGCGCCTCCGAGAGAATCATCCGAATCAGACGCTGGCTGACCTCCTGCAACGAAAGTGATTCGATAAGCTCGGCAGCCCTTCGCAGACGGCTGGCGAGCACCTTGAGCGCGGCCAGCGCGATACCCGGGTGGTCAAGGCACAACCGGTGCACGTCCCGCTTGTCGATGAACAGGACCGTGGAATTCTCCTCGGCCGCCACGGTCGAAGGGTACGGGCCATCGTCGAAGACCGGCACTTCCGCGATAGTGCCCCCGGCCCGCTCGACATGGATCACCTGCTCGCGCCCGTCCAGGCTCTCTCGAAAAGCACGCAGTGCGCCTTCTACGATAACGTAGAGGCCACGCGCGTCTTCACCGGCGACAAACAGCACATCGTCCTTTACAAGACGGTGCTCCACCGCACGCTCAGCCAATAAACGAAGTTCGGCGTCCTTCAGTCCCCCGAAGAAGACGGTTGCTCGTAACGCCGCAATTCTGTCGACGGCCATGGCCTCATAATCCCGCCGCGGCCCACTTTGTTCAAGCCGCTCACGCCGGCTGACGATAACACCTTGTGCCTCTGTAAGTTCCTTCGACCCGCATGCTCGTGACTTAAGTCACTGCAAGACGTGGAGAGCCGGCTTAGACTCACGTTCGGGAGGACAAGACGATGATCGACGCAAACAGCACCGTGGGCGAATGGGCAAGCGTATTCCCTGGATCAACCCGAATATTTGAATCCATCGGTATCGATTACTGCTGTGGGGGAGGGCAGTCAGTGGCGGCGGCCTGCGAAAGTGCGGGTCTCGAGATTACTGAAGTGGTCTCCTCACTGAACGAAGCGGCACGCGCTAAAGACGGTCCCGAAGGTGGCGCCAACTGGCAAGCGGCACCGCTCACCGAACTGATCGACTACATCCTCACCAAACATCATGTCTTCACGCGGAACGAGTTAGTCCGGCTTGAGACGCTGATCGAGAAAGTCTGCGGCGTTCACGGCTCGCGTCACCCGGAACTCTTCCAGCTCCGGACCCACTTCACAGCGCTGCAACAGGATCTTCTGCCGCACATGTTCAAGGAGGAGCAGATGCTCTTCCCGTACATCATTCGAATGGAGATCGCGCGTGTCCAGGAACAGCCGCTCCCGATGGCGATGTTTGGGACGGTGCGCAATCCGGTGATGATGATGATCGCTGAGCACGAGCAGGCGGGAGACCTGCTGAGAGCCATCCGAACAACAACCGTTGACTTCACCCTGCCGCCGGACGCATGCATCAGTCACAAAACGCTCTACCAGGCGCTCGAGGGACTTGAGGCGGATCTCCACGCGCATATTCACCTTGAGAACAACATCCTTTTCCCTAGGGCGGTCGAGATGGAGCGCGCGGGCTGACCCGGATTCGGCATTGCGCCGGTTCTGCGCTATACTGTATGTGCAAATCAATTTCATCAGGGGGAATCGGCATGTTTGTCGGAATCGGAGAGAAGACAGACAACGACTTCAGCAATCCGATGGGAATGCTGACGGATTGCCATCGCAAGCTTGAGCGGATTTTGCAGGGGTTTCTGACCGTTACCGCCGAGGCGCGCGGTACCGCCTTAACCCCGGAACAGCGCACGGTGATCGAGATGGGGTTGCGGTACTTCGAAAAGTTCGCGCCGCAGCACGCGCGTGACGAGGAGGAGTCTCTATTTCCACGCATGCGAAGCACGAAGCATCCCGACGTTCAGGCAATCCTGACCGTTCTCGATGCCCTCGATGCCGACCATGTCGAAGCGGCAGCGGTTCACGCGGAGATGGATACGCTCGGCAGGAAATGGCTGGCCGAGGGCTCGCTTTCTCCCGATGAAGCCGGTCGCCTGGAAAAGATCGTCCGCGAACTGAACAGCTTCTACCAGAGGCATATCGGGATCGAGGACAGGGACGTCTTCCCGCTGGCGGGCCGCGTGCTTACCGCTACCGAGATGGAAGCGGTGGGGAAGGAGATGGCTGCCCGGCGGGGGATCGAGTACCCCGGGTAGGCCGCTCACTTGACCAACAGCACCGGGCACTGGGAAAGCACGCTGATCTTGTAGCTGATCGTGCCCCAATCGCGGCCGGGGTGCTCCGGATCGAGACGGTGGGAACCCAGCACGATCAAGCTGGCTTTGTACCTCACCGAACATCGGACAATCTCGTTCACACGATTGCCGAGGGCGATGGCGGTCTTGACCGGCAGCCCTTTCCGCCGAAATTTCTCCGCAAGCATGTTCAATTTCTTTAAGGCGTTCTGTTCGAGCTGGGTATAGAACCCCTGCAATTCTTCAACCGGCAAGCCCTCGATGGCCTCGATGACATGAAATAGGAGCGTCTCGGACCGGTCCTTTGCTGCTATGCTCATCGCCGTACTCACTGCGCGCAGGTTCTTTTTGGTCAGATCAATGGGAACAAGGATCCGTTTAAACATGAGCCTTCACCATCCTTTCATTTCCGCTTCATGTCTGCCCGTCCGTGAACCGTTTCAGTTCAGGTTGGACAATCGTATTGAAGCACTCGGGACAGATGCTGTGGCTGAATTGAGCTTCCGAATGCGCCGTGACATAATTTTCAACCTGCTCCCAATAATTATGATCGTCGCGAACCCGCTTGCAGTAGGAGCAGATCGGGAGCAGTCCCTGGAGTTGCTTGACACGGCTGAGCGCCTCTTCAAGTTCCCGAACCCGCTCGGCCAAGGCGCCTTGAAGCTGCAGCACCCGAACCGCCACATTCACCCGTGCGTGGAGTTCGTCCCGGTCGAAGGGTTTGGTGATGTAATCATCGGCGCCGGCCTCGA
>JACQTD010000060.1 GCA_016210985.1 Acidobacteriota bacterium
GTCCCGGCGTCATGGTAGTGTGTGGCGGTACCGCGGACCTGCCCGTGGCGGAGGAGGCGGCGGCAACGGCGGAGTTGATGGGGAACAAGGTGGAAAAGGCGTTCGATGTCGGCGTAGCTGGTCTGCATCGCTTGCTGGATCAGTTGCCACGTTTGCGCAGCGCGCGGGTAGTCGTCGCTGTTGCCGGTATGGAGGGTGCGCTGCCCAGCGTGGTCGCGGGATTGACCGCCACGCCCGTCATCGCAGTTCCCACCAGCGTCGGATATGGAACCGGCGCGGGCGGATACGCAGCGCTGCTTTCGATGCTGAACAGCTGCGCGCCCGGGATCCTCTGCGTCAACATTGACAACGGGTTCGGCGCCGGCTTTGCCGCGCACACGATTTGCAGCCGCCGATGACGACGGGCTCCGCAGGATGGAGACCGCGCGACTTCGAGGCCGCGCGTGCCCGGAAGGTGCTTCGATCGATCCGTCGCGAGCCCTCCCTCAACCGGCGCCTCGAGAAGATTACCCGGCAATTCATCGGCTCCCCGTATCGGGAGGACCCGCTCATCGGGGATGCCGCGTCGCCGGAATTTTTCGCCGCTTCGCTCAGCGGGTTTGACTGTGTCACCTTCGTCGAAACCGCGTTGGCCTTCGCCCAAGCCAGGACCGTAATCGGATTTCTCAGGCGGTTGCGCAAGCTCCGATACCGGGACGCACGCCTCGATTGGCGGCATCGTAATCATTACATGACCGGATGGGTTCGATCGAATCAGCGAGCCGGCCTCGTCCGAAATATCACCAGGGGGCGGCTTACCACCGGCCTTTCGAGAAGACTGAGCACACTGGACGGCTATCCGGCGAGACGGGTCCGCTTCAGATTCTTTCGAAAGCACGCCCTGCCCGTGGTGGCCGATCGAATCCGAGACGGCGACCTGATTTTTTTCGTCTCGACCTGGAAAAACCTGGATACCTTCCATTTGGGCATGTGCTTTCGGCGAAAAGACCGGATCCTCTTGAGGCACGCGTCGCGCAGCCAGGGGGGTGTGGTGGAACAGGAACTTGAGGAATTCATGTCCAAGAACTCGCTGCCGGGCTTCATTCTGGTGCGACCCATTTGATTTTCGGTGGTCGATTTGCGATGTTGAATACGTCCGGGCTTCATCGGACGCCAGGCGGGCAGGACGTGGAGAGAAAGTGAATGCGTAGTTTGACGATCGCCTTCTGCAGCGGCTCCACCGACCAGGCTATGCGGCAACTCGAGCGCTTAACTCCCGTGCATGTGCCGGGTCGGACGCTGATTCTGGTTCAGCCACAGACGGCACATGCCGTGAGGATGGCGCTCAATGCCGGAGGGGTGCGCCCGGCGGGGTTCAGCGGCCGTGAAATTGAGGTGATTGAAACAGAATCTTTCTTTTCGGGTCATGGGCTGTCGCGGATCGTCGAACGGATCGACGGCGATGCGCTGCTGCTGCTCCAACCCGGGCATGAAGTGCAGCTGGGACAGCGCGCTGTCGAGCGGATGGTCTCCGTGGGCGGGGAGACGGGCGCCGGACTGGTGTATACCGATTTCCGCGAGTCCCGGAACGGCCGGGTTTTCGACCATCCCACGATCGATCGTCAGCTCGGGAGCATCCGGGACAAATTCGACTTCGGACCGGTCATTCTCCTTTCGCGAGCGGCGTTGGAGAAGGCTTGGCGGAGGAATGGATCCACGAGCCAGGCCCTGCGCTGGGGTGCGTTTTATCAGCTCTGGCTGACGGTGGGAATCGATTTTCCCATGCTTCGGATTCCGGAGTTCCTCTACTCGTGTGAGCCGTGGAAGGCCGAATCACGCTTAGGAGGGGATCCCCAGGACCCGCATTTCGGCTATGTCGATCCTAAGAACCGGGACTACCAGAGCGAGATGGAGCGGATCGCCACCGAGCACTTACGACGGCTGGGCGCCCGCCTGGACCCGGCCTTCCTCAACGTATCCGACGATGCTCATGAGCAAGACCATGACGTGACGGCGAGTGTCGTCATCCCCGTCCGCAACCGGGTGAAGACTATTGCAGATGCGATCCAGAGCGCGCTCAGCCAGGAAACCTCATTCCGCTTCAATGTGATCGTCGTCGATAATCACTCGACCGACGGCACCACGGATGTGCTGAAGCAACTCACCGACGACGATTCCCGGCTCATCCACTGGATACCTCAGCGAACCGATCTGGGGATCGGGGGATGCTGGAATGAGGCGGTTTACTCGAGCGATTGCGGACGTTATGCCGTCCAGCTCGACTCCGACGACCTCTACCACGACCGCCATGTTCTGAAAAAACTGGTGTCGAAGTTGATCGAGGGGCCTCACGCAATGGTGATCGGCAGTTACACCCTGGTTGATTTTGATCTGAAGGAGATCCCTCCAGGCTTGATTGATCACCGTGAGTGGACACGGGAGAACGGCCGGAACAATGCGCTGCGCATCAACGGACTGGGAGCGCCGCGCGCATTTCACACGCCCACGCTGCGGAAGTTCGGATTTCCGAATGTCAGCTATGGTGAAGACTATGCCGTGGCACTCCGGATTTCGAGGGAGTACGAAATCGGCCGCATCTTCGAGTCGGTCTATCTATGCCGGCGATGGGCTGAAAACAGCGATGCCGCCCTGCCGCTCGAGACGATGAACCGTTATGATGTTTACAAAGACAGGCTGAGAACGATCGAATTACTGGCGCGGATACGATTGAACGCAAAGTTGGATTGAAGAACTGGGATCACAGGCTCCTCCAGGCGGCCCGCCCGTCAACCTCCGGCTCACCGAACAGCGCTGACGCGCTGTCGGGACCGGTTTCGTATCTTCTGAAGCAGCAACGGGAAAGCTGGGGCATGCTTCGCTCCGGTGAAGATGCCCTGGCGGAGGTCATCAGCAAACGTCTCTCTGCCGGCGGGCATGACATCATCGCACAGTTCAATCCCCGGAGAATTATCAGCACCGCTGCCAGGGTCGACCGTACATCAATCGAGCAGCGTCCTTGCTTCCTCTGTGTGGACCATCTCCCTCCCGAGGAGATGGGCATCCCGTTCGGCGACGAGTGGGTTGTGCTCTGCAATCCCTCTCCGATTCGTCCAAACCACCTCTCCATTGTTTATAGGGATCACGTGCCACAGGCGATTGCGGGCCGAATGGAGACGCTGCTCGACCTCTCCCGGGCACTGGGGAGCGCTTACCTTGTTCTCTACAACGGCCCGGAGTGCGGCGCTTCGGCTCCCGACCACCTTCACCTCCAGGCTTGCGCCAGGGACGGACTGCCGGTGGATGCCCATATACGCTCGCTTGCGGGCTCCGGGGGAGGGAAGCTGGAGAGGGTGGTCCTGGCTGCGCAACCGGAGCTGGAGGTATTCGTCCCGCGGCCTTACTACGTTCAGCTGATCGTGGCCCGTTCTCGTGATCGCGGTGCCATCGGCCGATGGTTCTCCTCGATGATGGCACGACTGAGGGACCTGACGGCACATCCCTCGGAGCCGCTCATCAATCTCGTCGTGGTGTTCGACGATCCGGTATGGACGGTCTACCTCTATCCACGCGGAAAGCACCGGCCTGACCGTTTTTTCATTCAGGGCCCGGAGCAGCTCACGGTGAGTCCGGCCTCGCTGGATATGGCGGGCATTCTTGTCGTCCCGATCGAAGCGCATTTTGACCGCCTGAGCGCAGAGGTAGCCGGCGACATCTACGCTGAGGTCACCCTTCCGGAGGAATGGTTCTCAGTGTGGTTGACCGTACCTCCGCATCCCGGAGGCACGGGAGGATAGACGGCACATGCAGTTACTCCAGACGCAGCCGGCGATCACCGTTGGTCTGGTCACATCGGCAAGGGAGGTGAGATTCAAGCTGGAAGGGGAGTTTGAGCTCCCTGACCTGACGAGCTGGTCCTCGGGCGAGTACGTCGCCGCGGTCCAGAACGGCGGGGTAAGCATTCGGACGGCTACCGGTGATCCTGTCTGTTCCGATTCGCAGACGACCCTGAAACCCCGGGATCCCGGCCGGGGACGATTCACGATTCGGGATGTCACGATCGGGATCGGGTTCCACTGGGAGCGGAAGGAGGACCAGACCTTCGATGGGGTTCTGAAACTCGAAGCGAGGCCGGACGGAACCCTGCTTGTCATCAACCGTGTGCCGCTCGAATCCTATGTGACCAGCGTCATCGCTTCCGAGATGAGCGCCACCTCGCCGCTGGAGCTTCTAAAGGCCCATGCGGTCATATCGAGGAGCTGGTTGCTGGCGCAGTTGAGCCCGTGGAAGGTCGATCGCAGAACGCCACCGGCAAAGAACATCCCGCACGAACCGGCCAAGGCGGATCCCTCGATCATCCGTTGGTACAGCCGGACGGATCATGCTGAATTCGATGTCTGCGCGGACGATCATTGCCAGCGGTACCAGGGCGTCTCTAAAGTCATCTCACCGCGCGTCTTCGACGGGGTGGCGGAAACCAGGGGCCTTCTGTTGACTCATCGGGATGAGGTCTGTGACGCGCGGTTTTCCAAGTGCTGCGGCGGCTTGACGGAGAATTATGCCGCCGCCTGGGAAAACGTGGATATCCCTTATCTCAGGGGGATTATCGATGCGGCGGAGCCGCCGGCGGGCTTCGAACTCCCGCTGACGCATCCGGAAAACGCACGACGATGGATCCTGGGTCAGCCCGAGGCCTACTGCAACTCGGCGGAGGCAAGCGTGCTCAAGCGGGCGCTTCCCGGGTTCGATCAGGAGACGCGGGATTTCTTCCGGTGGGAGGTGACATACACCCAGGAAGAAGTCCGCGGGCTTCTCCAAAAGCGCTTGGGCATGGACGTGGGAGCGGTGCGGCGACTCGAACCCCTTGAACGGGGCGTCTCTGGTCGGATCATCACCCTGCAAGTCATCGGGGAGAAGTCCTCCGCCACCATAGGAAAGGAACTGGAGATCCGGAGAGCGCTCTCTCTCTCGCATCTCTACAGTTCGGCTTTCGTAGTGGAGACCGAGGGTGAAGGTGAGGTTCCAGTCCGCTTCTTGCTACGCGGGGCCGGATGGGGACACGGCGTGGGCTTATGCCAGATCGGAGCGGCGGTCATGGCAGCCGGAGGGAAGAATTACCGCCAGATCCTTGGGCACTATTATCGCGGAACCGCGCTCTTCCAACTCTATGAGTAAGCAGGCCCGATCGCCCGGGCTTCCCTGAATCCCCGGAGGCGTCCAAAAGACGCCCCCGGCTGGAGTTTCTACATTTTGCCCGGCGGCTCAGGGCGAGA
>JACQTD010000061.1 GCA_016210985.1 Acidobacteriota bacterium
CCGGGGTGCGGACTCGTTCCGAGCGTGCGGTCCCAGGGGAATCAAATTATTCCCACACCTTCCATGGTGCCCGACCTGTGCTCCAGAGGTCTTCGAGTATCTTCCATTCCCGGTAAGTGTCCATCGGCTGCCAGAAACCATCGTGCTTCCAGACCATCAGCTCGCCGTCCCCCGCCAATCGCTGCAGCGGCTCGCCTTCGAGCGCCAGGTCATCCCGATCCTCCAGGTACCGATCGACAAATGGACGCTCGAAAACAAAGAATCCCCCATTGATCAAGCCTTCAGTCACTTGCGGTTTTTCGGCAAATTCAGCCACACGCTGCCCGTCGAGCCGGAGTTCCCCGAAACGCCCGGCGGGGTGGACCCCCGTGACTGTTCCCAATTTGCCATGGGAACGATGGAATCGGATCAGTTCATCGATGTTAATGTTCCCGAGACCATCCCCATAGGTGAGCAGGAATGGGCCGTCCTCCAGATACCCGCTCACCCGCTTGACGCGAGCTCCGGTCATAGCGGTTTCTCCTGTTTCGGCCAGGGTCACCGACCATCCATCTTCGTCATGCGCATTCAAAAACTGAACGGACGGGCGGCTGCCGAGACGAACCGTGACATCCGTCATTCGCGCTTCATAATTCAGAAAGAAATCTTTGATGACATGACCCTTGTACCCGAGGCAGAGAACGAACTCGTTATGTCCGAACTGCGCGAAGATCTTCATGATGTGCCACAGGATCGGCCGGCCCCCGATCTCGACCATGGGCTTGGGACGCACCTCCGTCTCCTCCCGGAGTCGGGTGCCTTGGCCACCACACAAAACCACCACTTTCACTTCAGCCCCACCTCACTTCAGTTTCCTCTCTTTTCAAGTTGACCACTCCTGTAAGTGTCGAACGTGGCCCAGCCGCGCGGCTCTTTTCACATAGGCGGCGTCTGCCGTCACGAGGGTGCCGCCTTTCTCCAATGCGGCAGCGTGATACGCCGCGTCGTAGAGTGTCACCTTCAGCTGTGACATCATCTCGAGCGCGCGGGGATAAAGATCCTCGGCCGCTGCCTCTTCAAGGCGGTACGCCAGCAGCGTCTCCATGAGCGCTCTGGCCAGCTTCGGCTGTTTCAAGCCGAGCACATTCCCCACCTCGTACGCCCAGAGCGATGGCACCAGGATGCGACATCCTCCCGCGAGCCAGGAGTCTCGAAGGGTGAGCGCACGGTCACGATCCTCTTCTTCCGTGGATTGCAGGGCCCACTTGAGCAGGACCGAAGCATCAGGCACTACGAGCGGGGTAGTCATCGGCGCGTGCGATCCCGCTTGAGAAGCTCAACGACTTCCTGCGTGGAGACCGGATCGCTCTTTGCCCGCAAGGCGTCGAGCCGTTCGGATAGTTGACGCCGGCGGATAAGCAGAAGCTCTTTGCGCAGCGCCTCATTAATGAGCCGGCTTCGCGAACCACTGGCTACTAACCGGTCCATCTCCTCCTTCACATCCGCATCGAGCACGATATTGACTTTGACTGCCATGGGAGACACTCCTTCTCTACCATTGGTAGAGAATATCAGGAGTCCCTTGGCAGGGACAAGCCCCCGGATTCGAACCCCCAACCGTGGCCAACGCCCGAGGGCCTCGATCTCACGTCCTTTTGTTAAACCCTTTCAGGGTAGAAATTCATGCTCCTGATTCTGGCCCAGGGTGCTACCCCGGGCTTTGTTATCGAACGCCTTCGGCGTGAACTTGTTTCGAACTCACCAGTGGGCTGGGAGGACTTCGCCTTTACCCCGGTTCTCCGTGACCCTTCATCTCGGACTGGATTTTTCCGAACAGTTCCTTCATCAGTCCAAGGTGTGCTGGCAGCTTCTTGTAGATTGCCTCGGCTATGGCCTCGATGTAGGTGTGGCTGACCAGATTCCGGTCATCCACCATGATCAGGAACGCCTCGGCCTGTTCCGGCGATAGGAGGTTCGTCTTGAGCGCTTCCCGGATGCACTGCTTCGGTGAATAGCACGAAATCCCTTGCTGGCGATACAAAAACTCCTTAAGCAGTTTCCACAGGGATTCAAATGAATATTCGAACCGTTGGATCGACGCATCGCGAACGACGACGGTAAACGGCATTGCCAGAACCTCCTCCAGCGTGCCGAGCGCTCGCTTGCATGTAGCGAGCCGCTCTTTCAGTTGCTCCATAGCAGAACGCCTTCGGTCAGGATGTGTTGTGCCAGTTTCTCGGAGGTCATACGAAGATCGACCAGATCCACGGTATAAGGGATGTTCGACAACTCCAACGCCTCCCTCGCAAGGCTCAACTCCCGCTCGATCTCTTCACCCGATGCCACTGCGATATCATAATCCGACCCTTCTCTGGCGCTCCCCGCAGCCCTCGAACCGAACCAATACACCTGGCACCTCTTCTCGCGCAGGTGTCGAGTGAGGATGGACAGGATCTCACGAAGGTACCGATCCCGATCCACGGCTTGACTACTTGCGATCGTTTCGCCCGGATTCCCGCCCATTTCCGTGATGATATCCCACTGCAGCCCGGCCCACCAACCCCATCCAGTCCAGCGTCGCTGAAGCGACGCCTGGAGTTTCTACATTTTGCCCGGCGCCTCAGGGCGAGAACTGGATGTCCCATATTCGTCTGTCGAGTTTTGTTCTCGGACTGGCATCCGCCGTTTGCGGAGATCTCAAGCCGTCTTCAGACGGCTTACCCGAAGGGCAAATAGGCCGGTCGTTTTGCGGCCGGTTGGGTTACGGGGAAGGCCCACGGAGCCCGTTTCAACGGGCTTCTCC
>JACQTD010000080.1 GCA_016210985.1 Acidobacteriota bacterium
GCATCTGTTCGATGTGATCGTCGGCCAAGCCTCGAGCGACGGTTTCCAGCGCGGGTTCATCAATGAAATTCTCCGCTTCGTCAGCGTGCCCGAGCAAAGAGTCGACCTCCCGGCGCAGAGCCTCGTCGCCGTGACAAGCCTTCTCGAGAAAGCTCGTCTGAACGTCGGGTTCCAGCTCCAGCGCGGAGTGATAAACCCGGTCGATCTCCTGCCATCGATCAGCTGACATCGTTTTCTCCACTGCTGAGCTCGCGCAGAAGCCAAGCCTTAGCCAGTTTCCAATCTTGCTTGACCGTGTCGGGGGATACGTCGAGCACTTCGGCGGTCTCATCCACGCTCAAACCGCCGAAAAACCGCAATTCGACCACGCGGCCTTTTCGCGGTTGGACCTTTGAAAGCTTAACCAGGGCCTCGTCGAGGGCCACCAGGTCCGCTCCCCGTTCCCGGGAAAAAACTAGTGCCTAGTCGAGTGCGAGCCGCGGCAACCCGCCTCCTCGTTTGAGGTAACGCCGGGAGCGGGCGAAATCGACCAGGATCCGCCGCATGAGTTGGGCCGAGATGGCGAAGAAGTGGGCGCGATTCTGCCATCGAAGATTCTTGGTGTTCACCAGGCGCAAATAAGCCTCATTAACGAGCGCACTGGTCTGGAGTGTCTGTCCGGACCGCTCTCGGCCCATGAAGCGGTGGGCGAGCCGGTGTAGTTCTTGGTACACGAATGGAAATAGCCGTTCCTGGGCCGATGGATCACCCCCGCTCCATGCCAGGAGCAACTGAGTAACTTCGTGTGTAGAGCCCGTCGTCAAGGAACTCTCCCTAAAGAGGATGAAGCCAGAACCTCGCCGATTCTAGCACTATCTACCCGCCCTTTGCTGCCTGGCCGGTCCACCCAAAGAATTCCTCCCTATGCCCCTTCTTCGACCTGGTTCGCGCATTAATGCTCAGGAGGTAAGAATCCAATGATCAGCGAAAGGAACTTTAGATCTCTATTTCTTGAAGCGAACATCGCGGTCCGGACTGGAGGGATCAGTCACGACAGGAGAAATAATCGGTTTCGAACCGGGAGGTATCTCTTCCCTCTTCTCGTGGGCATTGTCTCGTTGCCTTGGGGCACGATCAGCCAGGCTCAGGTAGCCTGCTCCTCCTCGAGCTTCAGTGCGGCCGCCAATTTTGCTGCTGAGACTAACGCCGGGGCTGTCGCCGTAGGAGACTTCAACCGCGATGGGATGCCGGATTTGGCCGTGGCCAACAATAATCCAACCAACACCGTCTCCATCTTGTTGGGCGATGGATGGGGGGCTTTGGCGCCAAAACCAGCTTTCCTGTTGGGGCCGGTCCCCGGCTACTTCCCGTAGCGGACTTCAATCGCGACGGGAAGCTGGACTTGGTCACGGCGAACTCAATCTCCAACAGCGTCTCCATTCTCTTAGGTGATGGGATGGGCGGCTTCGGCCCAAGGACCGACTTCCCTGTCACCGGGGCCTTTCTTCTCAACGCAGCAGACTTTGACTTGGACGGGAACCCCGATCTGGCCGTAGCGACAAATGCTCCCGAAACGAGAGTTGCTATCCTGTTGGGCGATGGGATGGGTGGCTTCGGCCCGGCGACCTACTTCGGAACCCCTTCGACGGCCACATCACCGGCTACCATCGCCGTTGGAGACTTCAACCGCGATGGAAAGCCGGACGTGGCCAGGGGAGGGGGCATTAACATCCCTGAGAACACCAACAACTTGTCAGTCCTATTGGGCGATGGGAAAGGAGGATTCGGCGAAAGGACCATCTTCCCTCTCGGAATTGGCGGCACAGGGCCTGCCGCGGCAGACTTCAACCGCGACGGGAAGCTGGACCTGGTCCACTCAACCGGCGGGCAGACTAACACCGTCTCGGTCCTGCTTGGGGATGGGAGAGGGGGCTTCGGTGAGAGAACCACCTTTCCTGTTCTCGGAGATGGCGCCGGGAGGGTAGAAGTGGGGGACTTCAACCGCGACGGGAAGCCGGATATCGTCACGCCAAACGCGCGCTCCGGCAACGTATCTATACTGCTGAATACCTGCGCGCCCTAAAAAGGGCGCACTCCGTTTGGAGTTCAAGCTTCAGCTTGCTTTTGCCGTAAGCGGGCAAGCTAAAGCTTGAACTCCGAACTCGGCCGCAAATTTCGAGAATCCTCACCAATGGCATTGGTGTAGATCTGCGTAATCCGTGGAATATCGCGGATGCTACCGTTGCATCACAGCAGATTGGCTTCGGCGAAACTGAAATAGCGCCGGGCGCCGACGATAATGTGGTCGAGCAGCGAGATCTCCATAAGGCGACAGGCTGCCTTCAGGTCGCGGGTCAGGACCTTGTCCGCCGCGCTCGGTTCGGGTTCACCCGAAGGGTGATTGTGCACGGCGATCAGGGCCGAAGCCCGGACGGCGAGCGCCCGCTTTACCACCTCCCTCGGATAGACGCTGGACGCATCGATGGTCCCATGGAACAACTCCTCCGGTTTGCCGAGAATGCGGTGTTTCGTGTCGAGGTAAATGACGGTGAAAATCTCCTGATCGAGACCGCTGAATCGGTGGGCCAACAGGTCGTGTACATCCCGGGCGCACTCGATGAACTTGCCACGCTCGACCTTCTCCTCCAGGTACCGCTTGTTCAATTCGGCCACGGCCACCAGGGTCGCAATCTTGGCGGTTCCCAGTCCTTTGATCTTTCTCAGGTCGGCCTCGCCCGCCTGAAACAGACCGCGAAGGCCGCCGAACTCACTCAACAACTTGCGCGCCAGATCGACGGCGCTCATTCCTTTGACACCCACTCGCAGGAAGATGGACAGCAGGGAGGCCTCCGACAGGGATCCGGCCCCATGTTTCAGGAGGCGCTCTCGTGGCCGCTCACCGAGAGGCCAGTAGCTGATCCATTTCTCACTGACCTTCTTGTCCTGCCGGCTCATGGCATCTTCCTGTCGATTCTCCAAGCCTGGTTCCTTGCCCCCAAATAAGCCTCCATGCCAAAAGGGGAAGTGATTCCTTCCACTGGCGGGTTCACCTCCGTTTCCTTTTCGGTGAGGGTTCTCCCATCGTGCCTACTCGCGCGTGATTTGTGGCTCCTGGCTGCCGTCGATTTTGTCGTGGTATCATAGCAGTAGTCGATGCGGTTGAGAACCGTCCGCATGTTATGATGTGAGAAGATTTCGCTTGGCCTTACCGCGGAGGGCTCCATGGATCAGGCGTTTGAGAGGAAGTCCGGAATCAGGTCTATCCGGGCGATAGTCTGCGTCAGCCTCATTGGCGCCGCCCTATTCGGCATTCCCGGCCGATCCGCTGTCATACCCCAGCGCGCGGATGACCGGCTCCCGGAACTTGAATTAGCAGGGCTGGCAAAGGACGATCCCCGGGGCAGGGAGGATTGGTTCCTGAAGCAGCGTAGCTATCCTTTCGACGCCCTCCCGGTGGAAGCGCGCCGCCGGGCATGGAAGGATCACTCCCGTCCCGAGTTTTCTTTATTGCGGGCCGATGCGGCGGTCTGGCGTCCGATCGGACCCGTGCCGACCCTCTCGGCCTTTCCCGTGAATTGGGGAGTGACCAGTGGCCGTATCAATGCCATCGCGATCTCGCCTGCGGATGCCCACCTCATGCTGATCGGGGCATCTACCGGAGGTATCTGGCGGTCCACCGACGAAGGCTACACTTTTGTGCCGGTCAGCGATGATCAGATCGATCTCGCCGTGGGTGCGATTGCCTTTGCCCCCAGCGAGCCATCCACGGTTTACGCCGGGATGGGCGATACCAAAATGGGGTATCTCGGGACCGGCGTGCTCAAATCAACCGATTCAGGCCTCACCTGGCGGCGGGTCAATGATGGGACGCTTCCGGCCCCTGGAACAACGGCCGCCATCGCCGTCGATCCCGTGGATCCCGGCCGCGTCTATCTCGCTCAATATACCCGGCTGGCGAAGGGCCGGTACAACTCGAGTGGATTCTTCGTTTCGAGCAACGGGGGAGTGACCTGGGGACGAAGACTATCCGGCCTGGCCCGGGATCTGCTCATCGACCCCGCCGAGCCTCAGACGCTCTACCTAGGCATGGCCCGAGTCGATGAAACCGGGGGACAACGCGCCGGCCTGTATCGTTCCACGAACGGGGGCGAACAGTGGACCCTGATTTACACCACCCCCTACGATGCCCGGGCCACGTTCGATGTCAGGGTGGCGAAATCGGCCGTTGATCCCCAGACGCTCTATGTCTATACGGGTGGGCTTATCAGCGAGGCCGACGATTATCGCGTCGAGGTCAGCCTCGATAACGGCGTCACCTGGCTGAACCAGAGGTCCAGAGGCGTCGATACCGCCCAGTTCGGTTACAATACGTATTTGTATGCGGATCCGAGCCGATCCCGCACACTCTACCTCGGTTCCCGCGACCTGTACCGGAGCACCAACGCGGGTGTAAGTTGGACAAATCTGACCAAGGCTTTTACACCGCCAGGCAACTACCACCCACGACTCTCGCTTACCCATCCGGATCAGCATGCCCTGGCCTTCCTCCCGGGCAAGTCGGAAGTGATTTACATCGGGAACGATGGTGGTCTGTCGTTATCCACGGATGGCGGCGGGACCTTCAGTTCGCTCAATGCCACGCTCTCGCTCTCACAGTTTGTCGGCATGGCCCTTCACCCGACCGACCGATCGGTCACCTATGGCGGCACGCAGGATAACGGCACCCAGTGGCGCCGGAACTCGTCCATGCAATGGTTGGAACTGATCTCCGGCGATGGCGGGAACTGCGTGATCGATCCCTTGGATGCCTCGATCGTGTTCACGACCTTCGTGTTCGGCTCGGTGTTCAGATGGAGTAGCGCGGGTGAGGAATTCGCAGGCATTGCCGGATCGAACCTGATTTTCGGCGAACCTTCGAACAGCCCTCGGATCGCATTCTATGCGCCCTTCACCGGTAATGGCGTAGACTCCACCCTTTACTTCGGCACCTGGCGACTGTTCACCAGCACCGACCGCGGCGAAACCTGGACGGCGCCCGCCGTTGATCTGGATCAAACGAAAGGCGGTTTTGATGTCTTGAGCGCCATCGGCGTCGGCCCCGCGGACCTGAACCTCATCTACACCGGCTCGGCACAGGGCCGGGCCATGGTCAGCAGCGACCGGGGGACTACGTGGCAGGATGTCACGTCCGGCCTGCCGGACCGGTGGATAACGGATATCGAGGTGCACCCGCGTTCGTCATCGACGGCTTATCTCGCTGTCTCCGGATTTCGTTCCGGCCACCTTTTCAAGACGACTGATCGTGGTGCCAGCTGGCTCGACGTCAGCGGGAACCTCCCTGACCTGCCGGTCAACGCGGTGCTGATCGATCCCTTGAATCACAACGTAATCTATGCGGGAACAGATCTTGGCGTCTTTCGGTCCCTCACGGGAGGAGTGACCTGGGAGAGCTTCAATGCCGGCATCCCGCCCGTCGTGATTGCCGCATTCGCGGCGCAGCCGGGCGGGCTGATCCAGGTGGCGACCTACGGCCGTGGATGCTACGAGCTGGAGCCGGCCGCCTTCACATCGGTTCGGGCCAAGTTCGGCCATCAACGGCCGGAGAGGCGGTAGGGTCGTTACGCGAACGGGGGCGAACCGGCCGATGCCAAAAGGAAGTTTCGATGGGGCGCGCGTGCTGGCATTGGAAAACCGGCGCGCGACCGAGATGGCCAGATTGATCTCGAACCATGGCGGCGATCCTACCGTGGCACCGGCCATGAGGGAGGTTCCACTCGAGTCGAACACCGAAGCCTTGGCCTTTGCCCGGGATCTCGCGGCGGGCAACGTCGACATCGTGATCTTTCTTACCGGCGTCGGAACCCGGGCGCTGACCCGTGTTGCGGAGACGATCATGCCGCGCGAGGACTTCGTTGCCGCGCTCCGTCGGGCCGGCATCGTTGCCCGCGGGCCCAAGCCGGTGGCCGCATTGCAGGAACTCGGCGTGCCGGTCACCGTGTCGGTGCCGGAACCGAATACCTGGCATGAGGTTCTGAGTACCCTCGACGCTCGGGCTGAAAAAGTCCCGTTAAACGGACGGAGGGTAGGCGTCCAGGAGTACGGCGTCACGAATGAGGCCCTGCTCGCGGGATTGGCGGAACGCGGCGCTCGAGTCACCCGCGTTCCCGTCTACGCCTGGGCCTTGCCAGAGGACGCCGCTCCGCTGCGGGCGGCGATCCATTCGCTCGCCGGGGGCGAGTTCGAGGCCATCCTGCTGACGACCTCGGTGCAAGTCACTCACCTGGTTCGAATCGCCGTGGAAATGGGGCTCCAGGAATCGATGAAATCGGCGATGGAGAGATTGGTGGTCGCCTCGATCGGCCCCACGACCTCGGAGGAGTTACGCCGGTACGGTATCGCCGCCGATCTCGAACCGTCTCATCCCAGAATGGGGATCCTGGTCAGCGAGGCCGCCGAACGGTTTGCTGAAATCCGCCGCCGGAAACGAAGCCGCTGACTCAGGTCCTGCTGTCCCCCGGCTACCGCCTTTTTTGAATCTCCTCCAATAGGCCTGCAGCGTCCCTTCGGACCCGAGGATCGACCGCATCTGCCAGTTCAAGGACGAGTCGCTCTGCCTGACTCAGATCAGGCCGATCGGTCTTTGCCTTGCCTTGCCGTAATCCGAACGCGTAGCACCGGGCGAGGAAGAGCTTCGCCCATGGAGCGAAGATAGACTGGGGAAAGCGCGCGAGGAGTTCGCGGGCGTCGTCGTCGGTGTGATGGGCGCTGTTGTCGGCGTAAACTTCGAAATCATACATGAAGTGCGGAATCGGGCGATCCAAGAGCCAGCCCGACGCATCGCGGTCAGTTCCCTGATACGGAACGACGCGGAAGCTCTTCTCAGCGGATCGGATCAAGTCTCCGGCCGCCGGTTTGTAGGCCGCGCGAAGCCGGTACTCCCCGGGCTGTGCAAAGTAGTAATAGATACGTCCCGTTCGGTAGGATCGATCGGGATCGGTGCTGACAGAAAGACCGGCGGAGCTTTCGGCGCCGGCTGGGAGCGCCAGCGGAGGAAGGCCTCCCAAGGGGAACTTCATCTGGTAACGGTTGAGAAACGGCACTTCCAGCCGTTGCCAGTCTGTGGCACCCGGAGCGAGGAATTCGACCGAGGTGGTGCTTCGAACCGCCCATGTTGCCAGCCCCTCAAGAGCTTCCGTACCATGGTTCATGATCGTTAGCCTGAATTCAAGCGGTTCGATAGGACCGATCGAGTCCGGAGCGACATCGAGTTGGAGGGACAGCGCTCTCCCGCCCTGGGCATGAACAGCTCCCGCCGATAGGAGAAGTCCAAGCGCGAGCGCTCGCGGAATCCTGTCCAGAAGTTCTTGAGCCTTCATCCCGCCCTCCTAAGGTTGTTGCGGCGGTTGTTCCCCCGGACTCCTCACGCGGCTTCGAACCAGGTTAACGTGGCGCAGGCTCAAAGCTCCCGGGGTCATTGGCGAAGTGAGCGTCGGATGCATCAGGCCCACATTGGGAAACTCGTTCACCTGCCCGCCCGGGCTGTTGGCGTCGCCATGTCCAAGCCCGAACTGATGGCCAACTTCGTGGGCGACATTTACCGAGTGACCGCCAAATTTGTAGCCGGATTGCACGGCATCACGCTCAGCCTCCCGCCATATCAAGGCGCCGTCGCCACCAAGCGCGAGGTTGATATTGTGAACGCCGCCGCCGGACGTCGACCCAGTGATTCCCCCTTCTCCGCCCGGATCGACATCTTCCGTGTTGACGTCCTGCCAGCCACTACCGACGTAGACTACCCAAAATAGATCGGTTTCATTTCCCGCTGATCCCCGATTGGCATTGTACATCGCGACTTCGCCCGCCTGCGTATTAGGACCGTTGAGCACGAAAGGGACCGTCTGGTCATTGTGCTGACCGCCACCCCCGTCATTGACTGCGTGTACGTCTGCGGCTTGATACGCTGCCAATCCTGTCAGATTGGAATCATTTGGGAGCACGAACCCGTCGTCATCCGTCAGCACAAAGGGAATGACAGGAGGCTGATTCACAGTAACACTCTGGACCGGCGGATTCACGGCACTGATCGTGAAAGGTACACCCGCTATGGTCAGCGTGCCGCCAATGTAATCAGCCGTAACTACCCCTCCACTTGTCGTCAACGTCTGTCCGGTCTGGCGGATGATCCTACCCATGACATTCGGCTGAGGAGCGCGGGCAGCTACGAAGGGAATGTTGAATGCCGCATGTTCCACAAATTGGTCGCCGTTGGCATCCAAGTTATTCGTCCTCAGCCTGTCGGTCCCGATAAGTATGCTGCCACCCTCGAACCTTCCTGTACCACCGGTCTGCCTGTTTATGGATGGATCAGGACCGTTGGGCAAACCCAGGCTGAGATCGACACTGAGCTCTAGCCGGCTTGCGGTAGCGAAGCCGGAGATCCCGACGATATTTCCCTCCACCTGAATACTCTCGGGGCCGGCCCTGTGGACCGCTTCCATCGAATCGTTCTCCACGTGCAGCAGTCGCCAGACCGTCAGTACGTTTGAGGCGTACCGGGCTTGCCGCGTCATCGGGTCAAAGGCTTCGCGGATCTCGCGCTGATCCTCCCCGCCGGCTACCGCGGGATGAACGATGCGGGCGCCATCGTTGACGTCCTCGTTGCGCAATCTTATGAGGAAGTCCTTATCGCCGCTGACAACGGCGCGATAGTTGTCGCCCGGATGATGAGAGACGCTGAACTCCACCTTCTTCTTCGTATCGGCGGGCGAGAAGTTCAGCGTCGCAATGCCGTCATCGTCCTGCCCTTCGAAGTCCCCGGCCGCGTGACCCGGGGAGTCGTCGGCCGTGCCTGGCATGCCGTCCGGGCCGGAGCCAGGAGCCGGAACGCCCCGGTTGTCCTCCTGCCGGGTATATTTGATCGCAGTCCCCGAGTACTCTCCCATCGCCGCCCCGCTGTCGTTGGGATCGACGAAGTCAGTGTCGGCTGAGGGATCATCCACATCGAAAGATCTGATGAAGAGTTTCACCGCCTCCACGGGCGCTACCGTCAATTCGACTTCGAGCTCCACACGATCTCTCGCCGTATTGAAGTCCGGCGCCCGAGCACCGGCAAAGACGCGATTACTCCTCGGATCGGTCATGGCATTGGGGAAATTCGGATCCGCGTCCAGCACGTCGTTGTCGTGGGTTGTAGCGCCGGCCGTGAAGCCGTTCCGCAGCCCCAGCCAGGTCTGGCTCTTTACGCCCAGGATCGTCAACGCGACTTCATCGGTGCAGATATTGCCCGGCTCGGCCTGGTAGGCCATCTTCAGCCGCACGCTTCGTCTGGAAGTGTGGGGCTTAATGCCCTCAACCCACACTTTCTTGACCAGCGCGTCGCCTTCGAGTTTGAAATCGCCGGCGACACTGAGCATCTTGGGTAATCCAACAGCCTCAGTTCGGTCAGACTTGCCCCAGACCTTGATGTCCGCGGCCCCGGACAAAGCCTCTAGCTGAACCGCTCCCTGATCGAGCGTGATCGGTCTGAGTTTCAATTCTACCAGGCAAAGCTCATCTTCACCCACGACGCCGTCCATGTCGTCATAATCGAATGCCTCATCCCTATCATCGTTGTCCAGGTTTACGAACGTCTGTGCCCCCAGCACCTCCTCCAGCTCGTCGGAAACCACGGCTTCAGCACGATCAATAACCTTCGGTTTGTGGATATTCAGATCGGCCTCGACGGCTGACTCCTTGAACATCGTTTGTAGATTGTGGCATTGCGTGCCAACCGTGGGTCCTTCAAAGTCGACGGTAACGGTGATGACATACTCCGAGATCTCCTTTCCGAGCGTCAGCCCTGTTTTCGCCGTGGCGTCCTGACCGTCCTGAACAAAAGGCACGGCCGCCATCGTACCCCCTCCATCAAGGGTGGCCGTGGTAGGACTCGGCGAGGTAATCTGAAATACGGCGTTGCCGCACTTAGCCGGAAAACCCTTGACCTTCATGACAAGCTCCTTCGCCAGCTTCGAGTCCAGGCATCCGGTCTGGTCATCTCCCGACACGACGAGGAGATCATCCTGTTTGAGCGGATCGACTACGGCGAGGCCGGTGGAAGGTCCCCCGGTCACAATCGGGGTCGTCTGGGTCATGGTCGTGGTCGATTGAATCCCGCTCGCTGAGAGTGTAGACGGGTAGTACTGGCATGGGCAGACAGGCTCGGCCAGCAGGTAAACGAGCAACAGGTGTTTTTCGCCGCCCGGAGTGATCGTGATGGGTGTGCCGAGGGTGAAGGTGAGCGTCGAGCTGTCGGCAGGAAACATGGCTTCGCTCAGCAGGATGTCGCCCGGACTCAGGAGTCCATTGGCATCCGCATCGTCGAAAAGTTGGCCCGATCTTATCTTTGCCGCGTTGTCGGTGAGCGGATTCGCATCAAAAGCGAGCGAGGAAACGGAGACGCCTTCCGTGACTTCACCGCCGCAATCCTTCGCCGTCACACTTAACTTGAAACCGTCAACGGCGACGGTCCGCTCGCCGGCGCGCCCGACGCTGACGGCCTCGTGCGTCGTATCGGTGAGGATCAATGTCGCGTTCGTGTCGGTTCGGGTCTCCGAAACCTGGTAATAAGCGACATCGGAACTGGTGGGCTGGAACCCGGCTCGGAAGGAATAGATGCCGTTGTCGAAATCGGCTACCCCGGCGCCGCCCTGCGCGACGAACTCCACCACCGGGCTGCTCCCGCCTCTCGAAGAGAAAATGGCCTGTCGGTTGGTGGGAAGCGCGGTGCAAAGCGGGGGCACAAGCCCTCTGCATTCAACTTCACGTGCCAGCCAGACTACTTCTCCAAGAAAAATCTCGACGTCATGGATCCCGGTCCAGAAGCGGGTTCCTACCGGAGCAATGCCCGGGGGATCGGGAAGCGAAGCGAGTTCAAGGATCTGTGCGCCGTCATAAAGGAAGACCTTGTCCGCATCGACCGGCCGCGGAGGGGTCTCAATCCATGCGAGCTGCTCTTTGTGAATCCGCAGGCTTTGTACGAGCACCGGTGAGGCATTGCGAATGGCTCGGGCTGCGGTCCCATCATGATATCCAATGTTGACCTCATTTGGAACAGTGCGCGGGTAGTACTGCCAGGCCACCTTGTCCGCGCAGGCGACAAAGAAGGGATAACCGATGGCCCCGGTTCCGAGCGGGGCGCCGACGGGAATCCAGGCTCTAAACTCAGTGAGCTTGCGCGGGGCCTCATAGGGAGGCTCCGCCAGGTAGACTGTCATGTTGGATTCGAGTCGTTCCGTAATCACGTCCTCGTGCAGCCAGACGATATGCCGGCCGTCGAACTCAAACTCCTTCACTTCCGCGTAAATAGGGCTGCGAATTCTTCCGTCGCTCGTGTTCGCAGTTTCGCCGGCCGTTCGATTGATCGGCCGAATCGAGCGCAAGTTCGGATCATAGAGAAAGACGTTCCCGGCGCCATCTCTGAATACCACATGTTGGTTAGCCACCCTGGGCCAGCCGGGCGAAACCTTGTCGGTCCCCAATCCGATCACGGGCGACCCGGGAATCGCGGGATTCTCAGTTAATTGCAGATGAGAGCTTCCGTCGAATAGGAAGACCTGATGGCGGCCGCTCACCCGCTTCACATAGACGACGTTTCCGTGCTCATCCAGGTCGGGCGGTCCGGTAAACACAGCTTCAGCATCTCTCACGATCTCCACGATCGAGGGCGGTCCGCCGCCCCGCAAATCAGCCAGCATGACCCCCACGGTGGGAGTGGTGGTTCCAGTGCCTACATACCAGGCAATACGGCCGTTCTTTACGACCGGCCTCGAGGCCGTCTGTCCGAACGTCAGCTGATTTACACCCTCTGACTGCGTAAAGCCATAGGCTGGATCCGCGATCGAGACCGGGCTCCCCGTTACAAACGCAAGAACGAAACCCGCCAGAGCCATGCCCATTAGCATTCCGCGCATTTCTCCAAGCTCCTCCTTCAAAGGAGACTTTCGCACGAATGCGGTGTGCGATTGTTCAGGAGTGATGCCTGGAGAATACCGAATCATGCAGCGGGATGGCAACGACTTTTCCGGCCGGTTCGATTGAAGGAAGCAAGGAGGTTTCAAGAAAAACCGGCACGTCTCCAAAAGTGTGAAGTCAAGGAGGGAGGTGAAGAGGC
>JACQTD010000063.1 GCA_016210985.1 Acidobacteriota bacterium
ACACAAGGCTGCGTCCTTGAGTAGGCTCATCGCGCCTCCGGACGCAGGGAGAAGGTGTTCTTCTCCGGGCGCAGGAAGCGGTCGCCGCGGGCAACCTTCTTGGTGAGCGACGAAACCAGGCTCTCGCGGTCTACCGTGACGCCGAACTGGGACTCGATGCGGGAGAGGATGTCAGATATGTGGAGGGGAGAGCGGGCCTTCTTAAGTATGTCGAATGCCATGTCTACTTGTGACCGACTTTTACGGCGGCGTGGCTCCACGCTGGACGCTGGATGCCGCAGGCGGCGGACGGCACGCAGCTGGGCTTCGAGCGAAGCCTCAAATGTGGAAAGAATAACCTCCTTGACGTCGTCGTCCACGGCGGGCTCCTGAGCACGAGATCAAGAAGAAGATGACACAAACACGTCGGTCTGTCAATAATAATCTACAGTGACCGACTTGTTAACGTTTGTCTGTAGCCGCTGCCTTGGCCGGGCAGAGAATATTCCGAGGGGAAAATGTAGAAACTCCAGGGTTGGGTGAAACCCAACGGGGCATGGATCATTCCCTCCAGGCCTTGTCTCTATGGCGCGATCAGGCTGACGCTGCAGGCGAAGCCCATACGCTGTATGACCTGGGGTCGATGTTCAGGGGCATTGAGAGGGGCGGGAATGCGATCGACTATTTCAAAAAGGCGCAGGATTACTTGGATCAATGTATTCAACTTGCACGCAAGCAGGGGGATTCGCGACATGAGGCGGAGCCCCTTTACGCCCTGAGCCTGCTTTATTTGAGTTTGGGTGAGGCGGAAAGGGCTCGAGACTGTAGCCAATAACTCCTTATTATCGCCCGCGACTCGGGTTATTATGAGGCTGAAGCGGCAGGCCTCAGGGCGCTGGGTTCCATTGAAGTCTCTCAGGGGCGGTATGACGAGGCTCGCGAACACCTCCTGCAGGCATTGGAACTTTTTCAAAGAATGAACAACCGTTTTGAATTGGGTCAAGTGACCGTAAACTTAGGAATACTGAACACCGCTCTCGAAGAACATGGCAAGGCACTCGAATTCTATCTGCAGGGGTTAGCGTACGCGCGCGATTCAGGCAAGCCTAAGCATTGGTTGACCGAACCGCTTTGCCGGGTTGGCTTGGCCTATCTGGATTTGGGCGAACCGGAAAAGGCGCTCGATTACTTGGAACAGGCGCGTGCTGTTCTGCCTGAGAGCGAACGTGTGGACCAGAAAATGAGAGTATACTAGGCCACCGCTCGCGCCCACAGGGACCTCGGGAATCTGACGGCTTCCCTGGCTCAAATCGAAGCGGCGCTTCAGCTTTTCGAGACTTCCCGTTCTCAAATCCTGCTTGGGGACTTGAGAGCCTCTTACTTCAGCTCAGTACAGGATTACTACGATTTCTATCTCGATGTGTTGCTTCGACTTCACGCACAACTACCCTCGGAGGGATACGACGTCAGAGCTATGTCAGGGAGTGAGCCCGCGCGGGCCCGGGCGTTTCTGGAGCTGCTCTTTGAGTCGAGAACCGATGTAAAGAGTGGCGTAGATCCGGACCTGAAGAAGCGAGAGGAGTCTCTTCAGCACCGGGTATCATGGATTCAGAGCCAGCTCATCGAGCTTCAATCCCAGCCCGGGACGAACGTCAAACGATTGGCGCTATTAGGGGAGAACCTGAAGAATACTGATCTGGAGCGGGATCGACTGGAAGTTGAGATCAAAGAAAAGCACCCGCGATATGCCGGGCTTAAATACCCCACTCCGCTCGGATTAGAGGCGATCAGGCAGCAGCTCGACGATGAAACAGTTCTGCTGGAGTATTTCGTCGGCAAAGAGGGATCATATCTGTTCGGCTTGACGAAGGTAGATTATCTGGCGGCTCGTTTGCCTGCGGCACGTGAACTCGCCGATCGAGTCGAGAGGCTGCGGAATGCGTTGGCCCTCCCCCGCTCGGGAAACTTGACGAACTTCCCCGATCAGGCACGCTGGCTCTATCAAAAGTTGGTCCGCCCTGCTGAGAGGCTTCTGGCGGGCAAACGCAGGCTCGTCGTGGTCCCTGATGGAGTGCTTCACTACCTACCTTTCGAGGTATTGCCCCGATCGGGCGTCCGAAACGTCAAGGGGGTAGACCCAAGCCGGCTGCAATACCTCATTCGGGATTTTGCCATCAGTTACACGCCGTCCATGACCGTGCTAGCCAATCTCCGGGGCTACTCCTCGGAGAGAATCGCACCACCTCAGGCGTTCCTGGCTTATGCTGATCCAATTTACGGAAAAGGAGCGCCGGCTGCGAATAGTGCTCCTGGAAAGGCCATTCGGAGCGCATTTGGAGCAGCAACCCCCCGGGAAGCTCAAGCAGCTCCCCTGGACACGACGGGAGGCGGAACGCATTGCCCGACTGTATGATGATCAACAGGTTAGTCTCTTTCTTGGGGAACGGGCCAGCGAAGAGAACGTGAAGGCGGAAGACTGGCTCGGTAACCACCGATTTGTTCATTTCGCCGCCCATGGACTTCTGAACGAGAATGAGCCTCAGTTTTCGGGATTGATCCTCAGCATACCGCAAGTGAAGAAGTCCGTGGTTAAAGATCAGAGGTCGGAGAGAATAAGGCCGAGGGAGAAGATAGCAGGTTTGAGGCGGGAGACCACCGATCGGACACAAGTGAGCAAGAACCAGGAACAACCAACTGGAGTACCTGAGGATGGTCTGTTGCAGGTCTATGAAATCTTCAACTTGAAGATGAATGCTGACATGGTGGTGCTGTCCGCCTGGGAAACCGGCCTGGGTAAGGAGGTGAAGGGAGAAGGATTGATCGGGCTGACCCGGGCATTCATGTACGCCGGCGTGCAAAGCGTCGTGGCGAGTCTGTGGCGAGTGGCGGACCGCTCGACGGCAGATTTGATGGTCAAGTTCTACCAACGCCTGGATCGGGAGAAAAGCAAGGCCGAGGCGCTTCGTGAGGCGAAATTGGAGATGATTCAATCCCGGCGCTATGCTCACCCTTCGCTCTGGGCCCCGTTCGTCTTGGTTGGCGAGCCTGCCGCTACCAGCAGTGCCGTTAGCGAATCTGCTGACCGGACAGACCCTCAACCCCTCGGCAGGAGAGGAGTCCTGCCACTCCCAGCGGTCCGGTAACCCAACCCTCCTCAGACACCCGCGAAGTCCCACGCCGGGGGTGGCAAGGCCGCCACCCTCACCACTCGTCTTCTGAGCAGATTTCGCGAGGCGGGTTGGTGTCGATCGATGAGATGACCCGATCCGGGTTTGTACCCCGGCGGCGATGTGCTATACTCGACCCGATTACATGAGTACATCATACCCCTCACCTACTTCATCCTCATCGTTCTTGTGCAACAAATATAAGTGTAAGTGGAGGTGCCGGACCTCTCCGATACAGATGCCCCTCACGATCATTCACGAGGAGGGCGCCGGTGGTTCATATTGATCGGAGGTTGCGATAGTGAATCCTGAGCTAGAAAAGCTTATCACCCTTCAGGAAGTCGATATCAACGTCAAAGTACTGGAAGAGGAAATCAACGATCTGCCCCGCCGCCAATCCGAACTCGAAGCCAGGTTTAACGAATTCGCCGCCGAGTACAACAACGCCCTCGATCGCCTGAACACCGCCCGGGGAGAGCAGCAACAGCTCGAAATCACCCTTCGCGAATCCGAGGAACTGCTTGACAAATACAAGCAGGACTTGATGCGGGTTCGGAACGAGAAGGAGTACAGCACCGTGCTGCGGGAAATCGACCTCACCAAACGGTCGATCGGCGGACTCGAAACGGCGACCATCGAGCGAATCGAGACCATCGAGAAACTGGAAGCCGAAACCCGCCAGTTGAGCCCCCAGGTCGAGGTGAAGCGCAAGGAATTCGACCTCCTGCTCGAGGAATGCCGAGCTGCCAATGAGCGCCTCCACGAGCAAGTCGTTAAACTCTGTGTCCGCCGCGATCAACTGAGGTCCACGTTGCCGGGCGAACTGATTGTCCGGTACCGCAGGCTGGCGGATTCGCGCGACGGGCTGGCGCTCTCCGAAGTGCTGAACGGCTCCTGTACCGCCTGCTTCATGGCCGTCCGACCCCAGGTTCACAGCAATGTCCGCCGGGGAGACGAGATCATCGCCTGCGAGAATTGCGGCCGCATCATGTTTTATCGCGGGCAGGCGCAGATGGCGGAAGGCCAAACCGCAAACTGAACGGGACCGGGCACTGAACCATCCGCATGACCGGACCCCTCGCCTTCGACCGCGTTATTCTGCTCGTCTGTGACAGCATGGGCATCGGGGAGATGCCTGACGCGGGCCGATTCGGGGACGAGGGGAGTGACACGCTAGGGCATGTGCTCGAGCACCGGAGGGTCTCCGTACCCAACCTGAGAAGCCTGGGACTGGCTAATATTCGCCCGCTCCCCATACTTCCAAGCGAGGCGCCGCTCGGTGCGTTCGGCAAAGCAGCAACCGCCTCGGACGGGAAAGACACCACCATCGGGCATTGGGAAATGGCCGGCATCGTAACCGCCAAGGCGTTCCCGACCTACCCCGAGGGGTTTCCGGCCGAGATCATCTCCAGATTCGAAAGCGCGATTGGGCGAAAAACGCTGGGGAACTATCCCGCTTCCGGCACGGAAATCATAAAACAGCTGGGGGAGGAACATGTCCGGACAGGCTTCCCCATTGTTTATACCTCGGCGGATAGTGTCTTTCAAATAGCTGCACACGAAGAAGTTATTCCACTGGAGGAACTGTATAAGTACTGCCGGATCGCCCGCGGGATCCTCACCGGTCCTCATGAGGTGGGTCGCGTGATCGCACGCCCGTTTCGAGGAGAGACAGGCGGCTTTTGCCGAACCGAAGCCAGGGTGGACTTTGCCGTGGAGCCCCCGTCCCCGACTCTCCTCGACAGATTGAGCGAAAGGAATCTGGCCTCGGTCTGCGTTGGCAAGATCTCTTCGATTTTCAATTATCGCGGCGTCTCCAGGAAGATCGAAGCGAAGAACAACGCCGCGTCCATCGATGGAACGCTCCAGGCCATGCGGGAATCCGGAAGGGGTTTGATCTTCGTCAATCTGGTCGACTTCGACATGTTGTACGGCCATCGAAACGATGTCGAGGGCTATGCGAGGGCACTGGAGTACTTCGACGAAAGACTTCCCGAGATTGAATCAACCATGGAACCGGGTGATCTCCTGATGATCTCGGCCGATCATGGATGCGATCCTGTCACCCCATCAACCGACCACTCCCGCGAGTATGTTCCAGTCCTCGCCTGGGGACGCCGCTTGAGGCCCAATACCGATCTCGGAACCCGATCATCGCTTGCGGACATCGGGCAGACGATCGCCGAGAACTTCGGCTTCCGCCTCGATGCGGGCCGGAGTTTCCTTCGTGAAATCCTGCCGTAAGCCTTGTGATGGATCCGGTGTGAATCCCGAGCCTAGCCCGCGCCTCTCAACACGGCGACATAAGGGAGGTTTCGATATCGCTGCACCGCATCCAAGCCGTATCCGACCACAAACGCGTCGGGAATCTCGAACCCGATGTAGTCAGCCTCGACTTGGACAAGGCGTCGCGACGGCTTGTTCAGGAGCGTGGCAACCCGCAATGAGCGGACCCCGCGGGATTTGAAATAATTGACCAGGTAATTGAGCGTCAGGCCGGTATCGAGGATATCTTCCACTACGATCATATCCCGCTCGGCCGGGCTCGTATCCAGGTCTTTCAGGATCTTGACTTCGCCGGAGGTCTTGGTGGCGCTACCGTAGCTTGATACGGCAATGAAATCTACCGTGAGGGGAAGATCGATATGTCGCATCAGTTCTGAAAGAAAGACGACGGCCCCTTTGAGGACACAGACCAGATGTGGTTCCTTTCCCGCGTAATCCCTGGCGATCTGCCTGCCGATTTCCGCGACGCGCGCCTGAATCCGTTCCGCGCTGATCAGGCACTCCAGGAATGCTCCTTCGAACTCCGTGACTTGATATACGCGTCCCGACACAGCTCTCAGCTTCCCCGAGGATCACTGCGCGCCGGGGGGGCGTGGATCCAGCCGTTCCAGGGGACTTCAGTGACCACCGACGGCACCGACCGTCCCCGCATCCACAAAACGATTCGCGATCCGCTGATAGATCGAGCCGGCGACCTGGGCGGCGACCGGGCCCTTCTCGCCTACGCCATTGGTGATCACCACGACGACCAGATTCGGCCGGTCGACGGTGGCAAAGCTTGTGAACAACCCCAGGCGGAGATGAGAGCCGGTGCAAGTTCCAGTCTTCCCCGCGATGGATAGGCTGGGATAATAAGCTAGTTTCGCGGTGCCGAACTCGACGGCGCCGATCATCCCTGAAACCACATCGTCACGATGCTCCCGGGCAATGTCGATGTGCCTGAGCAACACGGGTTTAAACGAGGCCGGGCCGGTTGAAGCCTGGACCGTCGGAACCAGACCGAGGGCTCCTTTCTTGTCAGGCAGCGCCACGTGGTTCGGGGTGCCGGCCACGACCTGAGGCTGGTAAATATAACCACCATTGATTAAGGCTGACGTGAATACGGCCAGTTGGAGTCCGGTCACTTCGAAACCGTCCCCATGGCTCGACATATGGCCCACGGCGCTGGTCCTCAGCTTGCGGGATTGAGGAATCCGGCCCGCGGACTCATGGGCAAGGTTGATACCGGTCCGCTGCCCGAGCCCGTAGAGCCGGGCATATTCGAGCAACTTGGGGAGGCCGAGTTTCATCCCGATGAGTTGAAAATAGGGATTGTTCGAATGGGCAAGCGCTTCGGAAAGGGTCAGTGGCAGAGCGCGGCGGCCCAGGGAGACCGGCTCTGCCGGGTCGATGAGCCCCTCCTTCAATCCCGCCAATGCAACGAACGGCTTTATCGTTGAACAGGGCTTGAAAGCCTTGCGCACAGCCCACTCCTGGTTCACGATGCTGAGAACACGACCCGTATGCGGATCCATGACCACTACCGAGCCCGCGTGGCCGCCGAGGGCATCCAGCGCAGCCCGCCTGATCTGTATATCCTCGAACCTCAGGTCATCCTTCGCTATGAATTCCTGCGATTTGTTTTTCAGCGCCAGGTCGGCCTGCCGCATCCGGAGGGCTGCACGACGGTTTCTCGCGGCTCGCTGCCGGGCGCGAAGGCTCGCAGTGGACCTGGAGCGTTTGACTCTGCCCGACTTCCGGGCGGTCGTTCGGGAACTCTGCTTCGCCTGTGGCTTGACGCTGCCGGAGCGGGCCTTTTTCCTGCCAGCCTGTTTGCCGAGCGCCTGCCCGGATGGAAAGGAGGGTAAAAGGGCCAACGCCAGAAATAGAATTAGTGATAGGTGCAGTCCTTGGGACAGCCTCTTCATCGCAGTCTGAATCTCCGCTAGATGTCGGAACTCGCCATTTCTGAACAGCCGAATGCTCTCACTGTGACCTTCTGCCCCATCACAATACTAATGTAATATATCATGTGAACCATGGGAAGTCCAACATATTTTTTGAGTTGTCGATTACCAGAGCGCCGACCAGCCGGACGGGGCGACAACCGGGTAGGCCCCGTACGGGAGGGGCACTGGCGATCGAGTACGGGCGGGGGCAGACATGGGTAAGAAAGGCAGCATTTACTTCAGCTTCATCCTTCGGGTGTTCAACCTGATGGCAGTCGGTGTCGCCCTGACCACGGCCCTCCTCTATTATCTCAATCTCCGGGCTGAGACTGCCATCAAGCAGGAAGTGACTGAACACGTGGACGGGCTGGCCGAGGCGATGAATGTGGCTCTCCAATCGATGCCGAGCAGGATCTACCTCCATGACTTTCTCAGGCAAAACCCTATTCGACCCGATCTCGCAGGACTGATCCATCACATTCTGGTCACGGACAGCCGCGGGGTCATCATTGACAGCACGCACCCTGAAGAGGTCGGGCGACGCCTGACCGGCGAAGATAGTACAGGAGCTCCCGCGGGCGAGATCTCCCTTGAGGAGATTCGCAGGAACACGGAGCCCTTCAATCCGACCGAGGTGAAGCTCCACTCCTTTCCCATAGTGACCTCGCTCGAAACGCCGGATGGCGTCCGGCGGGAGCGTGTCTTCGTCCACGTACTCCTTTTCTGGAGGGGAATCCCGAGTGTACTCAGACAGACGTCCAGGGACCGCTTGATTGCCATGGGGGCTGTCCTATCGGCCTCCGTGCTGCTCATGGTGTTCGTCGTCTGGCGTTTCACGAAGCCGGTCAACGATCTGCTTCAGGCTCAGAAAAGGGTCGCGCGGGGAGAACTGGACTTCCAACTGGAGGTGCGCCGGCGGGATGAGATGGGAACCCTGGTTCAGACCTTTAACGAAATGGTAGCCACCCTGCGGAGAAACCACGAGCTGGAAGAGAAACTTCGTGAATCGGAGCGATCCGCGGCGATCGGGAGGCTGGCTTCGGGCATCGCTCACGAAATCAGGAATCCCCTGAATTTCATCAACCTCAGCATCGATTACGTTCAGAGCAACTTCGCGCCCGCGGAACCAGGCCGCCAGGAGCGATTTCGGGACATTCTCGCTTCCATGAAAGCCGAGATCGCCCGCCTCAACCGGCTGGTCACCGATTTTCTCTCGTTCGGCCGCCCTGGCGACCTTGCGATCACCACGACCCGCGTAGGCGAATTGGTGAAGGAAGTCTGCGCAACGATTCAAGCCCAAGCCACCGAGCGCGGTATCAACATCGACATCAAGGGCGCCGACGCCGTCCCGCCGATCCAGGCCGACGCCGATCGTCTCCGGATCTGCCTTTCCAATCTGATGATCAACGCCCTCCAAGCCATTACCGGCCACGGTCACCTTGAAATCGGGCTGGCACGTGAAGGCGAGTTCCTCAGAATCGCCGTTTCCGATGATGGTCCTGGCATACCGGAAGCCGATCTTGAGCGGGTTTTCGAACCCTACTATTCAACCAAAGAGACGGGGATCGGACTTGGGTTGGCGGTTACGCGGAAGATCGTGCAGGACCACGGCGGCCGGATCCGGGCCGCAAACGTGGATGGGCACGGCATCTGTTTCACCATCATGCTTCCGATCTCCCCCCCGCAGACTCCACCTGCGAGGACAGCCCCGGCTGACTACCAAGGCTCCATCTCGAGCGGGAGACTCGCCTGAGCCGGCGCTTCGCCTGGAGATGCCACGAATGACCCAACGACGAATCCTGATCGTGGACGACGAAAAACCGCAGCGCGAGATCCTCGAACTTATCCTCGCGTCTGAAGGGTACGCCGTGACCCAGGCTGCCGATGGTGAACAGGCAGTGAGACTGGCCGAACGAGATCGGTTTGATGTGGTGCTCACTGATTTGAAGATGACCGGGATGGATGGTCTTCAGCTCCTCGGCGAACTGCTGCGGCGCGATCCCTCACAGTGCGTGATCATGATGACGGCCCATGGGTCCATTCCTTCCACGAAAGAGGCGATCCGCCAGGGCGCTTACGATTATCTGGAGAAGCCGCTGGAACGCGACCAGCTGCTCGCCCTGATCGCAGGGGCGTGCCGACGCCTGGACGCGCTGGACGATGAGATCGTCAGCGCCAGCGAAGAGATGGCCAGGGTGAAGAAGATGATTCTCCGCGTCGCGGGCTCCACCTCCACGGTGCTCATCCGCGGGGAGTCGGGCGTGGGCAAGGAGCGCATCGCCCGCGCCATACACAAATCGAGCGCCCGCGCCTCCTGTCCCTTCCAGGCGGTGAATTGCGCAGCCATCAATGAGAACCTGATCGAGTCCGAGCTCTTCGGACATGAGCGGGGTAGCTTCACCGGCGCCCATGCGTTGAAGAAGGGTCTCTTTGAAGTGGCGGACCGTGGCACGCTCTTTCTCGACGAGATAGCGGAACTCAACACCAGCATGCAGGCCAAACTGCTTCGGGCGCTGCAGGAAAAGGAGATCCTGCGCGTCGGAGCCACCCAGCCGATCCGCATCGATGTCCGGGTGCTGGCGGCGACCAACCGCAACCTGCAGGCGATGGTGGCCGATGGACGGTTTCGCGAGGACCTCTTCTACCGGATAAACGTTCTGGCCATCGACCTCCCTCCCCTCCGAGAGAGACGGGACGACATCCCGGTGCTGGTAAAGCACTTCCTGGCCAAACACGACCGGGCCGGCCGCCCGGCGGCTCGATCGTTCACTGCCGCGGCAGAGAAGGCGATCATGAATTACGGCTGGCCGGGTAACGTGCGCCAGCTCGAATCCGTGATCGAACGCGCCACGTTGATGTGCGAGGGCGAGACCATTGAACTCGAGGACCTTCCGTATGAAGTGCGGCAACTCGAAACCGAACAGGCCCACAGCACCTTCAAGCTCCCGCCTACGGGCACGTCGCTCGAGGAGGTTGAACGCTCTCTGATTCTCCAGGCCATGCAGCGAACCGGAGGCAATATCACCCAGGCGGCAAAGCTCCTCGGGATCTCCTTCCGGACCCTTCAGTACCGATTGGAGAAATTCGGCCTCAACCCGAAGGAATAGCCCTGCCTCCCCCGTGCGAAGGGGATCACGACACCCGGGTTCCCGTCGGTAGTGGGCTACTTTGAATTTCGGTGGATTCTAGCGGGTGCGGCCACTCAGGTATGCAATCCGGGAAGGAGTTCGGCTAAGGAATCATCAATGAAAATATGTTTCCAACAGGCGTTTCTCAGTTCGTCTGACTTACCTCTGAAAAAAGCATGAATAACTTGTTTGCTCCACCTCTCCTGAATAAATTCGACAGCGGGTACGAAGTCAGAATCCTCTGTCAGAAGAATCGCTTGATCGAACGTGTTATCGAAGGCGGCCTTGATGAGGTCGGTCAGAAGTGTAGTATCGATCCCCTTCTCGACGGTCCTCCTTAACCTCTCATTACAATGCGGACACGTGGTGATCTCCCGCCTACAGGGCTCATTTGCACAACGCACAGAGGATGCTGGTCGGCGTTCCTTGACCGTCACCCTGTAACCTGCAAACCCGTCCATCGCATGGAGGAATCTCTGGAGCCCTTTGTCCCTAGTTGAGGAACGGTCAATGGAGGCATAAACATGCGTACCTACATAAAGCCCTCCAGGGTCTGAGCGTTGAACAAGAACGCGCGGAAGGGTTTCCTCCCAAGGTATCTTGGCAACATCCTGATTAAAGCCCCTCCCTCTAACACACTCATTCCATGAGAGTTGAAAATTCCAAAAGTCTACGAAAATGCGCGTTCTTGTGGGATGCATTGCGCTCAAGAATCCTCTATTACGAATAGGCTAAATACAACAGAATGTTAGCGAAAGCTTGCGATGGGCGCAAACTAAAACCGGGGCCGATGGCCCCGGGCGTAATAAAAACAGAGACAATCTCATCCCTGTGGATCTTAACAAAAGTAATCCTAAAGAATTCAGCCTGAAATTGTCAACAATTTTTTCAACAAAATCAACCTTAAGTTGAAATATCAGCCAACCCAGACACCGTCACCGAGTTGGCATGGCTAGTCTTCCCCTTTCACACCGCTCATCGAGCCGCTAATTCTTCCACGTCGAGCAACGCAACCAGATCGGATATGTTCCATAGTCGATTATAAACGCCTGCCGCCATTGCTGGGCTAATTCTCAAGCTTTGGTGGGGCCGCACGGAATTGTAATACATCAGGTACAAGGCCACTGTGTGACCAAGGTTTTCAACTTTTTGCTGAAACCATTTGTTAGTCTTGTGAATCTTCTCATTCCCATCCTTTAGTTCAAGTTCATTCGTTCCGCGTAGCTTGTCGACACGTGCGCCAAGTCGGGCTTTCCAGGAATCAAACTGGTCCGAGTTCCGCAGCAATTAGCGGGGCTGTAGCGGGTTTCGTTTCCAGTCAGTTCGTTTTCGTAAAAGTTTTATCAACATGACGTAATCGATGTCACACCCGAACGCGCCGTCGACGGCTTCCAGATACGGCTTGTGACCGTCTGTGTATACCGTCTGTGGTCAATTGAACCCGATGAGAAAGACGGCTGGCGAGATCGGTGATGAATAACTTCGCGGTGTACCCATCCCTATTTCCCACGCGCTAGCAGGGTATTAGCTTTGAATCGGCGCAGATTGCCGATTGCCGTCCAAGTCCAGACCGAACCGTAGCTAAACTTCACCTTGAGATCATCGGGGAGGTTCTTGTCCTTGGCATAGCAGAAACTCCAAACCTCATCGTTGGACTCAAGTAGTTCTTGCAAGGATGCACCGCTCAGAGTCGGGCGGTTCTGCGAGCCGTCAGAGCCAAGAAACTGTCTGAATATGTCCCGTTGATCTATTCCTTGGTTTTGAGCGGTCTCCGACGAATTACCAGAGACACCCGCATATCCACCTAACGCACCAAGCGCGATTAGGCACACGACGAGCCCGATCCACTTCATAGCTGCCTCCGACTGACTGAGATGTACGTTGATTATACATCAGGCGGGATGGGGCAGCGATCAGAGCGGGGCTACTTCTTAGCCGCACCCCATCTGGCTCTCGCTGCTTTCTTCGCAATCGCTTTGCGTTTGGTGGGTGAGAGCTTCGCGGCCCTAGCGGGTCCGCCTTTCTTTCCACCAAGTTTTCCAAGGGCTACGGCGGCTGGATTCTTGGCTTTCGGTTTCCCTGTGATGGATTCCCCGGTCGCAGCTTCCACGATCGCACGAGCGAGTGTCATTCCATCTTGGTCGTCATTCTTGCTTGAACGCTTGGGCATGACCCAAGTATGCCATGAGCGGGAATGATCGCAAGCGCAAATTCAAAGTAGCCCACTACCCCACCGTCGGCCTACTTGCGTCCAGCCGCTCCTCAGGGTATGATTTGAGTTTCTAGTATTGGCGGGTCTGGGAGAGAGTGGGCGGGCGGCCCACTTTTTTTTGGAGATGAATCAGGAACGCATTGAACAGATCAGAACCATGGTTGAACCGATCGCGGCCTCGAAGGGGTTTGAACTGGTCCACTTGGAGATCAAGGGTGATCGGCGACATGCCCTCCTGCGGGTGTATATTGACAAGCCCGGAGGCATTACCGTCGATGATTGCGCCGACTTCAGCGGGTACCTGAGCACGGTCCTCGACGTAGAGGATCCGATACCCTATCGATACACGCTCGAAGTCGCGAGTCCGGGAATCGAGCGCGAGTTTTACAAGAAGTCGGATTATGAGCGATTCCGGGGTGAATCGGTGAAGATTCAGACCCATCAGCCGGTGGAAGGACGGCGGACCTTTCACGGGACCTTAATCGAATTGAGGGACGAGATGGTCAGGATTGAAGAGCGCACGCTGGGTCGGGAAGTGCGGATTCCCTTTCCGGAGATCAGGAGAACCCAGATCGAATACGAGTGGAAGCGGCGTTGAGGCGGCCCGTGCCCCACCGAGGGCCGTTCGGAAGCCCGAGCATTAATAAGCTGGTGAAGAGATTGAGATTATGGCTAACAATATGAGCCCGATCGCTGAGAACATCGAGATTCTCAGCCGGGAAAAGAAAATCGACCCGCAGATTGTGATCGACGCCATCGGCGAAGCTGTGCTCAAGGCCTACCAGAAGCAGCACCGCAATTCTACCGAAGACATCGACGTGCGCTACAACCCGGACTCGGGTCAAATCGAGATCTTCGCCCGGATGACGGTGGTCGAAGAGGTCGCGGATCCGGCGCGCGAGATCAGCCTGTCGGAAGTCAACTCGATGATCGAGGGCGCGGAGATGGGCGATATCCTGGAGATGCAGCGGCCTTTCGAGGGTCTGGGCCGCATCGCCGCGCAGACCGCCAAACAGGTGATCACCCAGACGGTGCGCGAGGCCGAGCGGAACAATGTCTACGACGAATACATCAAGCACGTGGGCGAACTCGTCCATGGCTTCGTCAAGCGATTCGAGAAGCGGGGCGACATCGTCGTCGACCTCGGACAGGTCGAAGCGCTCCTGCCCCGGTCGGAACAATCCCGGGCGGAGAAGTTCTCGCTCAATGAAAGGATCCGTGCCGTTATCATCCGGGTAACCAAGGACGTCAAGGAAACCTACGGGCAACAGATCATCCTCTCGCGGACGAGCCCTGACATCCTGAAGCGGCTGTTCGAGATGGAGGTCCCCGAGATCTACGACGGCACGGTACAAGTCAGAGGCGCCGTCCGGGAGGCCGGCGAACGCTCGAAGATCGCCGTGGCGTCCACCGATCGCGATGTCGACCCCGTCGGGGCTTGTGTCGGCATGCGGGGCAGCCGGGTCCAGGCCGTCATCCGCGAGCTGCACGGCGAGAAAATCGACATCATTCAGTGGTCGGACAATCCGGCGATTTTTGCCGCCAATGCCCTCAGCCCGGCCAAGGTCAGCAAGGTCCAGATCATCAATCCCGAGAACAAACGGGTGGAAGTGATTGTCGAAGATGACCAGCAGTCGCTCGCCATCGGGAAACAGGGACAGAATGTCAGGCTCGCGGCCCGTCTGCTGGGATGGAATATCGACATCAGGAGTGAGTCGGACATCAAGCGTGAAGTCGCTTCCCAGATGGAAGTGTTGATCTCAGGCGGTCAGACTCCGATGCGGCTGGCGGAAGGAAAGATCAGCGGTTCTCGAATCGCCATGCTTGCGGCCAAGGGGATCACGGCGCTCGAGTCGCTGGTCGAGGTTCAGGCTGACGACCTCGCGGAGCGGCTCGATTGCAGCCTCGACGAGGCGTCCGCACTCCTGACGACGGCAGGCGAGATTATCGCGAAGACACGGCCGGCGTCTCGCAGGCCCGCGGTGGAAGCCGGCGTGACCCAGGCGGCTCCAGTGCCGGAAGCTACAGCTCCGGAAGCGACCGCACAGGAGGCCGTAGCAGCCGATGCGCTCGTCGCGGACGATGCCGCTTCCACGGATGAGGCGACCGCGGACGCTGACTCGAATCCGGAAGGTTTGAAGGAAGAGGCGATCGGAACCGAAGCCACCCCGCGGGCGGCGCCAGGCGGAGAGGGTGCAGTCATCGAGTAGTCTGCGGTCGTGGGATCATGAGGTTTGCAGGATGAATAAGATTCGTATATATGATCTAGCCAAAGAACTCAAACTCGACAGCCGGCGTGTGATCGATGACGCCCGGCGGTTCGGCTTCGATGTGAGCGTCCCGTCGAACTCCCTGAGCGACACCCAGGCGGACCGGATTCGCGCCAAGTACTTCGTCAAGAAGACGGAGCCCTCGCAGCTCCAGGTTCGGCTGGTCAAAAAGAAGGTCGACGCGATGGAACCCTCAGCGGACCAGGTTTCGGAACTGATTCCCGCGGAATTCGTTGCGGGAACCATTCCGCCGGAAGCGGCGGTGCCTTCGCACCGGTTGGAGGGAGAGGATTCCGGGGGTTTTCCCGCCGAGCTGGAGATGGATATCGCCGGTCCGCAGGTCCGGATCACGCCGCTTCACCTCGTGCAACGCCCGGCAATTCAACAGGCCGCAAGAACTCAGGCAGGTACGCCGCCTCCGCCGGAGGTAGCCGATCTGCCGGTGCAAATCGAACCTCCGTTGATGGCCCAGCCGCGAACCCAGGTTCGGATGCTGAGACCATCAGGCACGCTTGCGCCGCCGCCGCCGGCGCCGGCACCTATGGTGCCAACCGTCTATGTCCCCCCAAGGGATGACCGGCGGAGGCACCGGCGACGACCCATGCGCCCGACGACGCCCAGAACCGGCACGACCGTCGTTGAGCAGGCGCCGGTCATGAGCCCGCCCACCACGCCGGAAGTGCGGGAAATCCGCCAGGTGAAATTAATGGAGGGACTGACGGTCAAGGAGTTCTCGGAGAAGCTGGAGGTCAAACCGCGCGACATCGTCCGCCTGCTCATGCAGCAGGGGGTGCTGGCGACGATCAATCAAAACCTCGATTCGGAAGTGGCGAAGAGGGTCGCTCGAGAACTCGGATTTGAAGTCACGTTCGCATCATTTGAAGAAATTCATGAGGAGGCGGAGATCGAAAAGTTGCTGGCATCAGGCGAAGAGGAGGAACTGGCACCCCGCGCGCCGGTGGTTACGGTCATGGGGCACGTCGATCACGGCAAAACAAGCTTGCTGGATGCCATCCGGCAGACGCGGGTCGCCGAATCGGAGGCTGGAGGCATCACCCAGCACATCGGCGCGTATGTCGTGCAAGTCCCCAATCCGGACCGACCGTCGGAGCTCCGTCCCGTCGTCTTCCTGGACACGCCGGGTCACGAGGCGTTCACGCTCATGCGCGCGCGGGGCGCGCAGGTGACCGATCTGGTCGTGCTCGTGGTCGCCGCCGATGATGGCGTCATGCCGCAAACGATCGAGGCCATCAATCATGCCCGGTCCGCCGGCGTGCCGATCATCGTCGCCATCAATAAGGTCGACAAGCCCGAGGCCAACGCTGATCGCGTCCGGCAGGCGCTTTCGGATCAGGGATTGGTTTGGGACGGTTGGGGCGGCGATACGGTGATGGTCGAAGTGTCGGCCAAAAAACGCATCAATCTCGACCGGCTGCTCGAGATGATCCTGCTCTCCGCGGACATCCTTGATCTCAAAGCCAGCCCGAGGCGAAAAGCGACCGGGATCGTGCTCGAGGCCAAACTGGATAGAGGCAGGGGCCCGGTGGCTTCCATCCTCGTGCAACAGGGAACCGTCAGCATAGGAAACCCCTTCGTCGTCGGCTCGACCCTGGGGAGAGTTCGCGCCATGTTCAATGATCGGGGCGCGCCCGTCATGGAGGCGCCGCCGGCGACGCCGGTCGAAATCATCGGGCTCGAGTCGGTGCCCCAGGCCGGGGATCGCTTCAGCGTCGTCGAGGACATCTCCACCTCCCAACGTATCAGCTCGACCCGCCAGACCCAGCAGCGCGCTGCCCGAGCCCACGCGGTCGCGACGACCTCACTCGAGCAGCTCTATGAGAAGATCAGGGTCGGCGAACTCAAGGAATTGCAGATCGTCCTGAAGGCCGACGTACAGGGATCGCTGGAGGCCCTGCGAGGAGCGATCGAAAAACTCTCGACCGAGAAGGTGAAGGTCCGCATCGTACTGAATGCGGTAGGCGCGATCACCGAGTCCGACGTCCTGCTGGCGGCGGCTTCCAGAACTATGGAGCGAACCGCCATCGTGATCGGGTTCAACGTCAGACCCGAGCCCCGCGCCGAGGAGGTAGCCAAGCAGGAAGGGGTCGACATCCGCCTCCACTCGATCATCTATAAAGTCGAAGAGGAGATCCGCCAGTCGATGCTGGGCCTGCTCGAAATGAGCGAGAAGGAGGTCACGATCGGCCGCGCCGAAGTGCGCCAGGTCTTCCGCATCGCCAAGGCGGGGAATGTCGCCGGCTGCATGGTCCAGGATGGAACGATCAAGCGTACCGCCCGCGTGCGGCTGCTTCGGGACAATGTGGTCGTCCACGACGGCACGCTGGCGTCGCTCAAGCGCTTCAAGGATGACGCCGGCGAGGTTCGACAGGGCTTCGAATGCGGAATCAGCCTGGAGAGGTACAACGATATCAAGGAAGGAGATATCATTGAGGCGTACATCATCGAGAGAGTGGCACAAACCCTGTAGGAGGTTGAGCCATGAAAGGCCATCGACCCGATCGGGTCGCGGAACTCTTGAGAGAGGAGATTGGCGATATTCTCAGTTATGAGATCAATGATGAACGGATCGGACCGGTGAACGTCACCCGGATCAAACTGAGTCCGGACCTTCGCCACGCCCGCGTCCTGGTCGACTTTCCCGGGAATGACCGGAACGTGGAGAAGGCGGTCGCCGCCCTCAATCACGCGAGTGGATTCGTGCGGAGCGAACTCCTGAGCCGAGTGCAGCTGCGCCTCGTTCCTCAGCTCGATTTCGCTTACGACGATGCCAAGGCACGGGCGGATCGCATCGAACGCATCCTCAAGGAGGTACTTTAGCCGGGCCGGCGGTCTGACCGCGGCCTCACCCAACGATGTTGAGCGACGTCATCGAACTGATCGAATCCAATAGGAACTTCGCCATCACTTCGCACGTGAGACCGGACGGTGACGGGATCGGATCCTCGCTCGCGCTGAAGCTGGTCCTGCAGTCGATGGGGAAAGACGCCGTCGTGGTGATGCGGGATCCGATCCCGCGAGCTTATTCCCGGCTTACCGGAGCCGGCCAGGTCGTGGTACTTCCGCGCTTCGACCAGCGCTTCGATGCGGTCTTTATCATCGAATGCAGCGACATGGACCGCCCCGGCCTGCCGGGCCTGGCGGAACAACTCACGGTCAATATCGACCACCATTCCACGACCGGACTGTTTGCCTATATCAATTGGATCGACTCGACCGCCGCGGCCGTGGGCGAGATGATCTACAATCTCTGCAAAGCATTGGGCGTTCAGATCTCGCCGGAAATCGCAGAGAACATCTACGCCGCGCTGTTGACCGATACCGGCTCATTCCACTTTTCCAATACCACCGAGCGTACACTGAAGGTGGCCAGCGAATTGGTCCGCCTCGGGGCGCGGCCTGCCAAAATCTCGAGGTCCATTTACTACGACAATCCCTTCAGCAAGATCAAACTGGTGGGACTGGCGCTTTCGCAGCTGCAACACGACTCCACCGGCCGCGTCGCCTGGCTCACCGTAACCCGCGAAATGATGAAAGAGGCCGGGGCCTCGGAAGAGGATGTGGACGGGATTGTCAGCTATCCCCTTTCGGTAGGCGCGGTCGAGGCGGTTGCTATTTTCAAGGAGGTCAAGCCCGGAACCTATCGAACCTCGCTGCGGTCGAAAGACTCGATCAATGTGGCCAAACTGGCGGAGCAGTTCGGTGGCGGCGGGCATCGAAACGCATCCGGATGCACCCTACGCGGGGAGAAGACCGAAGTCGAACGTGACGTCGTGAACCGCCTGTGCGCGGCCATGGGACTCAGCCCGGCGGTGCCGTGACTCCCGCGTCCGGGTCGGATCCCGCCGACGTTCCGCCCCGATTCAAGATTCTCGAACACACCGCCGACCTCGGGCTCCAAGTCTTCGGGTCGAGTGAAGCTGAGGTCTTCAAGACCGCTTCCACCGCCCTCTTCTCCCTTATCCTCGATACCCTGCCCAGCGAGGCCACCGAAATACGCGCCCTGACGCTGGAAGCCGACGGCTACGCCGAGCTGCTGTGCGACTTTCTCAATCACTTTCTCTATCTCTTCGACGCGGAGAAGCTGGTCCCGCTCCATTGGAAGTTCGAACAACTCCAGCCGGCCGGTTTGACGGCCTGCGTCGGCTTCGGCCAGTTCGATCCTCGGACCCAAGGTGTGCGTACCTATGTGAAGGCCGTCACCTATCACCAACTCCGATTTGAAACCAATGCCGAGGGTGCCGTAGCCGAGTTCTTCGTGGACGTTTGACCCGAGCTTACTTCGTAAAGATTTAAATAAAAGAAACAGTTGACACCCGGGCCCCCGCCAAGTAAACTTTGGATTCACGAAAGTGAAAGTCATTTTCATAATCGATTATGATCCGCATCCAACGACGGGCAGACCAGGAGTGGCCAGGGGCGCTTGAAGTGCATGAGGCGGTGCAGGGTGGGGGGAATCCGAAATGATCATTTGCGTTTGCAGGGGTGTATCGGATAGAAGAGTGCGGGAAGCCGTCCGGGCGGGAGCGCGAAGTCTCGATGAAGTCGCGGAGGCCTGTGGCGCTGGAACCGACTGCGGATCCTGTTGTGCTTATCTGAGACGAATCGTCCGTCTCACTGCGGACGGGGTCACGCCCGCCGTCCACACAGGCCCGGAGGGTGGTTGCCACGCCGGTCCATGGATCATGGAGCCCGTCGGGGAGAGGAGCACAATATGAAACCGACTGCCGATAAAATCATCGAGACGCTGAATGACGTCCTTACCGCCGAGCTCACCGCCGTCAACCAGTACTTTGTGCACGCGGAGATGGCCGACAACTGGGGATACGACCGACTGCACGCGACGGTTCGTCGCCATGCGATCGGGGAGATGAAGCACGCCGAAGAACTGATCGAACGCATTCTCTTCCTCAACGGCATCCCGAATGTTCAACGCCTCGGCAAGATCAACATCGGCGAGACCGTCCCGGAGCAGCTTCGGCTCGACCTGGCGCTGGAGAATGAAGCCGTACCGCGCCTCAACGCCGGGATCAAGACTTGTGGAGACGCCGGAGACAACGGCACCCGGCTGCTGCTCGAAGGGATACTGAAGTCCGAGGAAGAGCATATCGACTGGCTGGAAGCACAGCTCACGCTGGTCGAACAGGTGGGAGAACAGAACTACCTTGCCCAGCAGATCCAGGAAACGGATGCGGGGTAGGCCGCCGGTTCTCCCTCGCCCGGACCCGCTTACCCGCCAGATCAAAGAGCCGCATCGCCGCCGTCGCTAGGCGGCGTCGTAGGCTTGGCGGAGCCAGCTAACCAACTCCGTATCGACATCCTTGATGCCTTCAACCCGGACGCGATGGCTCACCATGCTGTTGAAGGCTTACCGGTCTTCTCCTCCAGGTTCCTGATCATGCTGGCCGTGGCCTGATCCACTTTATCCGCCATTTCGATACTCCTTACCTCTACCGTTTGTATTTCGGTTACTGGGTAGAAAACTCACGGGCGCTGTGCGACCACGCGGGCGCCGAGTTGATTGCGCCGGGTACCTGCTCGGGTTCGGCCACTACCTGCCACATGGCCTTGTGCCGTTCGTCCATGAATCGCTCTGCCACCGCCAACGAGAGAACCTGGAGCAACGGGTCGAAAAACCCCCGGGTGTTGACGAGCACAATCGGATTGAGGTAGAGGCCGAGCCGCTTGAGCGAAACCGCCTCGAACCATTCCTCGAGCGTTCCCGACCCGCCGGGCAAGGCCACCACCGCGTGGCTTCGTGAGAGCATGAGGTGCTTACGCGTTCGCATGTCTTCGACCAGCTCGAGTTGGGAGAGGCCGTTGTGGCCCCATTCCAGATCCGCCATGAACTTTGGAAGTACGCCAACCACGCGTCCCCGGTGGCTCAACGCCCCGTCCGCCAGCGCACCCATCGAGCCGCTGCCGCCGCCCCCATAGAGGATGGTGTAGCCGTCATCCGCCAGCACCACGCCGAGCCGAAAAGCCGCCTGGTGGTACTCCGGATGACAGGACCGGCTCGAAGCGCAATACACACATACGATTCGCTCAGGCTCCAAACTTAGCACATTAGTACCTCTCAAAAGGTGGTTCGTGTGCGCGCCACCACGAGATCGCGAACGCACAGGTCTTGCGGAAGACGGTAGCAGTAGAGAACGATTGAGGTACGGGCACTCGGAATCAGAAACCACGCTGTGGGGTGTAATTCCGCTTGAGCTTAAACCGGTACGGCGATCAACGGCCAAAAACGTGCCGAAGATCCGCCACCGCGATGAAGGGAGACGGGAAGAGACGCATGTAGAAGGCTTCGCTAACGTCCAGCTTGACGATCCTGGAGTGATCGCTGGGATGAGCGCGGTTTTCATCCGCAGCCTCCGGATTGGCGAAGCGCAGGTTGGCATTGTGCTTTTTCGCGGCGTTCGATCCCCTCCGCCCGCGCACGGAGAGCCTATAGATCACACGGCGCCGTTCATCCCGATGAAGCGTCCGGCCCAGTCCAGCCTCGGCGTCCAGCAGTGTGCCCGCGGCGAATCCACCGCCGATGACAAGGAATTCACGCCGACTAACGCCCTTTACGAACAACGATCCTCGACTGCTAAATAATATGATAGAGGGCAGAGGGAGTATCCGCCCCTCCCCGCCGGTTCGACCGAACGGTCGGCCCAGACTTTGCGACACGACTCAATGGCGGCGCTGACAGCGCGACTGATCTCAACAACCCACGGCACCAAGGTGCCCCCGCCAGCTGAACCTCGCGCCCTTTCTGCAATCCCTATTCTAGATAAACTCCAGCCTCGATGACAATAGAAAAAATAACTTTCTTGCATTTCAGGCCACCGAGCCTCATCGGGTCGGACCGGCCGGCCGGGGCCCTCGGGGGCTCTCTACCCCCCCGTTTCGACTCCAGCTTGGGTAGTGGGTCAGGTTGCTGAGACAAGAGTCCTCCTCCGCCGATACCTTCTATTTGGAGCGCGGGGGCAAGCGTCGCACGCCACCGCTCGGGCTGTGCGTTGGGGAGTCACGACGGCACTTCAAAGCGCCGTCGCGCTTCGCTTTACCGGCGCACTCCAAATGTAGTTGATGGCCTTCACTCGCATCGCGCACAACCATTATCATCCCTCCTCCATGTTGCGCTTGAAGCCACGGCTTGAGCGGGAACGCCGGACGATCGAAGCGATGATCGAGATCTTTTGCCGTGACCGGCACGCGTCCGCCCACCAGGAGTGCGACGAGTGTTCAGGCCTTCTGGCCTATGCCGAGCGCCGGCTGGAAAAATGCCCTTTCCAGGAGGAGAAACCGCCGTGCGCGAATTGTCCCATCCACTGCTACCAACCCGGTGTCCGAGAGCAGGTAAAGGCTGTCATGCGCTATTCGGGACCCCGCATGCTGCTCCGCCATCCCATCTTTATACTCCGGCATTGGATCGATGGTTTCAAGTCCGTCCCGGAGTTCCACCGGCGCAAGACCGGGAATTCGTAACCTCCACCGACCGCGCCATTCCTCATCCAGTCTTCGACCTCACCATCGAATCACGCGGCGAGGGTCATTCCGCAGGTTTGACACTCTGCATCCGGAACCCGCGGTTGTAGCGCACGACGACGACCGCGATCGCGAGGGCAATCAGTCCCCCGACGAGGCGAAGCGACAAAGGGTAGGCGGCCCAACTCATATGCCGAAGACACGATGCCGCCTTCCCTGGACTATAATGGGATTGCCCCAGGAGATGAGGATGCCCACCGATTGGAAAAACGTCCTGGTCAGGATTGATGAGCGGCGTTACCTGATTCCCAGGTCATACAAACCGGGGATGCTGACTGACGCCGTGATCTATGCCGATCGGGCGATGCTCGACACCCTGCTGAAGGATCAGTCCTTGGAGCAGGCGGCGAATATGACGATGCTGCCCGGCGTGGTCGGGCGGCCGGTGGCGATGCCGGACGTCCACCAGGGTTACGGTTTCCCCATCGGCGGTGTGGCCGCCACCGATGCCAAGGCGGGTGTGGTATCACCGGCGGCCATCGGATACGACATCAATTGCGGAGTAAGGCTGCTGGCGTCTTCGTTATCCGTAGCCGAGGTGAGGCCGAAACTCGAACCTCTCGTCGACCAATTGTTCCGAGTCGTCCCCTCCGGCACCGGGACGGGCGGACGATTGAAATTGAAACGGGATATCTTGGGCCGTGTAGTCTCACGGGGAGTCGCCTGGGCGCTCCAGGAAGGATACGGTGAACCTGCGGACCAGAACCGCATCGAATCCCAGGGCTGCATCCCCGGAGCCGATCCTGACGCCGTAAGCGACCGCGCCTTCGCCCGCGGCGCCGATCAGTTGGGCACTCTCGGCTCGGGTAATCACTTCCTCGAAATCGATTATGTGGATGAGATTTTCGACGAAGATGCCGCACGCGGGTTCGGGCTGGCGCCCGGTCAGATTGTGGTGCTCGTGCATACCGGGTCGCGGGGATTCGGGCATCAGGTCTGCACCGATTACCTGAAGGTGATGCTGCATGCGATGGTGAAGTACGGCATCCGGCTGCCGGACCGCGAACTCGCCTGCGCGCCGATCAAGTCGATGGAGGGCCAGCAATATCTCGGCGCGATGGCCTGCGCAGCCAATTTCGCTTTCGTGAATCGCCAGTTGATTTCACACTGGGTGCGCCAGGTGTTCGATCGGACGTTCGGGAAGGCGGGATCGCTTCCCATCGTCTATGACGTAGCGCACAATATCGCCAAATTCGAAAAACACCTGATTGAGGGTGTGGAACGGTTGGTGCTGGTTCACCGGAAGGGCGCCACCCGGGCCCTCCCGGCCGGACATCCGGAAGTGCCCGCGGAATACCGGCCATTCGGCCAGCCGGTGATCATCCCGGGGGACATGGGACGCGCGTCCTTTGTTCTCGTCGGCACTCCGGCCGGGAGCGTGGAGGCGCTGGGGAGCTCCTGTCATGGCGCCGGCCGCCTGCTGTCCCGGACCGCGGCCAGGAAGGGCCGGGATGCCCGCGTTGAGCAGGATCGCCTGGCGGGCAAAGGGATCCTGGTCAGAGCGTCGAGTCGTGATGGAATCGTCGAAGAAGTACCCGAAGCCTACAAGGATGTGGAAGATGTAACCCGGATCGTCGAATCCGCCGGCATTGCCCGACGTGTGGCCCGCCTCAAGCCAATGGGTGTCGTCAAAGGATAAGACGACCTTCGATCATTTTGAGTGCGGGGGCAAGCCGCCGCGGCGACGACCCCGCTTTGGCTGAGTTCGGGAACGGCGAAGCCACCTCAAAGCGCCGTCGCCGCTTCTGCTGCGGCCGGCGCACTCCAAATACTGTCATCGGGTTAGATTCGACAAGGGAAGGTTCCGCCACCAGAAAGAATCCGGCAGCAGCGGATGGGCGA
>JACQTD010000064.1 GCA_016210985.1 Acidobacteriota bacterium
CCCCGGGGTAGTAGCCCGACCGTAAGGGAGGGCTCAGCCCGCCACGACCTCTGGGCCGGTCCTAGGAAAGACCGTCGCCCCGGGGTAGTAGCCCGACCGTGAGGGAGGGCTCAGCCAGGCAGGAAATCGCAGCCGCTTGGAGCAAGCCGATATGATCGACGCGCTCCAAGCGGGAATCGGACGTTAGACTAGAAAACGATCTTCGCCGCCAGTTGCATGATGCGAGGATCAGTCGTGTTGGTGAAGGTTCCGAAATTGCTCTGGCGTACCAGCTGTCCCGCCGTCGCGCCGCTGCCGGCCGCGAACAGGGTGGTTCTGGCACCGATGTTAGAAAAGCTGGTCGTGTTGGTTACGTTGAAGGCTTCCCAGATCAGCTGCAATTTGGCCCGCTCTCCGAACCGGATATCTCTGGTTACCCGGGGGTCAAAGCTGACGAAGCGCGGAATCCGCTCCGTGTTCCTGCCCACACCCGGTGCCCGATCCGTGAAACGATTACCATCGTTGTTGAGATCGAAGCCCACCAGTTGCGAATACGGAAACCCGGAGTTGGCCGTCAGAATGCAGCTCACGCTCCATCCGCCGAGAATCGCCCTTGCGACGGAGCTGCTGAGTCCATTGGCGTAATTCATTTCCCAAATGCCGCTCAGGACAAATCGGTGAGGTGTGTCCACCAGACCGCGGCCACGTTCATCCCTCAGGAAGAGCGTGTTCTGAGCAATCTTCGAATCGTCTCCGAAGTTGCCGGGAACCACCGAAGTCTGGTCCGGCGTATCATCGATCGCTGCCGACCAGGTGTAAGCGGCGAGAAACTGGAAATTCTTCGCGAATCGCTTCGACAGCTGGATCGCCAGCCCGTTGTAGATCGAATTGGCGGTCGACTCGAACTGGCTTAACCGATTAAAACTGGTGCTCAACCGGCCCGGAAAACGCAGGTAGGTCAGCGTGGTGCCATCCCCGGCCACCGTGATCGTCGTGGGGACCGCCGGTCGCAGGTTGATGTCTCGGGTCCGGCTGATGTGGGTTCCCTTGACGAGAATGTAGCTCACCGAGAGTGAAAGGTCCCTCGCCAGCTCATACTCGACCCCAAGGGAGCCCTGCTGGATAAAGGGCTGTACATAATCGGGCGAGAAAAAGTAGAGGATGGGGGGGGCCAGCGTCCCGCCCGTGGCAGGGGGCGCGGCGAAAACATTCGGGTACGTCGGGGAGGCTGCCGCGCCGAAGGAGAGCGGAATGAGGTTCAGACCGTTGTTGGAGTGTGCCGTCCCCAACATGATCGAGGGAGTCCGGCCGTAGAAGACGCCGTAGCCGCCCCGCACCACCATACGGTTGCTCTCGAATGGTTTGTAGGCGAACCCCACCCGCGGTCCGAAGTTGTTCCTGTCAATATTGACGCGATTGGTCTCAATGCCGAGGCTGGCCAGAAACGGGCTGGGATTGAGTGTCGTCGGCTGTGCCAGGTCCTGGACGTCGTAGCGAAGGCCCCAATAAACGGTCAGGTTTGAAAGAGCGCGCCAGTCGTCCTGGAAGAATACGGCATAATCGGTGGTGTTCGGATGCGTGAGGGGTCCGGTCGTACCGGCACCCGCGAAGGTCTGTCGAAAACCGCCCGCGGGAGTTCCGTCGGCAAAGTCCGCATAGCTGGTGAAGGTATAGGATCCGCCGAACAGGCCGGGAAAGAAGTTCTTTGTCCGATCCACATTGATATCGAACCCGAATTTGAAATTATGTCTACCGGTAACCCAGGACATGGTATCAACGACCTGGTAGCGGTTGATGGTGGTTTCACGGGGACTGAAGTTGTTCCGTCCGATATTGAGGACGGTTGTGCCGCGCTCCTGAATGATCGCCTCGGGCCGCTCGCTGTTCGCCGTACCCGGCTCTTTGTCCCGCGCGTACTGAAATCTAGCCTCGTTGATCAGCGAATTGGTCACCACCGACGTGAGTTGCAGCGTTACCGTGTCGGTTGTAACCAGGCTGTTTCCGGAATGCTCGAGCGCGCTCGTCTGGCCCGAGTTCTCGAGATTCATGCCGGTAAAGTTCTGCCGGTTGTACCGGCCGCTGAGGCGGTGTCGTGGACTGACCTGCCAGTCGACTTTTCCAAGATAGACATCCTGATTGAATCCGCGGATGTAGGCGGCGCCGTGCTGCTGGAAGAGCTGGGCCTGGACCTGCTGGCCCACCGCGTCGGTCGGCAGGGCATTCACGGGAAAGATGATCGGCTGGCCTTCATTCCTGCGCTGGCCGTCATAATCGAAGAAGAAGAACGCTTTGTCCTTAACGATCGGACCGCCGATGTTGCCCCCGAATTGATGAATGTGGAACGCCGCTTTCGGCCGCCTGTTGGCGTTGTTGAAGAAGGTGTTCGCGTTCATCGATTTGTCACGATAGAACTCGAAAGCCGTTCCGTGGAATTCATTCGTGCCCGACTTGGTGATCACGTTGATCACCGCGCCGCCGGCCCGGCCCAGTTCGGCGGTGAAACTGTTCGAATTGACCTGGAACTCCTGAACCGCATCCTGGCTGAACTGATAAGGCGCTCGGCCCGAACCGGTCCGCCCCAGCGCCTGGCCGAAGAAGGTGTTGTTGTTGTCGGCGCCGTCGATTTGGAGGCTGTTCAGCGTCCCGCGCTGTCCGCCGAAGGCAATATCGCCGGTTCGCTGGTCGCGTGTCACGCCCGGGGTGAGCAGCACGAAATCGATGAAGTTGCGGCCGTTGACGGGAAGGTCCTGCACGGCCCTGGCATTGACCGTCGCGCTCACTTGCGTGCGCGTCGTTTCGATGAACGGCGCTTCCCCGGTGATGGTGACCGTCTCGGTGGCGCCCGCGACCGCCAGTTTCAAATCCAGCGTCGCCATCTGTCCTACCGTCAAGGTGATCTCCGCGCCCTTCGACTCCTGAAATCCGGATTTTTCGGCGGTCACGAGGTATGGACCCGGAGGCAATGCCGGGGCAACGTAGTAGCCATCCGCGTTCGTGTCGACCGATCGGGTGAGCCCGGTTTGCAGATTCCGAGTCGTCACCCTCGCCTGTGGGACGACCGCGCCCGTCGGATCGGTGACGATCCCGTTGAGTGTTGCGCTGGCGACCTGAAGTGCGCGGGCTTCGGTCGTGATCGCTCCTGTGGTCATGAGCGACAACACGGTGCCCAACATTAACGCAATATACTTAAGCATCTGTTCCTCCCGGAGAAACGGCTTGTTCAAATTCACAGTGGCGGTCCCGACAACCCGATTCGCACAGTCCCGCCGCTCAGATGGGACAAATCCAAAAGCAACCGTCTTATTACGAGATAGATACTTGCGCATGCAACCCGTCGCGAGACTCTACTCATCGACCGATCGCGTGTCAATCGGGCTTGGATTCAACACAATTCCCATTTCGGCGGCGTGTTTTCAGCTTCACCGGCGATACGAACAAAGTCCACTGGTGGTTCCCGGCATCTGTGCGGGCTTAGGGTTCAACCCGCGTTGGAACAACTCCGGCCCCCCCTTGCCCGGCGGTGACAGCCCCGGGTTCGACCGCCAACCTACTCCGAACTCCGAAGGCTTGCCTGCATCCGCCGCGGTGGATGAGGCGCCGCCCGCCTTTTAGGTGATCGCTTAGAGAAAGGATTGCGCCGGCCCTGCCGGACATGATAAATTCAATTTTCCGCAGAGAATGCTGTACAAGACCTTGAGCGCTGCCATTTTTGGCATCGATGCCTATGTTGTCGATGTCGAGATAGATCTTGCTCCTCGCTCGGGCGACCAAAGTCAGCTTTCGTTTATCATGGTCGGCCTTCCCGATGCCGCTATTCGCGAGAGCCGTGAGCGGATCCGGTCGGCCATCTCGAACTGCGAGTACTACTTCCCCATCCACCGGGTCACGGTGAACCTGGCGCCGGCCGACATCAAGAAGGAAGGCTCGAGTTTCGACCTCCCCATAGCCACCGGCATTCTGGGGGCCCAGGGGTATTTCGAAGGGCAGGATATGACGCGCACGATGCTGGTCGGCGAATTGTCGCTGGATGGCCGCGTGCGGCCAGTGAAGGGCGCGCTCTCGATCGCCGTCGCGGCCGCCGGAGCCGGTATCGAGAGATTGATCGTCCCGGCCGAGAACGGACAGGAAGCCGCCGTGGTCCGCGACCTTGTTGTCTATCCCGTACGCACGCTGCCCGAAGTCGTTGGACTGCTCTCAGGTAAAGAACCGTGCCAGCCGCTTCAAGTAGAAGTCGAGCGGCTGCTCGGTGACACCGATCGATATGCGTTCGATTTCAATGAAGTGAAGGGGCAGATGCACGCCAAGCGGGCGCTCGAGGTCGCCTGTGCCGGAGGCCATAACATCCTGATGATCGGCCCTCCAGGAAGCGGGAAGACTATGCTGGCTAAGCGCATCCCCACGATCCTCCCGCCACTGTCGTTCGAGGAGGCCATCGAGGTCACCCGGATTCACAGCGTCGCCGGACTCACCGACAGCTCGGGTCTGGTCACGGCCCGCGCCTTCCGAGCGCCGCACCACACCATCTCCGACGCCGGCCTGATCGGCGGAGGGACCATACCGCGCCCGGGAGAAGTCAGTCTGGCACATAACGGTGTGCTCTTCCTCGATGAATTGCCTGAGTTCGACCGCAACGTGCTCGAGTCGATGCGCCAACCGGTCGAAGACACGCGCGTCACCATCAGCCGCGCGGCGGTGTCGCTCACCTTTCCAGCCCGCTTCATGCTCGCCGCGGCGATGAATCCTTGTCCGTGTGGCTATTTCGGCGATCCGACTCGTGAATGCACCTGCACGATGCAGATGATCCAACGCTACGTCGCCAAGATCTCCGGCCCGCTGATGGACCGCATCGACATTCACATCGACGTGCCCGCCGTGCGGGTTCGTGAATTGTCCCGTCCATCCCAGGCCGAGTCGTCCTCGACGGTTCGTGAGCGGGTGGTGAAGGCGCGCCATGCCCAACTCCAACGCTTCATCGATGATGGGATCTATGCCAACTCCCAGATGACACCCCGCCAGATCCGCAAGTACTGTTTACTCCGCCAGGAATCGCAGACGATTCTCGAAAACGCCATCAACCGGCTCGGGTTATCTGCACGCGCCTATGATCGTGTTCTAAAAGTGAGCAGAACGATCGCGGATCTTGAGGGCTCCGAACACATTGAATCCCCCCACGTCTCCGAAGCGATCCAATACCGCAGCCTCGACCGGACCTACTGGAAATAATATTCACGCGGAGCCGCAGAGACGCTGGGGAAGACAGGGATCCAGGTTATCACTGCGTCTCCGCGGCTCTGCGTGAGGAATCGATATGAAAGCACTCAACGAAATTACTGGTGAGATCGTGGATGCAGCATTCAAACTTCATACCCGACTAGGACCCGGGTTGCTTGAGTCGGTCTACGAAGTAGTCCTGGCGAAGCAATTGGAGCGGCGAGGGTTGACGATTAAGCGACAGGAGCCGGTGTCGTTTGAGTTCGACGGCCTGTCCTTCGATGAAGGATTCAAGGTGGATCTGCTGGTTGAAGGGCGGGTGGTAGTGGAGCTGAAGTCGGTGGAGAAACTCGCTCCCGTTCACAGCAAACAATTACTCACTTATTTGAAATTGCTCAACCTGCAAGTGGGCCTGCTCATCAATTTCGGGGGTCCAACACTGAAGGAGGGCCTCCACCGAATCGTCAACAACTACCGCCCCCCAGCGGTGCCCGCTTCCTCAGGTGTTGGTGGACGAGTTGGAAGCGGTTACAGGCATGGCCCTGGAGTCGTTAAGGGGCCGATGCCAACGTCAACTGGAAGCGAAGGAGTTGCTGATCCTCCTGGGTCGGGATCGATGCGGGATGAGCGCGGTGGAGCGGGGAAAAGAGCTGGGCCTTGATGCTTACCAGCGTTTCGCGGGGCGCTCTGCGTGCGCGACACCGAATCGAGGTTGACTCTGGATTCCGAAGGTTGGTCGAGATTATCTCCTCCCAGAAATTACGCAATACGCAGGTCTGACCCCAGGTTTTTCGGATCCCATATGAATCGTGGACCTTTTACGAAATAGGTGACGAAGACGCTGTGGTGGTCCATGGAAGGGAGGGGGCAAAAAACCCCGGAGAATCGGGGAAGGCTGGTCACGCGGTTTACAAGCGTTCATAGACGGATACGGGTTACCGACCAGATTCAGACTTACTATAAAAGAATAAAGGGGTTATGACTTGACGGCTCCAATCTACGTGGTAAACAAGCCGATACCCATGCCGCTTTCTGAGATGTCCTTGTACGGCAACCCGTACCTTCTACACAGTCCGAGCAAACCCTGGAATGGGATCCCCCTCTGGCTCTGATTCGAGTTGGGAAAAGATCCAGATTGGCCTGAGGTTCGTGTTCTGATCCGTGACGCAACCCAGGCACTGGAATTCACCGACATGACCCGTCCGCTCCCCGGACCGAGCCTGACGGATTGGTGACGCTGGCAACGCTGCGGCGCCCCTCGGGGAAATAGGTGCACCAGGCGATAGTGGCTCAGAGCGCTTGCTTATCGTCATATTGCGGCGTATTATGACGACTTTATATACAACGATGGATCTACGACTCTACCCGAGAATCTACCGCCCGCCCACACAGAGTTTTTTCCTTTTTGGGCCCCGGGGCGTTGGGAAGAGCACATGGGCGAAGGGTCTTTTTACGGATGCCCGCCGGATTGACCTGCTGGATGAATCGCTCTACCAGTCCTACCTGACCACCCCCGAAATCTTCTCCTCCGAACTTCGTCCTCTCCGCCCGCGGAGCTGGGTCATAGTAGATGAGATCCAGCGCCTGCCGCTTCTGCTTAATGAGGTGCATCGGCTCATCGAAGAGCGGCGACTCCGTTTTGTATTGCTGGGGTCGAGTGCGCGCAAACTGAAGACCTCGGGAACCAATCTTCTGGCGGGCCGCGCGCTCAAGCGCAACATGTATCCGCTGGTTCCGGAGGAGATCGGAGACGACTTTGCAATTGAAAAGACGCTGCAATGGGGAGGCTTGGCGCTGATCATCAAGTCACCATCTCCCAGGGAAGCGCTTCGAGCTTACGTGGAGTTGTACCTCAAAGAGGAAATCAAGGCCGAGGCCTTGGTTCGGAATCTTTCAGGCTTTGCAAGGTTTCTTCCCATCGCGGCGTTGTTTCACGGGCAGGTGATCAATGTCTCCGGCCTGGCCAGGGACGCCGGTGTGGCGCGCACGACCGTCACCGGTTATCTGGATATCCTCGAGGACACGCTCCTGGCCTATCGGCTGTCGGCATTCGAGGCCCGTCTTCGCGTGAGGGAGCGCAAGCATCCAAAGCTCTACTGGATTGATCCGGGCATTGTCCGAGCCATCAAGAAACAGTATGGCCCGATCGCAATGGAAGAAAGAGGTGCGCTGTTCGAAGGGTGGGTGGCGATGCTCCTCCGAACTTACGGGGAGGTGCGGGAGATCTTTGATGAGTTGTATTACTGGGCGCCCGCGGAGGCTCATCGTACCGAAGTCGATTTTTTATTACATCGCGGCAGGGAGTTCCTGGCTATTGAGGCAAAATGGAACTCAAGAGTATCATCCCAGGCGCTCCTTGGACTCAAAGCCATCAGTGAACTAGGTAATGTAGTCAGAAGGGTCCTTGTCTATTCTGGCCGACGGGAGATGAAAACCGCCGACGGGATTGAGATTTGGCCCATCGATAAGTTTCACGGTGCCCTTTCTCAAGGAAAGCTGTGGCCCTGATTCCGATTCTGACCTGGAGACTACATTACGTCCGAATGAAAGATCGGCGACCCCTCCTGCACGCAGTAATGGGCGGCCGTAGGGGTGGAAAGGATACCAGATGGTGGCCGCGAACCTATCAAGGGGAGTAAGCCAAACCGGATCAACCGAGTCGTCACGGCGTATTCTGAATTTGGCGGTGGACTCACCTGCACAATGCAGATGATCCAGCGGTACGTCGCCAAGATCTCGGGCCCGCTGATGGACCGGATCGACATTCACATCGACGTGCCCGCCGTGCGGGTTCGTGAACTGTCCCGTCCCTCCCGGGCCGAATCGTCTTCGACGGTCCGTGAGCGGGTGGTGAAGGCTCGCCGGGCTCAACTCCAATGCTTCATCGATGATGGAATCTATGCCAACTCTCAGATGACGCCCCGGCAGATCCGCAAGTACTGTTTACTCCGCCAGGAATCGCAGACGATTCTCGAAAACGCCATCAATCGTCTCGGTCTATCCGCCCGTGCCTACGACCGCGTGCTGAAAGTGAGCAGAACAATTGCCGACCTCGAAGGCTCCGAACACATCGAGTCCCCTCGCGTCTCCGAAGCGATCCAGTACCGCAGCCTCGACCGGACCTACTGGAAATAATGATCACGCGGAGCCACGGAGCCGCTGGGGAAACATGAACGTGTCCATGCCGGAAACTCTCAGCGGCTCTGCGCCTCCGCGTGAGGATTGGAAATGAACAAATGTCGTCGGCGGCACACAAGCGGCAGGTGACCCCCATTGTTTGTCCTCGTATATCATCGTTTGGAAGTAATGGTCACGCAGAGGCCCGCAGCCGCGGAGGATTCGAGGAATGGTAATGGCAAGAAGGTAGTTGCCGTACCAACCAACCCAGCGACTCTGTGGCTCTGCGTGAAAACCTGAAATGAAAGCACTCAACGACATGTTTCGCCTGATTTTATGCTGGTCGTCTAGCAGCTCATGATTGATCAAGCGTTTCTTACCGAACAATCGGCCGCTAAGGCAGATATGCATTCAGATTGACAGCCTTCCCCCTTCGCGCCTTATTCTCACTACTCCATCGCGCGATGCTTCCCATCGAAGCCTCGTCATATGTTTACTCGTCTCCCCAGACCCAGGAGACCGCACGCAGGGCATCTGCAGGGGTCCACTCCCACTCAATCAAGGTGTAAATTGTCTTGGTCCTGCCTCCCACATGGAGACATACAAAGCGTAATCCCCCGAACGGCAACGGCTCAATAGATGACAGTCTGGGTGTCACCCCATTCATCTGAATAGGCAAAAGGACCGCAGACTGGATCTGCTCGTAGCGCACATCAGGATGGCCACTCGCAGTCTCCGGATCCATATCGGCAAGTATTTGTTTCAGTTCAGCACGATGTTGAGGGGCAACACTCCTTACCATCTCCGTCTCTTCCATTTTCCCTACAACTTGCCACCCGTCTGGGCTCTTCCGCAGGATCCTAAATGTGGAAACCGAATTTCCTACCGAGAAGTAATCCTGGTAGACGGCCAAAAGTAGGTCTGGCCTATTAATGTCAAACAGCCTGGCGTGTGCTGACCAGCTCGACGTCTCCGAGCCTTCGCCAGACGTGTGCCGAGGCTTTCCCAGGCGGTCAAACTGTTTGTTGAGTTCATCCAACTGTAACTGTGGGGGAGCGTTGATGACCGATATCAACCGGCGATCGAATTCTAACCGAGCTAACACACCTCGCCCTCGTCTTCCTCGAACCCACGAACCCAACCCAGCGTCAGTACGAAGC
>JACQTD010000066.1 GCA_016210985.1 Acidobacteriota bacterium
CTGGGGTACTCCTCGAGCATGGGCAAGAGATCGGTATGGTTCCGTCGAAGGAATTCCTCCCAGAGAAAATCACTGGCACCGAGCAGCCGGGCCAGCAGCGTCATGGTCTTCTTATCCCTGAGAAAGGCGAGGGCTCGCTCGCTGTCGGCCCCTTCGGTCTCCTCCAGGATCCGGTCCAGGAAGCAGTCGAAGTGCTCGATGGCTTTGGCAGGGTCCGGCGCCCAGGGGAGGAAGTGGGCGAACCGTTGAATAAGCGCCGCGGTAGCCTGCAACTCGTGCTGATGCCGGGGATCTTCGATCTTGGCGCCATGCCGGCCGCGGATCCAGAAACGATCGCGGAGCTCCCCATTCCGTTGCTCAAATTGGGCCTGGTGAATGTAAATGCCGCGCAGTGCGAGCGCGTTTACGAAAGTGTAAAGGAAGGCGGGCGCATCGATGGAGCGGATGTCCATGACCGTGTCGGTGGTCGAAGTAGCATTATCGAAATGAATTCGGATCGGATGGAGCAGACTGGTGAAGGGAATTCGACTCCGTCCCAGGCCCTCGACCAGCCGCCGGTTGACCAGGCGACGGGCTTCCGGAAGTCGCTGTTCATCGAGCAGGGCGACCATCGTCTGTAACTCCGCTACCAGAAGGAGCTGGCGATCACGAGTGAATGCTTCACCCGAAAGGGCTCGAACGCGGAAGATGTCCACGATCTTTTTCCGGGCCAAGCCCGGGCGGCCCAGCCGCGGACGGCTGGAAGGGCCGGCGCCGGGCCGGGACGAAGCCGGTGCGGGATCCGTGAAGGTGTAGCTGCACCCTTCCCGGATATCCAACCGGAACGCCGAAAGCAGCCCGCAGATTCCCGCAAACTCCGAGAAGTAGTCGTAGGCCACGATGACGATCTCAAAACCGTCGTCACGTTCGGGCTCGATCGAAACCTGGCAGGGATGTCGAAGTTCGAGACGGCCGGCAAGCTCGACGTGACGGGCGACCTCCAGCGGTTCGAACCGTTCGAAATACTCCGAATCCATCCGGGAGACAAAGTCGCGGACGATCTCCTCATCCACATCGGGACATCGGGAGCGGATCTGACCGAGCCGCACTTCTACACCGCTCATCATCGACACGAGTATAATGGCATTCCCTTCATCCCGTACATCCCGGGTGCCCCCTTCGTTGTGAGGGGGTGGACATGCCGGTATACTGCCAAGCTATGAGCCCCCGGCGTGCCGTACGAGCAGCCGCTGCTGATCGAGATCACCACACCGCCGCCGCCGGTTTTCCTGACCCCACTCCGCTGCTCCTTGCCACAGACCTGCCGCCCGCAGAGGTGGATCGGCTTCTTGCGCCCTATGGCTTCGAGGACACGCGACGGGCGGATGCAAATCTCCAGGCGATGGCGGGCGAGCCCCGGTCGCGCCAATCCCTGGCTTCGATCCTGGCTGAGTTGCTCGAAACCGCGGCGCAAACGGCCGATCCGGATCAGGCTTTGAATCGATGGGAGCAGTTTTTGCGGGATTTTGCGAATCGCGTTCAACTCTTCGATTATCTCCGGCAAGTACCTCGACTGCTCCACTTCCTCTGCTCGGTCTTCGGCAATAGCCCGGCCTTGGCGCAGACGTTGGTTCGGGATCCGATGCTCGTCTACTGGCTGGTCGAAGAGCGGGTCCTCACCCGGCTTCCGTCGCGCGCCGCGCTGGCTCGGGTACTGGACGACATGCTCCGGAACTTCGATTCCTCCGAGCTGAAGCTCGACGCGATACGGAGGTTCCGGCGCCGTGAGGTGCTCCGCATCGGCGGGCGGGACCTCCTCGGGCTTTCTGACGTACGCCGGACGACGGCGGCGTTGTCGGACCTGGCCTCTGTGTTGATCCAGGCAGCCTTTGAAATCGTCGAAGCCGATCTCCGCCGCCAATACGGCTCACCCACGCATCGGGACCGAAGCGGACACCTGGTGGAAACCGGCTTTGCCGTGATCGGGATGGGAAAATTGGGCGGTAGAGAGCTCAACTTCAGTTCGGACGTGGACCTGATCTATGTTTATGCCGCCGATGAAGACGAAAAGGGGAGAGAAGCGCATGCCGGACCTGCCGCAACGCCAACGGAGGTTCGCGCGATCTCGAACGAAGAGTATTTCGATCGGCTGGCGGGGAGCCTCACGCGCGCGCTCGAGAGCGTGACCCACGAAGGCCGTGTTTTGCGGGTCGATCTGCGATTGCGTGCCGATGGCTCGGTCGGCCGGCTGGCGATGCCGCTTTCCGATTGCCGTCGCTACTACGGTACCCGAGGGGCCGAATGGGAACGGTTGGCTTTCCTCAAGGCATGGCCCGTGGCGGGGGATCGGTCCGTGGGCCGGGCCTTTCTTCGCATCGTGCGACCATTCGTTTTCCCGAATCTCCAGGCCGGGGTAGAAAATCTGCTCTTTTTTAAGGAGGTGCGCGAGATCAAGGAGATGATCGACCGCAAGATGGCTGAACGGGGTGAGACCGGCCGCAACGTGAAGCTTGGTACTGGCGGCATTCGCGAGATCGAGTTCCTGGTGCAGGCGATCCAGGTGGCGTGCGGCCGGCGGCTGGCCGGCATTCGCGATCGGAGCACCCTGGGAGCCCTGCAGCGGTTCGAAAAACACGGACTGCTCTCCGGCGTCGAGACAGAGGGGTTAAGCGAGGCCTATCGATTCCTCCGGGATGTGGAGCACAAACTGCAAATGGTGCATGACCTGCAAACCCACGAATTACCCGTTACGCCAGGAGAGATCGCCCGATGCGCCATCAGGATGGGCTTTGCCGGTGAGGATCGGCAAGTCCTGGCGGATCGATTCATGTCTCAACATCGGCGCCATACCGCCTACGTGAACCGCATATTCAGGAGCTTTTTTTATGAATCGAACTCAAGCCTGCTGAACACGGTGCAGCAGTCCATCGGGAAGGAAGCCTGAGCCATCGCATGGCGCGCCGACCAGTCTCGGCTCGCCACCGGCCGCCGGCATGGTTTATCGTGAGCAAGTCCGGTTGGCTGACGTTGATCGTGCTAAGGTCGCATTCATGCACGCTTCAAGACTGGAAGATGCGAGTCATTTTTACGGCACCAAAATCCCAAAAGGAGCAAATATGTCCGACTTCAACCGACGCAAGTTCTTGAAGGGAGTTGCCTTGGCGGGCGCGGCCGCGGCATTTCCCGCCCCGGCCGCGGCCCAAACGTTTTCATTCAGGGGACGAGTAGTGTATCCAGGACCCGAAGGCGCCGGGGTTGCCGGCGCCTCGGTTGAGATCGTCGACCTCGATACCGGGGGTGACGGAAACGACCTCATCTGGTCCACGACCACGGACGCTGAGGGCGGATTCGGCGGGTTCCTGGCAGGGTGGAACGATGCGGGAACCTCGCGCGACGCGGCTTCGCTCTACGGGAGTTCGTTTCCGGCTGATCCCGAGGTGACCGACGTGCCACTCTACAAGGCGGTCATCCGCCAGGGCGCCTACGTCCAGGAATTTCCGCTGCCCTCTTTAATGGAGGGGGAAAACACGATCCCGCCGCTCGTAGTCCGGTGGGTGCCCAAGGTCACCGTCTCACTCCCGCAACTCGACACCCCCTTCAGGGCGCCTGGCGAATGCGCCCAATCGATGGAATTGAAGCAGACCTACCAGTGGGATCATAGTTCACTCCCGCCGCTCGCTTTCTGTCAGGGCGTGCCGGCGCAGGAGAATCCGCCGCTGGGGTTCCTGCCGGGCAGGATACAAGTTGCCGCCCGGGGCAGCGCGAATAGCTTTATCGTCAAACAGATTTTCAGCGGGCAGCCCTTTGGAGGTAGTCTCGAGGATTACAAGGATCAGTACAAGGTATTGCCCCAGCCGGAGGTCATCCCAACTTACAAGGACGACCAGGAGTTCGCCTCCCAACGCTTGACGGGAATCAATCCGGTCATGTTGAAGCGGGTGTCGGAGCTGCCGGCGGACTTCCCGGTCACCGACGAGCACCTCCGTCCGTTCTTCCCCCGCCCCAATCCATTGAGGACGGCGCTGACCGAGAATCGCCTTCTGATGCTAGATTACGATATCCTCGCCGACGTCACCCGTTGGGATGGGAAACGTTACCTTCCCGCCCCTTATGCGCTCTTTCTGGCCTCAGACGATCGGTCGCAGCTTATCCCGGTGGCCATCCAGATCGAACGCGGACACGACGCGGCCAGCAATCCGGTTTATACCCCGATGAGCCCGCAGGCGCATTGGTATCGGGCGAAACTGATGGTGCAGGTTGCCGATGGAAGCGCCCACGAAATCCAATTCCACCTTTATAACGGACACTTTGCCATGGAGCCGGTGGCCGTCGCCATGGCCAGGAATCTATGTGTGAATCACCCGCTCAAACTGCTGTTGATGAGGCATTTTCAGATCATGATCTGGAACAACGACTTGGGCCGCAAGACGCTCATCAATCCGGGTGGACCTGTTGATACGCTGTTGGGGACCGGATTGGCGGGCTCACTCGTGGTCATCAAGGAGGCCCATGATCGTTGGAGATTCGATCAGGCCGGCCTGCTCGCCGACCTGGCCCTGCGTGGCGTGAATGACCCATCCCAGTCGATCACCGACTATCCTTACCGGGACGACGCCCTGCTGATCTGGGCCGCCATCCGAAACTTCGTTAAGGAATACGTCGGTATTTACGGTTACAACGACCAGGCGGTGGA
>JACQTD010000076.1 GCA_016210985.1 Acidobacteriota bacterium
ACTTGACTCGCCGGGTGGGGGTGTATTTGAACCGGCACGACCGGGCCTGATCGGGGCTAACTCCGAACACTTGGTGGAGGTCAGCGCCCTATCCCAGCCACTCAAACACAAGGGTCAATCCTCATATCCATCTGTATATCAATGCCTTGGAGGAGATTACCTTGATTCTCCAATCGAGTCCATGAGTACGATCACTTCATAGCAGTACCTTAGGCTTTTTAACACAACTGCCCGGAAGGCGACTGATCTTCGATATATTCAGTAGAGGTATGCCTCCAGGCAGGAACCTCATTCAGCTCCCAGGGACTTGTCTCCAATGGGGGAGGGCGGAGCTGTAAGCACGTGAGCCCTTTCGGGAGCACAACCGGATTATGGAGTGACTTGGACGAATCAACGAATGGGATCGAATCTCCTGACTCGAGGACGGCTATGAACAAGACCATTCAGACTCGCAACTTATCCAGCGGTGTCATCGCCATCAGCTTCTTCATAATGCCACAGGTGCCCCTGGCCTCGGACTCGGCAGGTATCATCACACTTCAAACTCTGAAAACGACGCCTGGGCGGCCGGGAGCGACATTTGGAAGCCTCCCCCTCAGCTTTGAACTCAACCAGGGCCAGACGGACGAGGAGGTGAGATTCATGGCGCGGGCCGGCGGATATACGTTGTTCCTGTCGTCCGAAGAAGCCGTGCTTGTGCCAGTGGGACAGGGGCGCGCGGAGGCGCGGAGTGGGTTTGGGAATAGAGACCGTGTCGGATCGTTCAGCATCCGCAAACCAGGCGGCACTGCGGATGAAACTGGCCGGCGCCAATCCGCAGAGCGAAGTCGTTGGTGGGAACGAACTTCCTGGGAAGGTCAACTACTTCATTGGGAATGATCCCGCTAGGTGGCATACCCTTATTCCGACTTACGCCCGAGTTCAATACCGGGAGGTCTACCCGGGAATCGACCTGGTCTATCACGGCGACCAAGGACAATTGGAATATGAATTCATGGTAGCGCCGGGAGCCGATCCGAGCCGGATCGCGCTTGAGTTCAGAGGTGCGAAGGGCCTTGCGATCGACGCGCGAGGTGATCTGGTGCTACAGATGGCCGACGGCCGGGAATTCCGCCAGCGCCGTCCGGTTATCTACCAGGAAGCCGTCGGTCGGCGGATGGAGGTCGAAGGTGCATTTCAGATCACGAATTCCGGATCGTCGGTCGGCTTCCGAATAGCCGGGTACGATTCGACTCGACCATTGGTCAGTGACCCGGTGCTTGTCTACTCGACTTACTTCGGCGGTATCGGCAACGAAACTGAGTGGAGAGCCATCGCAGCGGATGCTGCAGGGAATGCTTACGTTGCCGGCACCACGGCGTCCGTAAACTTTCCGGTGGCAAATGCGATTCAATCGGAGTTGAGGGGCACTCAGGACGCCTTCGTTGCCAAATTGAACCCCGCGGGCTCGACGCTCATTTACTGCACGTATTTGGGCGGCAGTGCGGCTGAAATCGGATATGCCATCGCTGTTGACATGTCCGGGAACGCCTACGTGACCGGGCTGACCGGGTCCACCGATTTTCCCTTGGCAAACGCTCTCCAGTCAGTCTACGGCGGTTCTGGTCCAGGTAACAATGGCGGTGCTTCCGATGACGCTTTCGTGGCGAAGATCGCGCCGTGAGTGTGCTTCCGCATTTGGAGTGCGCCGGCAATCCGCCGAAGGCGGAGCGACGGCGCTTTGAGGTGGTGTCGCCGGTCCATACCATAGCCAAAGCGGGGTCGCGCTTCGCTTGCCCCCGCACTCCATAGGCGCGTCATTGTCCATGAGTGTGATGATCAACCATGGGACTTTCAGTTGGCACTCGTGAAAGAAGAGCCGTAGGAGGAATGAAAGTGGACACCGTCAATTCTGTTTTGTCGAACCGTCGCCTCGCCAGGACGAATTGCTCCCGGGTTAATCGGTCAGTGGTAGCTTCGATCCTTCTGATTGTAGTGTCGATGTACTGGAGTTTGACCAGCCACGCCCAATCTCAAATCGCCTGTCCCACGCCTAGCTTCAGCGCCGCAACGAACATCGCCGCCGGACTCTGGCCAAGCGCAATCATCGTGGCGGATTTCAACCGGGACGGAAAGCTCGACCTGGTCGTGGCGGTGCGCGGAGAGACGACCAATGAGGTCGGGGTCTTTCTCGGCGACGGACAGGGCGGTTTCGGGCAGCGAACCTATTTTCCGGTGGGCCTGAGTCCCCGAAAGATAGCCGTCGGTGACTTCAATTGCGACGGCAAGCCCGACATCGTAACGCCGAACACGACTTCGAACAACGTCTCGATCCTGCTGAACACCTGCGGTCGGTGAGTCGTGATCCTATGCGTCCAGGCGGAAGCCCGCGCGTCAGCAAGGGCTCAGGTACTACGTGCTGCACCGCGAGCCCAGGGGCCCTCACGGTCGGCGTTCCGCAGCCCCACGAATAGGGCCGAATGCCAAAGCTTGGATTTAGGGGAGAGATCACCATGAGTACTTTCGAGAGCATCCTTGGTCCAAGTCAGGCAGTGAGAACGAAGTTAGACAGACGTTTCGTGAGCTATCGTATGCCGCTTTTGTTGGGCTACTTGTTCTTGTCCTTATGATCGAGGGTGATTTCAATCGAGACGGAAACCTCGACTTGGCTATCCCGAAGGCGCCCACCCACAACGTGCCGATCCTGTTGGGCGATGAGGCCGGTCGCTTCCGACCTAGGATAAACATCCCGGTTGAAGAGGGGCCTTGCATGCCGGCGGTCACGGACTTTAATCTGGATGGCACGCCGGACCTGGCTCGGTCGTCCCGGGTTTCAATGAAAGTAGCGATTCTGATCGGCGAAGGGAACGGCGGCTTCAGCGCACCCGTTTACTTCGGAGGCATCGGATCGGCTGCCAGCGCCCTCGGCGCGGGCGATTTCAACCGTGACGGAAAACTCGATTTGGTCGTGGCCGTCGAAGTGATTGAAGACTTCACGATCAACCATGTCGCGGTGTTTCTTGGAGACGGGAACGGAGGCATCGACCAGAGAGCTTATTTTCCGGTCGGGATCGGTCCCCGAAAGATAGCCGCTCACTGAACCAAACCATGGGTCGGCCCGCCTCCTCGAATCCGGTCCCAATGAACAAAGAGACGAGGGAATAACCATGATCAAGACGCTGTTTCTTTTCATTGTGATCCTGTCTTCAAGTGCAGTAACCGCATCTGCACAACAGTGGCAACTGCAAACCACGATCGACGGCAGCTCGGATCACCCCGCTCTCAAGGCTGCAAATAAGGACGTGGCCTGGGTCACTGGCGTCGACGTCGCCTATCGAACCATCGACGGAGGAAGAAACTGGGGGGAGACCGCCATCGTGACCGTAACTGAGAACCTGACCTGCATTTCTGCGGCGAACGCGGACCGTGCGATCGCGGGGGGCGGGGGGCCAGACTTCGGTGGCGGGAATGCCAAGCTCTACCTCACCACAGATGGAGGCAGGGCATGGAAAGCCGTATATACGGCGACCGGCCCGGCTTCCTACTGGAACTTTGTTCACCTCTTCGACGAGCAGAATGTCATCGCCCAGAGTGATCCTCCTGGTGGTGCTGGAACCTTCTTAATCGTCAAGTCCAGTGACGGCGGAGAAACCTGGACACCGATCGCCAATCCGCCCTCTGCCAATTCAGGTGAATTCGGAGCAGGCACCTCCTACTTCTGTTTCGACCATCTCAACGGCTGGTTTGGAACCGCCACCTTCGAGGAAGGCGCTACGGGCAGCCGCGTTTTTCGTACTACGGACGGCGGGAACACATGGGCCGGTTTCGCGAGTGGGAACACACTTACGGCCGCCGACCTTCATTTCGTTTCCCTGATGGTGGGCATACGAACTTCGAATTTCGCCCCATTCCTTACCCGCTCCACGGATGGCGGCCAGAGTTGGGCACCGGTTACCGATCTTCCGGTCCCTAACGTTCAGTTTATGTTTGCAGCCGGGGGAGTGAGCACACCAACCCAGAACCAGATGTGGGTGGCCGGTAGGACGGGGTTCGGAGCCAGCGCGACGAACTTCATCATCACCAGTACGGATGGTGGCGCTACCTGGAGGGAACAAATGGTGGCCAGTTCTGCACTGGCAGTCGAGATCCGAAGGATCAGGGTTCCCGTTTTGTAGGAGTCGAGTATAATAAGGTTGTGTCCGTAACCGCGAAGAGAATCAGCTATGCTGAACTCAGTGCGTGGCCTTATGACGGCAAGCGCTACGAGCTGGTCGACGGCGAGGTCTATGTGTCTCCCTCACCCATTACCATTCATCAACGCGTCGTCAGGAACCTGGCGGTCAGTTTGGGATCCTTCGTCAAGCACCATGGTCTGGGCGAGGTGTTCTTTGCGCCCTACGACGTAGTGCTTTCTGAATTCAATGCTTTTCAGCCTGACTTGATCTTCGTTTCCAAGGCCCGCGAGCAAGTCATCACCGAGAAACACATTTCGGGGCCGCCCGACTTGGTGGTCGAGGTCCTCTCAGAGTCCACCATGGCCCATGACCGGCACGACAAGCTCCCGCGTTATGCGAAGTACGGGGTCACTGAGTGCTGGTATGTCGACCCCTCGCCACGCACACTGGAGCTGTTTCAACGCTCGGGCGATCGTTATTTGCTGACGACAGTCCTGGCTATAGGAGATACACTCTCCTCGCCACTCCTACCCGGCTGGTCAATCCCCGTCGAAGCGATCTTCGAATAATATCGTTCCGGCTGCCCCGTTTTTGGCTCCACATATCGTGGTGCCCGGGCTCGGAAGGTTTGAACCCTTTTCCGACTGGTACCATCGACAGGATTGGGATCCAGGCTATTCGCTCTTTCCGAAGAAGGGAATCAATTGGTGCTCATGAGGCGGAGGCGTGAGGAGCGATACAGTTATGAGCGTAGCGACGGAGATCAGGATTGCAGGAACCACGGCCTCAATGGTTACCCCCTCGGGAAACCCGAGTCGGAGAGGAGTACTCGTGCCGAGCCCCGTTACTTCCCAAATCAGTGTGACAGCGGTGCCCGCCACGATCGAGGCGATAGCGCCGGCGGCGGTGGCCCGTTTCCAAAAAAAGGCGGCGATCAGCGAGGGGGTGATGCCGGCGCCGTAGATCGTGTAGGCATAGAGCGCGACTTTGAGAAACTCGTTAGAGAGTCGAGAAAGCCCGAAGGCGATGATTCCGAGCGCTACAACGAATACCCTTGACAGGATCACGATCGACCGATCGGAAGCATCTGGCTTGATGAATCGCTGGTAAACGTCGCGCATAAGGCACGTCGCCGGGACCAGAAGATAGCTGATGGCCGTGGACATGATGACGGCCATGATCGTGGTGAGCACCAGGGCGCCGACGTAAACGGGCAGGTGATCACGCGCGGCGTAGGCGATGACGCGCCCATGGATATCCAGATGGGGCTCCAGAGCACTGGCCACCCAGGCCGTCAGGATGATCATCGCTTCCATGAAGCCGACGCCGAGGAGCAGCCAGAGCACCGCCCGCTCGGCGATACCGGCGGTTCGAGCCGAAAAGAACCGCTGGTACATGTTGGCGTCACCCATGATCAGAAGGAAGGGAGGCAGGATGAGGCCCACGGCCTCGATACCCGAAATTGGTCCGAACAGGGTCAGGTGATCGGGCGGGAGCGTCGCCCGCAACCCGGGCATCCCCCCGGCCTTGAACCAGAACACGGCAAGCGAGACCGTGATCCCGAAGATCATCGTGATCCCCATCGCCACGTCGGTGTAGGCCACGGAAAACATACCGGCCAGGGCCGCATAGATGATGATGAAGCCGGTTACGATGATCATGGCCGTCCCGATCGGCATCTCGGGCACGGCGAGCGTCAACACCGCCGCCGCAGCACGGTATTGATAGGAGACGATGGTGGTGTAGGCCACTACCAGCGTGACCACCCCGAATACCCGTGCCGCGGCGTTGTACCGTGCTTCGAGGATGTCCTGGACGGTGAATTGCTCGAGTTTTCTCACCCTTCCGGCGAGCAGGTAGAGAACGATGATGCCCACCAGCCCGCCGATTGGGAGGATGAGGGCGGCGATGCCTACTCGATAGGTCTTCTCGGCATTGCCGAAGATGCTGCCGGTACCGATCCAGGTGGCCAGCATGGTGCCGAACAGCACAAAGGTGCTGAGCCGCCGGCCCGCTACCGAGAAGTCCTCTTGCGTACGGACATCCCGGCTGCGGATCGCCCCGATACCCACCAGGGCCACCATGTAAGCTACCAACGTCCAGAAATAGACGGTCATTCGATTCCGGGCCGTGCCCGGGAGGCCAGACCAGCTTACAAGTTAGAAGGCGTAACGTTGAGGGTGTAGTTCGTTCCGCTCGCCACCATGAGAGCGTAACTCCCGTCGGCGCCCGTGGTCGTTCCGGCGCTGAAGGTTGCGTTCGGGATCCCGGTAATCGAACTGGAGAAGGCCGACACCCCCGCGTTAACCACTGGGACCCCTCCGGCACCGGTCACCTTTCCTGAGATCCGTCGCAGCGGCGGAGTTGCGGGGGCTACGACGTTGTAAGTCGTGGGCCCGGAAACCGCGAAGGGGCTGGGCGTGCTCGTGAAGGAGAGATTGCCCTGGGCATTCCCCCCCGGACCGACCGTCATGTTCGTGGTCGGAACATAGCTGCCTCCGGGCAAGGGAAGAGCATAGGAGCCGGTCGCGCTATTACTGGGTACTTGTGCGAAGCCGAAAGTCGCCGCCGGCGGAGTTCGTGTGGCGTCCCCGGCCGTGAACGAAGAAGGCGCAAGCGGACCGCCGGTGCTGTTCTTGAGGGTCCCGCTGACGTTGAAGACGACCGGAAGAAGTATATTCTGAGTGGTTGGACCTGCAATCGTGACGGTCGACTGGTATAGGAAGAGATTGGCCGATCCGTTGTTGATGGTAATCACTGTCGATACATTGTAGGTACCGGCCGGAACCGAAAGATTGTAGGAGGTGGTCATCTGCGCGCTCGCCGACGTCCGTCCATCCGGCGTGGAAAACTGCACGGTGCCCTGGTTGGGAAGCGTCCCGGCGTTCATCACATTGCCGCTGACCGCGAAGAGAGGCGGTGTGTTGGCCGTTATGTTGAACACGCGATCGCTCATGACGCTGAAGTTGGTCGCCACGTCAATCGTGATCGTAACCTGACCCTCACCGGCCTGATCCAACACGAACATCTGGACCGAAAGGGCATAAACACCTGCTCGGGCGACCAGCCGGTACGTGGACCCGCCCGCGAAAGGATTGAACATGATCGGACCGGAAAAACTCTCGGTCGCGGAAGTGGCGGTCACCGTCCCGGCGAAGACCGGCCCGGCGTTCGAGACGACCGTACCGGATATCACGTAACCGTCGGCGAGGCTGAAGTCCCGGACGACGTCGACGGTAGCGTTGATGCCACTGGCGGACGCGGGCAGGCGCCGGCCTCCACCCTGTCCCGACGCCGGACCCGTCGAGAAGAAGATGAGCGGGAACGAAAGGAGAATAGCGAAGATACTCCGGGTGAGGTTTCGATGAAGCCTACTGCGATACATGCTGAACATACCTCCGAACTGGCGAAGTGGACGGTCATTCATAGCTGAGCGCCTCGACCGGATCCTGGGCCGCTGCGCGCAGGGCTGGATAGAGTCCGCCGGCGAGCGAACTGAGAAGGGCAATGCCGGCGGCGATCAGAAACCAATTACTTTCAAACTGAATGTTAAGTTCAGTCGTAGCGTGCAGCATCCGGGCGGCTGCGAAAGAACCGCCGAAGGCGACCACCACCCCGAACAGACTCATCACCGCGGCCTCCTCCTCGAAAATCTGAATGATGAATCCTCGCGAGGCGCCCAGGCTTTTGAGGATTCCGATCTCCCGGGTGCGCTCGTGGACCGCGGTGTACATCGTGAGCATGACGACAATGATACAGATGATCACCGCGAGCACGATCACGACATTGAGGAAGGTGGTGAGGGCTGCGGGCATGTGCCGTACATAGAAAGAAGGAAGGTCGCGCACCAGCAGGAACTGGTGTTCCGGGAACGTCGTCTGGAGCCGCAGCGCGACCTGCTCCTGTTCGTTGACGTCCTTGCACTTGACCAGGAAGAAGCTGCATCGGTCCGCCTGCCCCGCCAATTCCTGCATTCGGCGGAGCGGGATCTTGATCCGAGCGCCGCTCTCCCGCTGGTAAATGCCACTGATATGAAACGCGTGGCCCAAGGCATCGATCCGATCGCCGACCCGAAGGCGGCGGGACCGCGCAAGCACCGCGTCCACCATGGCGTCCTGGGCGCCGCGGGGCGGTCCGCCGGCGATGAAATCGAGCGGCGTGATGCGCCGGTAACTCTCCCAATCTACCCCTTCGATCAGGTGGAAACCTATGCCGCCGGGGCCACTCTCGACGTACTGTCCCACCGGGGTGATCGCCGCTACGCCTTCGACTTCAACAAGCTGATCCGCCGCTTCGACCGGCATCATCAGCGGCGCGGTGGAGGGCTCCAGGCGGAAGTAGCCGCGCGGCCCCCCGGCAATCTCCGCCCCGACAGCCGCTTCCCGCTTCCCCCGTGACGAGATCTGGCCGTGTGCCAGGCCCACCATCAGAATCACCAGGCTTACGGCCACGGATATGCCCAGGACGGCCGCCACGGTCCGCCCGCGGCGATGAAGGAGGTTGGCGATGACCAGGCTGTTTTTCATCTCGCCCCGACCACGCGTTCCACATCGTAGATTCGCCGGCCCTGCGACTCAAAATAGGTCCTGACCATTAACTCACCCAGCAGTCCGGTCGAGATCAGCTGGACTCCGGCCATGAACAATACCACTCCGAGGATCGTCAACGGTCCGTGCTCATCGAGAATGTGGGTCCCGAAAAAGACCTTCTTCACCGCCAGGAAGCCGGTGATCAGGCCGGCTGCGAGCATCGAGACCAATCCGATCGAGCCGAAGAAATGAAGCGGCCGCGTGATGTAATCGAGAAGGAACTTAATGGTGATGAGGTCGAACAGCACATGAATGGTTCGCGAGAGACCGTAATGGGAGCGGCCGGTGTCCCGTTCCGAAATGGTGATCGGAATCTCGGCAATCCGGGCGCCGCTCGAGGTGGCGAGGGCCGGAATGAACCGGTGGAGATCGCCATAAAGCCGGATGCGCTCGAGCACCTCGCGCCGGTAAGCCTTGAACGTGGAGCCGAAATCATGTAGCTCGGTTCCGGAAAGCCGGGCCATCAGCCAGTTGGCCACCTTCGAGGGCCATTGCCGGGTGACAAGGTTGTCGGAGCGAACCTGCCTCCACCCGGTCACAAGATCATACCCCTCCTCCAGTTTGGCGATCAGGAGCGGGATTTCTCCCGGGTCATGCTGCTGATCCCCGTCCATTGTAATAATGATCGCACCGCGCGCATGATCGAAGCCGGCTGCGAGAGCCGCGGTCTGGCCGTAGTTGCGCCTGAGCTTGATCGCCGTCACGCGACGATCCAGCAGGGCCAGTTCCGCCAGGCGATTCCAGGTCCGGTCGGTGCTGCCGTCGTCCACGAAGATCAGCTCGAAGGGTTCGTATCGGCCCGACATGATCCTCACAATCCGGGCGTGCAAAGGCACTACGTGCTCCTCTTCGTTATTGAGAGGAATCGCGATAGTGTAACGAACGGTCTCGGCGGGGTGGATGGCGGGCGCGCTCATTCGTCCTATAAGAGTCGGCGATAGTTTACCAGTTCTATCCCTGATTCTCGAATGGTTTGCAGCACGCCCGGATCCGTCAAGGCGCGCAGTTCGCGCTCACGCTGCTCACGGAGCCTCGTCGGCTCGGCTCGCAGACCTGCATCCAGACGACCCGGATGACACATCAACTCACTAACCCCGTCCGGAAGGGCCCTGAGCAATGAGCGGATTAAGTGCGGGTTGAGGCTCCCGGTGAACGTAACACCGAAAAACTGATCAGGGTAACGAAATCCACGGGCGCGGGCGAGCAGCTGAAAGCTGGGGGCGAAGATCCGTATTGCGGTAGCCAGGGAGAATTGCGAGGCGGTTTCGGGCCGGGCCCAGATTGAACCGCCGCTGGTGAGGTACCTACGGCGGACAGACTCGTAGGGATTACGGATCGCCCGAATGCCGAAATCGGACGCGGCCTGGAAGGCCGCTTCCAGTACCTGCGGCAGAATATGAACATGCTTGTGGCTGTCGACGTGGGTGAGGCGGACTCCGCAACTCGTGAGGCGGTACAGCTGGGCCCTGAACTCCGCCGCAAGTTCGGCGATGCCCGCCCCACCGGCCAGACGGGCCATCAGCTGCGGCCAGCCCCGCGGAAGTCGGCCTTGGCCGTCAGCCAGATGCGGGATTCTCGAAACCGGAGCCAGCGCCGGCCCGCCGATCAGCGAGAGATGGCATCCGAGTCCCAGGTTCGGATATCGCTTCGCCCGTTCGATTGCGTCCTGGATTGAGGAGGCGTTCGCCAGGAGAGTGGCACTCCGTACGATTCCCATCCGGTGGGCGTCGATAATTCCCTCGTTGACTCCGGGCGAGAGACCGAAATCGTCCGCGTTCACGATCAGTCGCTTCGTCACCCTCACCTCCTGAGAACGTAATAAAAGGGAAGAGCGGGGTGCTCGCGCGTGCCGCGAACACCCCGCTCCTTCTTGAGGCGATCGATTCGCCCGTCTTCAGAAAATCAACCGCAGACCCACCTGCCCCTGAAAGGGCAAGCCCTGGGTATTACCCCTGTCGATCGTGCCATCCGCATTCCGAAGGCGGCGGAATCTCGCGTCGATCGGCACTGCACTCCCATTTGTCGGACTGATTCCGGCGCCGTAAATGTTATTCACAGCACCCGAGATGATATTGGCGGCTGCGAACTGGATGTTGCCCGCGTTTAAAAGATTAAAGAATTCGAAGGAAAGCTGGAGCTTCGATTCCTCACTCCACAGGTTGAAGCCCTTCATTACCCGCATGTCAACATTCGTGACGGCCCGGTTACGGAAGGAGTTTCGCGCAAAGTAAACCCCTGGCGCTTGGAGCGGGCGGTCGTTGTTGAACAGATCCTCGTTCGTGTCGGTGCCGGTATAGGGATTGAGCGGCAAGCCTGAGCGGGCTCGGATGATCCCTGAGACTTCGAAGCCGAGCGGCAGACTCACCACCGAATTCATGGTGAAGATGTGCCGTGCATCGAGGCGGGAGAAACCGTATTCGGTGGAAAAATCGTAAGCGTTGACCAGCTCTTCCTGACCGGTGGCGCTTCGTTCATTGTCGTCCGTCGAGTAGTTCCATGAGAGCGTGTAGAAGGCATTGAACTGGAACCGGGACTTTCGCCAATTGGAGCGGAAAGTCACTCCCCGATAGAGCGATCTCGCGCTCGATTCGCGCACCAGCACCGTCCCTAGAGTCGGTATCGGTCGCGGCGTGCCCGAACGGAGGCCGAAGAAGGGCACCTGACTCTGGTCGGTGGCGCGGAGCCGGGGAAGCGGGAGATTGAAATCGTGACTGCGCTGGAGATGGACGGTATTCACGTAACTGAAATCGATCCCCAGGACCAGTCCGTTTCGGACCTCATGCTCGAGGGCGAGGCTCCATTGCAGTGAGCGCGGATTCTCGAAGTTGGGCGCCCAGGTGATGAGATTGGCGCCCCGGAACGGGTCGGGAGCCGTCAGCCCCAGCGCCGCCGCGATGCTCTGCACCTGATCCACGGTGAGAATCGGAAGGTTTGCGAGCGTGAAGTTGTTCAGGTTGATGCCGATGGCCAGCAATTGGCGGTAAACGGTGTTATTGGTATTTCCGGCGGGCACCGCCAACGGCAGCCTGATCGAAAGATCTCCCGGAGGCAGGCGGAAATTATTGAGCGGGCTCGTCATCAGTAGAAAAGGCGTCCGCGCGTAATAATAGCCGACGTTCCCGCGAATGACCGTCTTACCGTTGCTCCACGGATCCCAGGCAAAACCCACGCGCGGCATGACCTGGTTGGTATTGTCGGGAATAACGGCCGGATCAATCCTTCCCAGCGGGAAACTGAAATTCCTGACCAGATTGTACACGGCGGTGTTGCTGACATCAGGCTGCGGATTGAACTGGGCCTCGTAGCGCAGGCCGTAGTAGAACGTCAGGTTATTCCGGATTCGGAAACTGTCCTGGGCGAAAAATGCCATTTCATTCATGTCGCCCTTGACGCTCAAATTCCCGATATTGCGGTCATAGGTCACGGCCGTGGTGTCGAATCGATTGTCCCCGACGACGCCCGGCGTGAGCGACAGGATGCGGAGATGCGTGTTCACGTCGCTTCCTGAGAAGTTAAAACTTCCCGTCTGATTAAACCCGAAGATCTGGTCGGCGAAGGTGTGATTCCATTCGGTGCCGAATTTCACGCTGTGGCGGCCCACGTTCCAGGTGATGGCTTCCGCCAGTTGAAACCGCCAATCGACCTGCGTGGTCGGGAGAAAGTTGCGCGTTCCGAAGCTGCCCAGCACCGTATTTACGTTTGGGGCCAGCGTATTGGCCACTCGGGGACGCCGCTCGTGAGAGTATTGCAGGCGAAGCTCATTGACCACCGAGGGCGTGAAGACGGAGGTTAATTGGCCGACGACCGTGTGGGTACGGTCCTCCTCCGTCCCGTTATTGGATAACGCTCGGGAGGTTTGGGGGTTGATCGAATCTCCGGTGGCGTTGGCGTTTGCACCCGTGTTAGTGCTGTAATTGTAGCGGGCGGCAAGCCGATGATTCGCTCCGAGCTGAGCGTCGGTTCGAGCCATGTAGGAGACGGCATTGTTCGTCTGATTAAACGGTCCCTCGAGCGAGCGGTAAAGATCAAAAGCTTCAGCCGTATCGGGCGCGCTCGTGATGCCCAGCAGCCGAGGGTAAAAGACTTGACGGGGTGTGGAAAAACGCTGCACTTCGACGGCTCCGAAAAAGAACATCTTGTCTTTGATGATTGGTCCGCCAATTGACCCGCCCGACTGTTGCTGGGTGGCGAGCGTCTGGAACCCGAAGGCGTCTTCAGCGGCAAATTCCTTGTGCCGGAGAAGGTAGAATGCGCTCCCATGATAGGCGTTCGTCCCGGACTTGGTGATGACGTTGAGCACACCGCCTGAGGATCGGCCGAACTCGGCGGAATACCCACTGGCGACTACCTGGAATTCGCCAATAGATTCCTGGGGAATCGTAAACGCATTGTTGGAGCGTTCTCCCCCGCGGATCCCGCCGAAGAACGGATTGTTGTAGTCGGCCCCGTCGATCGAGATATTGGCATTGATGCCCCGCTGGCCGGCAAAGGAGAGTTGATTCCGCTGAGGCTCCACCTGGACCGTCGGCGTCAACGCGGCGAAATCCTGGAAGCGACGTCCGTTGATCGGCAGGTCGCGAATGGCCATCGTGTTGACGAAAGTTCCGGTCTCTGGACGCGTCGTGTCAATGCTGACCCCGGCCTGAATCTCTACGACCTCGGCAACCCCACCCACATTCAGGTTGAAGTTGGCGTCGACCGACCGTCCGACGTTTACCTCGACTCCGCTCGCCGAAGCTCTCTGGAACCCTTCGGCCTCCACGGTTACGTCGTAACGTCCGGAGGGCAGCAGGATGGCCAGGAACTGGCCTTCCGAGTTGGTCACCACTTCGCGCTTCAGGCCCGTGGTTGGGGATGAAACGGCAACCTTGGCGCCCGCGATAGCGGCTCCTTTGGGATCCAGCACCGTTCCAACGATCTGTCCGGTACTGGCCTGTGACTGGCCGAGTGCGACGTCAGCCGCGCACAGACCAAACACGAGCCAGAGGGAAAGCGAAATCGCAAAGACTAGTCTCCTCTTCAGATTCAACATTTCTTCCTCTCCTCGATCTCGGAAGTTACTTGGGTGGGTAGCTCGATTCGAAAGAACTCTCCACTCTTTTCAGGAATTCGCGACAGCGGTCCAATTCGACCTTCCGTTCCGGCGCAATCCTGCAGCGCAAGCCCATGTTCATTAAATTGTTCGCGCTTCCCAGGTAGTGGGGAAACCCGGCTCCCGCCAGGAAGACGGAATCTATTTCATGCCTTCCCCGCTGGCAAGTTAATTTTAGGTTAACCCCGAGGCCGGCCTCGGCTTGAATCGCCCTCGCGGCCGGGGCTAGACTCGCCCCCGTGAATTCTTAGAGGAGTATCCTGAGCGACCTTGACACGACCACTCGTTTGTATTCCGACCCGGATCGACCCCGCCAATCCCAGGTTCTACCTCCGTCGACATTATTCTGACGCACTCTACGCGGCCGGTGCCACGCCGGTCCTTCTGCCGCTGATTCCGGATCGGATCTACATCGAGGACGCACTGGCTCGAGCCGGTGGCGTAGTTCTCTCCGGAAGCAACAGTGATGTCGACCCGGCCCGGTATCATGAGGAACCCCTCCCTCAGCTCGGTCATGTCGTCCGTGAGCGGGATGAGGTTGATCAGTTGCTGCTCGGGATAGCCGAAGAGCGCCGGCTGCCTGTGCTGGCCATCTGTTACGGCATTCAGGCTTTGAACGTCTTTCGTGGCGGGACACTCTACCAGGATATCCAAACTCAGGTCAAGAACGCCATCAAACATGAGCAGGGTGAACCGTACGGGGTACCTTCACACACCATAGTCCTTGAGGAGCGCAGTCTGCTCTCCGAGATTGCCGGTCGCCTCAAACCCAGGGTCAACAGTCACCACCACCAGGCGATCAATCAGATCGGCCGGGGCCTCAAGCCCATCGCCTGGGCGAGCGACGGGCTGGTCGAAGCGGTCGTCGCTGACCCCTCAGAGCAATGGGTGCTCGGCGTCCAGTGGCATCCCGAAGCCAGCGCGGGCATTGACGACTTCAGCCGGAAGATCTTCGCGGAGTTTGTCGAAGCCGTCAGGGGTCAGAGGCCAGAGGCTAGAGGTCAGAGGTCAGAGGTCAGAGGTCAGTGAAACGCTTTACCCCCACTTCAGCGCATGACCCACAAGTCGACTCCTACTGACCTCTAGCCTCTGACCTCTAGCCTCTGACCTCTAGCCTCTGACCTCTAGCCTCTGACCTCTAGCCTCTGACCTCTAG
>JACQTD010000077.1 GCA_016210985.1 Acidobacteriota bacterium
CCTTCCGGCCGCCCGACGTCCCGGCGAGGCCTGCATCCGGGTATTGCTCGCCGGAATCTGTAACACGGATATTGAAATGCTCAAGGGATATGCCTCGTTCCGAGGAGTTCCCGGGCACGAGTTCGTGGGTCGGGTCGAGGAGTGTCCGGACGCTCGATGGATCGGGCGGCGGGTGGTCGGTGAGATCAACTGTGGATGTGGTGACTGCCTTGATTGCCATGCGGGGGACTCTCGCCATTGCTCCCGTAGAACAACCCTTGGGATCGCGGGGCGGGATGGCGCCTTCGCCGAATACCTCGCTCTCCCGGTGGAGAACCTCCAGGAGGTGCCCGAAGGCATAAGCGACCAACTCGCCGTCTTCACCGAACCACTGGCCGCAGCGTATCAGGTACTGGAGCAGGTGCCGGTGACCGATCAGATGCGGGTGGCGGTCCTGGGAGACGGCAAGCTCGGACTTCTCATCGTGCGGATCCTCAGCACGCTAGGCTGCGACCTCGTTCTGATCGGCCGACATCCCCACAAACTCCGACACGCGACGGCTTGGGGTGTGGAGACCCGGCTCGCGCATGAATCCGACTCCGTGAGTATCCCTCCGTCGCTGACCGGCGGCTATGATGTCGTGGTAGAGGCGACCGGTTCTGCCCGAGGCTTAGCCCAGGCGCTGAATCTGGTCCGCGCTCGTGGAACCGTCATCCTGAAGTCCACGGTTCAGGATCGTACGGCCATCGACGCAACGCGGGTCGTGGTGAACGAAATCCGGATCGTGGGTTCACGCTGTGGGCGCTTCGGCCCGGCCCTTGCCGGGTTATTCGAACATCAACATGCGATCCTCCCGCTGCTGTCCGACGAATTCCGGTTGGAAAGCGGCCTTGAGGCTTTCGACCGCGCACAACAGCCCGGGATCCTCAAGGTACTTCTGCGGCCGTAGGAGGATCGCGGCTTCGTGACCCGGGACTTATCGATTACAATGCGCGGCGGCCGCACATGGAATTGAGCACGAACGACATCCCCATCAGTGCCGATCCGGAGGCGCACGCAACGGATACGAGATGGAGTCTCTGGTTCACGTTGATCGGCCTCAGTTTCTCGCTGCAAATTGTCTGGTCGGTTATCCTGCTGGTGACCTGGCGGTGGAAGGGGGATCAATTCGATTTCATCTCCGGTTCCGCGACGGCCTGGCAATGGGCCGTCCTGGTCACCAACTGCGGCCTGGTCCTGCTGATCCTGCGCTGGCAACACCAGCGCCGGATCGCCGACGCTGACCTGGGACTCGACTTTTCGCGCCCGGTGTCCGAGGCGGTCGTAGGCCTCCTCGCCGGAGCCGTGATCTGGGCCGCGGCGTCCGCGCCGCTTTGGCTGCTCGGCGCGCGTAGCCCCGAACCGGTGGCGGCCGCCCTCGGCAACCTACGACACCCCGAATCCTTCCTGCTCATCCTGACGGCCGCGTTCTGCGAGGAGATCATCTGGCGGGGACTGGCCCTCCGGCAGGCGCACCAGAGGTTCCGGCTCAGCGTCAGCGTATTCATGGTAACCGTCGGCTTTACGATTTTCCATGTCGGCGACGCCCTTCAACAGGGACCCTTGGTCCTGCCTTGGTGGGCGTTCATCGGGTTCGCCATGTCGGCCCTCTACCTTTGGCGGAGAAAACTGGTGGCGGCGATGGTCGCACACTTCTTAATCCTCATGCTCGGCTGACGTATGGATTTCATCCGCCCAGGATTCCCTTCACCGTCTAATTGAATCGGTTTCACTACGAGGAGATAAAATGACGCTGCGAAAGTCGATTACCCTGCTGGTACTGGTGCTGCAGCCCCTGCTTTTTTCCGCACCCCTGCACGCGGAAGAGGGTATGTGGCTGCCCGATACGGTTCGGTCGCTGCCGCTGGAAACCATGCGATCCCAAGGATTCGCCTTGAGGCCCGAGGACATTTACGACCCCCGCGCCGCCAGCCTGACTGACGCGGTCGTCATCGTTGGCGGAGGGACGGGCGAGTTCGTGTCGCCCGAGGGTCTGCTGCTCACCAACCACCACGTCGCCTTCGACGCCATCGTGGCGGCCAGCACCCCGGAACATGATTTCGCACAGAACGGGTTCCTCGCCAAAACGCGGGCCGAAGAGATCCCTGCGAAAAACTACCGGGCACAAATCACCAGGTCGTTTACCGATGTGACCTCGGAGGTAATGTCGGCGGTGAGAGAAGATATGCCCGCGAACGAACGTGGCCGTGCCATCCTGGCCAAGAGCGATGAAATTGCCCGCGCGGCGGAGAAAGGGCATGAGAAAGAAGGACTGCAATGCCGGGTCGTCGAGATGCTGAGCGGAATGAACTATGTGCTCTATACCGAACAGGTCTTAAAGGATGTACGGATCGTTTTCGCTCCGCCCAAATCGATCGGGTACTTCGGAGGCGATCCCGATAACTTCGAGTGGCCGCGACATACTGGGGATTTCACCTTCCTCCGGGCCTACACCGGGCCCGACGGTTCCCCTGCCGAATACTCCGAAAACAACGTACCTTACAGGCCGAAACGCTATCTGCCGATTTCGATGGCCGGCTATCAGGAAGGCGATTTCGTGATGGCCATGGGGTATCCGGGCGCCACCTATCGCTACCGCGAGTCGTATTCCATCGATTTCCGTGAGCATGTCCTTTACCCCTATCAGATTGAGCTCCTGAAGTCCCAAATCCAATTGCTCAGCGAGGCGGGTAAACGGGACCCGGCGCTGGCCCTTAAACTCTCGAGCCAGGTCTTCTCGCTCAGCAACGCGCTGAAGAGTATGGAAGGCGATCTCAAGGGACTCCGCCGGTCCGCCCTCCTTGAACGAAAACGTGTCGAAGAAGCGAAACTCAGCGCGCGCATCGGGCAGGATCCGGCCTGGAAGGCCAAGTACGGAGACCTGCTGCCGCGATTCGCACAGTTATACCAGGACCTGAACAGTTACTTTCTTCCCCAATCGGCAATCGGCGAACTACTGGGCGCCAGCGATTTACTACAGGTGATGTCCCTGGCCTACCGGCGGGCGGCCGACCGGGAAAAGCCTGCCGAGCAGCGATCGCCGGAGTTGTCGGATCGCGCGATCGAGAACGTGCGGAAGAACTTGGAAGAGACCATGAAAGACCGGACGCCGAACGTGGAGCGGATGTTGCTCGAGCAGGCGCTGGAGCGTGCCGACCGTCTCCCCTCCGGCCAGAAGATCCAGGCCGTAGAGCGGCGGATCGGCGGCCGTACCGGCGAGGAGCGGCGTAAGGGGGAAACCGACTTGGCCCGTCAGCTGTTCGAGGACAGCCGCTTCAACAAGGTGGAAAACGTCGACGGCCTGTTTGCGATGTCGCTTCGCCAGGTCGATGAAATCACCGATCCGGCGATGCGCTTCGCGGCAGATCTGGCCCGCGAGGCTGAACCGCTGGGTAAGCGGTCGCAGGCCTTTAATGGTGCGGTCTCAAAGCTGCGTCCGATCTACATCAGGGCGATGAGCGAGGCGCGGAAGGACCTGCTCTATCCCGACGCCAATCGGACCCTGCGATTCACCTGGGGCAACGTCCGGGGTTACCGGCCCCGGGACGCGGTCCTGTATGGATATAAGACAAGTCTGAAGGGCGTCATCGACAAAGCCACCGGCCAGGAACCCTTCGACGTACCTGCCAGGTTGAAGGAACTCTCGGCCGCACGGGACTTCGGGAATTACCTGGATCCCACCATCCTGGACGTTCCCGTAGCCTTCATTGCGACGACCGATATTACCGGCGGCAATTCCGGCAGCCCGATGATGAACGGCAAGGGCGAACTGATCGGGATCGTCTTCGACGGCAATTATGAAGGGTTGGGTAGCGACTATGTGTTCAACATCAATACGTCGCGCACCATCTCCGTGGATATCCGTTACGTGCTCTTCGTTACCGACAAGTTCGCGGGTGCTTCCAACCTTCTGCGTGAACTGGAGATCAGAAATGCGCCGGCTGCGGCGTCGGCGGTTTCCTCGCCCCGCTGAACCGGTTATGATCGGGCAGGTGGACTCATGACCCAGCCGGCTACGGCCACGCGAGCCGGTCGGCGTCAAATCTCGTCCGGCGGATGGAGAGGTAAATGAAGAGAATTGCTGCGATGTGCGGTCTATTGGCGCCCTTCTTGGCGGCGCTGCCGGGCGCTGACTCACCAGCGCTCGTCCTCGTGCTCTTTTATCTCGGATTCGGCCAATTGCTGATTGACGCGCTACCCCTGTTGGCCACGGTGCTGGCGGTGCTCGTCATCTTCGGTCCGTCGATCAACATCAACGTCGATTTTGTAGCACTTCTCCTGTGAATACGCTCCGTTCAGAACGGACGGACCCGCCCGGACGCTGAGGCGACGGGTCCGCCGTTCGCCTTCGGCTTGGGCAGCCGTTCGTTGATCCGATTGAGGCTTCACCGTTGGGGCGCCATGTCGCGGGGCGCCGGAGCGCTGGCATGGTTGCTGCTGGCCTCGGCATGCCAGCAAAGCGGATCTCCCACGGTCGACGAACTTCGGAGCGGCGCATGGCGGGTTCAGCCCGTGCCATCTCAGCAGGACCTGTTCGGGATCTCCTTCGCTGATGAGCATCATGGCTGGGCCGTTGGCGACATCCGGCAGATCGAAGGGTTGATTCTCTACACGCTCAATGGCGGGACGAGCTGGTCCGCCGTCGCCGCCACGACCGAATTATTGAGTGATGTGCAGTTCCTGGACCCCCAGATTGGGTGGGCCGTGGGCTACGCCGGCCGCATCCAGGGCACTGAGAACGGCGGCCGGAGTTGGTTCATTCAAAGAGAGGAACATCCGGAGGAGACGTTTAACGGCGTCTGTTTCGTCAACCGGGAACTCGGATGGGTGGTCGGAGCAGGAGGTCAGATCCTCCATACCTTGGATGGCGGGATGACCTGGCAGGTTCAGGCGAGTGGAACGTCGGACGACCTCTGGAAAATACGCATGGTCGACGGGCTGCGCGGATGGGTCGTCGGCGAGGCGGGTACCGCGCTGCGCACCGCCGATGGTGGCCGCACCTGGATCCGCGTGACCACGCCAACTCGGGAGGCCCTGATCGGCCTGGCTCTCGTAGATACCTCGGGTCTATTCGCCTGCGGGAGCGGCGGTGTGATCCTGAAATTCGAGCACGAGCGGAACGGCTGGCGCCAGCTAAGGAGCGGGGTTTCAGATAACCTCAATGCCATCGGATTTCTCTCGCCGCTCGTGGGCTGGGCCGCCGGCTCCCGTGGCACGATCCTGTTCACTCTCGACGGCGGCGAGCATTGGAGCCTTGAGGCAGTGCCCACCACCTCCGACCTCACGGCCATTGCCGTAGCCGGTCCGGAACGGGTCTGGGCCGTGGGCCGATCGGGCACGGTACTAAGGCGCTCACGTTGAGGTCCACACCGGAGGAGGGCTGCAGGCGGCAGTGCCCGATCACTTCGCCAGCGATGGCGAATGGAATATCAAAAAGCGCCTACGCTTCCTCAGGCGGCTGGAACATCCCCATGATATGGTAACCGGCGTCTACGTAGATGACTTCACCGGTGATACCGCGGGACAGGTGACTGCAGAGGAAGAGCGCCGTGTCGGCGACTTCTGCCTGTTGCGTGTTGCGGCGAAGCGGGGCGACGGCGGCGACCGACTTGAGCATCTTTGAAAGCCCGGAGATTCCGGACGCGGCCAGGGTCTTGATCGGCCCCGCTGAAATGGCGTTCACCCGAATCCCGCGCGGTCCGAGCGAATGGGCGAGGTAACGAACGTTGGCTTCGAGCGCGGCCTTGGCCACGCCCATCACGTTGTAGTGGGGCACCACCCGTTCGCCTCCCAGGTAGGAAAGCGTCACGACGCTCCCGTCGCGTCCGGCCATCAGCGGCGCCGCCCGTCGGGCAAGCGCGATCAGGGAGTAGGCGCTGATGTCCTGGGCCAGATGGTAACCTGCTCGTGAAGTGTCCGTGAAATCACCTTCGAGGTCCTCCCGGGCGGCGAATGCGATCGAATGAATGAGGAAATCGAGCCCGCCGAAGGCCTCCTCGACGGCCTTGAAGACAGCGTCGATCTGATCGTCTTCCGAGGCGTCGCACGGCAGGATCAGGGGTTCTGCCAATTGTCCCGCCAGCTCGCGTACCTTCTCCTCCAACCGCTCGTTCTGGTGGGTGACCGCGAGACGGGCACCATGTTGCGCCAGGGTTCGCGCGATCGCCCAAGCGATGCTCCGTTTATTCGCGATTCCGAAAACGATTCCCGTCTTCCCTTCCAACATCGAAAGTCGATACTCCGGGCCATTTGCAGGAGGCCGCTGGCATTGAAAATGCGAGGGCAGAGGTTACAATCTGGTTGCGTAATTCACAAGCGAACGATTCCGCGGGATGTGGAGACAATGGATACACCAACGGGAACGCCGGCTGATGGAGAAGTCCACCAACCGGAGGGTGCTGCCTTTTGAATGGGGAATTGAATGCCTGATCGAAGGCGCCGGCGGTGAAGACCCCGAGCGGCTTCTCGGGGATTACGTCGAGAATTCCATTCAAGCCAGCGAGAGGTTTTACGATCCACACGCGAACGGGCACGTAGGCGATCATGCCGGGTTTCTCCTCACCGGCGGCGAGTTGACCTTCCAGAGCGCCATTCCGACACCGTACCGTGAAAACAATGTGGCTCGTTTCCGCTATTTTCCGGCTCCGGCCGCCCATGGGGCAGTCCTGGTGCTGCCACAATGGAACGCGGACGAACGATCCCATGTCACGCTCTGCCGCGTCATCCAGGCCACCGGGATTTCCGCTCTCCGCATGACCCTTCCCTACCACGGCGCCCGCCGTCCATCGCATCTGGAGCGGTCCGACTACATGATAAGCCCCAATATCGGCCGCACCATACAGGCCGTCCGGCAGGCACTCCTCGATCTCCGCCGGGCGATCGACTGGCTCTCTTCACGCGGATACCGGCAATTCGGAATCGCGGGCACCAGCATCGGCTCCTGCATCGCCTTTCTCGCCTATTGTCACGAGCCGCGGCTCCAGGTCGCAGTCTGCAATCATGTTTCAGGCTATTTCGCGGACGCCGTCTGGACCGGGATCACCACCCGCCACGTTCGGGAAGGGATCGAGACTCACCTCGAACTCGAGGCGCTGCGGCGCTACTGGTCGGTCATCAGCCCTCTCACCTTCGCGCCGCGACTGAGGAACGACCATCGCAGGCGTATCCTCCTGATCGCCGCCCGGTATGATCTCTCCTTTCTACCCCATCTGTCGCAGCAGATCATGGATGCCTGCCGGAAGCAGAAGACCGCGCATGATGTGGCCTGGCTTCCCTGCGGGCACTACACGAGCGGAGCGTTCCCGTTCAACTTCTACGAGGGATATCTGATCGCCCGCTACCTGCGAAGCCATATCGACCGCTGAGCAGGCCAAGCCGGCCCCGGTTCCGGATTGAGTCGCATACGACCCCTGTGAACGCAGGCATCTTGTATGGGTTTCACCACGAAGGAAGGCCGCGACAGTCGCGGAGGACCTGTCTGGCGGCGTTGTAGCCCGGGGCGCCCATCACGCCGCCGCCGGGATGTGTGCCGGAGCCGCAAAGGTAGAGACGCTCAATCGGCGTCCGGTACCGCGCCCAGCCCGGGGCCGGCCGCATGAAATAGAGCTGATCGAGGCTCATCTCTCCATGGAAGATGTTTCCCCCGGTAAGCCCGTAGATCTCCTCGAGGTCGACCGGCGTAAGCACCTGGCGCGCAAGGACCCGGTGTTTGAATCCGGGCGCGTAGTCTTCGATCAGATCCATGACCCGGTCGGCGTAGCTCTCTTTCAAGCTGCTCCACTCTCCATCCGTCAGTCGATAGGGGGTGTATTGGAGAAAGATCCCCATGATGTGTTTTCCCGGGGGCGCCAGCGAATCGTCATAAACGGTGGGGATGGTCATCTCCAGCATCGGACGCGAGGAAGGCTGGCCGTACTTGCATTCGTCCCAGGCGCGCTCCACATAGTCGATGCTCGGGCAGATATGCATCGTAGTCTTGTGATGCGGCATCAGCGTCGCGCCGGGGAGGGCCTTGAAATCAGGCAGGCCGTCGAGCGCCAGGTTGATCTTCATCGAGCAGCCCTTCATCTGGAAACCGGTGACCTGCCGGGCGAAACCGGGATCGAGCAGCCGCTCGCCGACCATGCCCAGAAACGTCCGCTTCGGATCGGCGTTGGAGACCACGATGCTCGATCGAAATTCGGAACCGTCGCGCAAGGCTACACCGACGGCCCGGCCGTCCCGTACCATGATGCGCGCAACCTCCGAATCGGTGCGAATCGTTGCGCCGGCCGCGCGAGAGGCCCCGGCGATCGCTTCCGACAACGCGCCCATTCCGCCGCGCACGAATCCCCACAGTCCGCGGTGCCCTTCGACCACGCCCATCATATGATGCAACAGGATATAGGCCGTACCCGGCGACCGCGGTCCGCCATTCGTGCCGATCACGCCGTCGGTGGCCAGGGTCACCTTGAGTTGCTCGGACTCGAACCAGGGTTCGAGGAAATCGGCCACGCTCTGGGTGAATATCCGGATGTGCCCTATACGCTCCTCCTCGCTCATGCGGGTAAGGTCCCAGCCCAACCTGGCATAATCACGTAAATCAGCCGGGGAGATCCGGGTGATGTTCGGCGGCATTCTGAGCAGCATTGATTCCGCAAATCGTGCCAGGCGCTCTACGTAAGCCTCGTACTCCGGATACCGGGCGGCGTCCCGGGCCGAGAATTTCGCGATCTCTTCACACGTCCGCCGCTGGTCCTGCCACATCGTGAAATGACGCCCGTCGGGGAACGGGGTGAAAAACGCAGGGTCTTTCGGGAAGACCTGGTAGCCGAACCTTGACAACTCCAGCTCGCGGATGATTCGCGGCTGCATCAGGCTGCAGAGATAGGAGGCGGAAGATACCCGGAACCCGGGGAATACCTCCTCGGTTACACAAGCGCCGCCCAGCAGCGGCCTCCTCTCCAGCACGAGGACTCGAAGCCCGCCTCTGGAAAGGTAGGCCGCCGCGACGAGCCCGTTGTGCCCGCCGCCGATGATGATGACATCCCAGGTTTCAGCCACCCGCGATCAACCTCGTCCTTGTATACCCGGGCATGCCCCAGTAGAATCCGCCGTTATCTTACTGGAGGAGCGTGCTCGATGGGTGCTGCAGAATTAGAGTATAACCGCGAAACTTTCGCGAACGAACCCTTTACAGATTTTTCCAAGCCGGAAAACCGAAAGGCCATGGAGGAAGCGCTGGCGAAGGTCGCGAGCGAGCTCGGTCGGGAATATCCGATCATCATCGGATCAGAGCGAATCAAACTCGGTGAAAAAATCACGTCCACCAATCCGTCGAACCCGAAGCAGGTCGTCGGTATTTTCCAGAGAGGAACGCCAGAATTGGCCCATCGTGCCATCGAAGAAGCCAGCCGCGTGTTCGAAACCTGGAAGCGGGTCCCGTATAAGGAGCGGGCCGGCTACCTCTTCCGCACAGCGGATATCCTTCGGCGGCGGAAGTTCGAAATGTCAGCGTGGTGCGTGTATGAAGTCGGGAAGACCTGGCCGGAGGCCGACGGCGATATCGCCGAGATGATCGATTTCCTCGAATTCTACGCCCGGGAGATGCTCCGGCTTGGCGGACCGCAACCCTTGACGCCGGTCAAAGGCGAGAAGAACTACCTGGTTTACATTCCGTTGGGCGTGGGTGTGGTCATCCCGCCCTGGAATTTCCCGTGCGCCATCATGGGCGGAATGACGGTCGCTTCCGTCGTGACCGGCAACACCGTTGTGCTGAAACCGTCCAGTGATTCTCCGGCCATCGCGGTCAAGTTCGTCGAGATTTTGCAGGAAGCAGGGCTGCCCGACGGGGTGGTCAATTTTCTGACCGGGCCGGGAGGAAGCGTGGGCGAAGCCCTGGTAACGCATCCGAAGACCCGCTACGTCGCCTTCACCGGATCGAAGGAGGCCGGTCTCCGGATCAGCGAACTGGCCGCCAAGGCGCAGCCCGGGCAGATCTGGATCAAGCGTACCGTGCTGGAGATGGGTGGAAAGGATTCCATCCTGGTGGACGACGAGGTCGATCTCGACTCTGCCGTGGAGGGCGTGGCGGTCTCGGCGTTCGGATACCAGGGCCAGAAATGTTCGGCCTGTTCGAGGGCCATCGTCGCCGACAAGGTCTATGATTCCTTCCTTGATAAATTGCTGGAGCGGGTGAAGAAGATCAAGGTCGGACCCCCGGAGGATCCGTCGAATTTCATGGGTCCCGTGATCAATCAGAATTCAATGAAGTCAATCCAGAATTACATTGAGGTAGGTAAGAAGGAAGGACGCCTCCTGACAGGTGGCGGCCATGCAGGTGGTGACGGTTACTTCCTGCAGCCGACGGTCATTGCCGACGTGGAGCCGAAGGCCCGGATCTCGCAGGAGGAGATTTTCGGTCCGGTACTGGCGGTGATCCGGGTCAAGGACTTTGAACACGGCCTGGAAGTGGCCAATAATACCGAGTTCGGCCTGACCGGCGCGGCCTATTCCAACAGTCCGGAGAAATTGAGGAAGGCTTCGGAGGTTTTCCACGTGGGGAATCTTTACCTCAACCGAAAATGCACAGGCGCCTTGGTCGGAGGACATCCTTTCGGCGGTTTTAATATGTCAGGAACGGACTCCAAAGCCGGAGGACCGGACTACCTTCTCCTCTTCCTCCAGGCTAAGACGGTCTCAGAGAAGGTCCCGGCCAAGTAGATCGCCACTTTGGATTAAGGCGCCGGCTCGCTCCACTCCAGCCTCACAGGAGCCCCGTGATGGAAGCATCCGGGGCCCTTTCTTGCATGCGAGCCAAGTAAGTTCCCCGCGACCCTTCCAAAGGTGACTCAGATCCGACGAGTTTTAGAACGGTATGATATAGCGGTGCTGGGCTAGAGCCGCGTCCGCGAGCGCAACGATGAGCACGACCACGAATATGAGGGCTACGGCGGGGAGTGCGCCGAAGAAAGGCGCTATCAAGAGCATCATCATCCCGAAAAGCTTAGGGACGGCCACACCTGTGAATGCAGTGCAAAGAGGTGCTCCTAGTACCACGGCCACGGCCAGCGCTTTTTTTGTTTTCATAGCATCTCTCCCTTGAACATTCGGAATCCGGAATTTCTCCTGCCACTTTTTACACTTTCTGCGCCCAGTACGCAAACCCTTATCTCGCTTGGACTCGCCAATCGGAAATCGGCCGGTACGCCTCCGGTACGGCAGGAACCGCTCGCTTGACCCCCCGGCTTGACCGGTGCTAGCGTGCCCGTTTTGCAGGCTTTTCCTCGGCGTCTGCGATGCTTCGGAGAGTAGAGATGCAAGCGATCATTGATCATATCAACCGGTACCGGCAGCAGCACATAGACGATCTCATCGAGTTTGTGAAGATCCCCAGTATCAGCTGCAGCAGCGAGCACAAGCTGGAGGTCGAGCGGTGTGCCCGATTCCTTGCCGCGAAGATGCGTGAAGCGGGGCTGTCCCATGCCGAAGTGATCCCGACGGCCGGACATCCCGTGGTGTATGGCGAGTGGTTGGGTGCGCCCGGACGGCCGACCATGCTCATCTACGGCCATTACGACGTGCAGCCGGTCGAGCCGTTGGATCTGTGGCAGTCGCCGCCTTTTGAACCCTCTCTGAGAGGCGAAAATCTGTACGGCCGCGGGACCATTGACGACAAAGGTCAGGTGTACGTTCATTTGAAGGCCATCGAGGCTTACTTCAAAGCGCGGAACAGCCTCCCGCTCAATCTCAAATTCATCGTCGAAGGTGAGGAAGAGATCGGCAGCGAGCATCTGGCGGCTTTCCTCCTCGAGCACCGGCACAGGCTCGATGCGGATGTTTGCGTGATTTCAGATACGCCGATGTTGGATAAGGGAGTCCCTTCGATCTGTTACGGACTGCGGGGGCTCACGTACATGGAGGTCGAGGTGCGCGGCCCCCGGTCGGACCTCCACTCCGGCTCATTCGGAGGCACCGTGGCCAATCCTGCGCAGGTGCTCGCCCAGTTGATCGTGAAGCTCAAGGACGTCCGCGGCCGACTCAAGATACCGGGATTCTACGACAAAGTAGTGGCCATCTCGGATCAGGAGCGGTCCAATCTCGCTTCGCTGCCCTTCCGCGAGAAGGAGTTCCTGGAGCTGACCGGCTCGCCCAAGCTGACGGGCGAGACGGGGTATTCGACCCTCGAAAGGCTGTGGGCCCGGCCCACGCTCGACGTCAACGGGCTCGTGAGCGGGCACACCGGAGAGGGGGCGAAAACCATCATTCCCGGCTGGGCGCTGGCCAAGATCAGCATGCGTCTCGTCCCACACCAGGACCCGGATGAGATCGCCGAGTTGTTCACCAGGTATGTTCTTAAGTCAGCCCCCAGGACGGTCAGGGTCGAAGTCAGGAAGCTCTCCGCGGGGCGCGGTTTCCTCGCGCCTTATGATCATCCGGCGTTCCAGGCCGCCATCCGATCCCTCGAGAAGGGATTCGGACGCCGGGCCGTCTTCATCCGTGAGGGCGGATCGATCCCCTTCGTGGGAACGATTCACGACATCCTGCAAAAGCCGTGCATTCTGCTCGGATTCGGACTCCCCGACGAGAATTCGCACGCGCCCAATGAGCGATTGAACCTCGACAACTATCACCAGGGCATCATCAGCGTGGCTCACCTGTACGATGAACTCGCCCGGTTGAACTGGGCTTAACCGGAGTCGCCGTATCCCTTCCCGGTTCCGGGTGGATCTCCTTCACCGCAACGCCTCGGGCGCCGCAGTTTGAATTCTGAAGTCAGCGTCCGCCGTTGGGTAGATACCCCCGGAGCGAGATCAGGATCAACACGACCGACACGGCGGACCATGAGAACGCCCAAACGATCGCCGGGATGCCGGTCGCAAGCTCCATGTTGACAGCGTCCGTGTGCACGCCGGTCGCCGCGGAAAGCTGAACCAGCGTTTTCAGATCGAAGAGCGCATTCAGACAGCACTCCAGTGCCAGAAACGCCAGCAGGAACTGTGCCCATGTACGAGGGAGGATGGCGGCAGCCGCCGCCATCAGGAAGGTCAGACCAATCCCGGCCAGGAAACCGAAACTGAGGATCGGTCGAACGAGCAGGAATGTCGTAAGCCCCAGAATGGCGGCCGTGAACAAAAACGCAGCGTTCACCAACCGGGGCGTACGGCAAATCCTGAGCAGAAAGACCCCGTATGTCGTGCTGCCGATGTATCCTGAGCTGGAGACCAGGAAGGAGAGGCCGCCCCTTGTCATGGTGACCCCGTTACCGGTGGGTTCGATCCCGATCGATGCCGCGGAACCCCCCGTCGCCCAGGCGGCCAGCGCGTGCGAGGCCTCATGAATGAAGGTCACGAAGATCCGTATCGGATAGACGATCACATCGGCATAGGGAAGGTAGTAGAGCAGCAAGGACGCCGACCCGGCCAGCAGGAGATGGCGCCGGCTTCGGGCGGATGAGCTTCGTTGCGTTTTGACCAATTTCGGTTTCGGATTCTTGATCCTGGTTTGATCACTCGTGATCATTTTCCATATTGGAGGGTGGAATCCCCAACATCAAGCCGGAATTGAGATTTCAAGAGTCAGCATCCGGGATCTGAGGGTTTAGTTTGAAATCGAGAATCCGTCTTCGAAGCCTTTTGAGGCCTGCCGGTCCCTTGAGTTTCCTGGCGTGGGCCGCACCCGTTCTCGTACTTGTCACCCTGGTTTTCTGGTATAGCCGGCCGGCCGATGTCAATCTCGAGGATCCCGCAGTCGTCTTGCCCCACCAGGCTCATAGTCGCTTCGCGACGATCGATGGCGTCCGTATGCATTACCAGGAAAAGGGTGAAGGACCGAAATTGGTGCTCCTCCATGGCTTCGGTTCTTCCACCTTCACCTGGAAGGACGTACTCGACCCCCTCTCCACCCGGTTCAGCGTAATCGCCGTCGACTTGATGGGTTTCGGTTTCTCTGAAAAACCCGACACGGACTACACGGTCCATCGCCAGGCCGAGCTGGTCATGAAACTACTCGATCAGCTGAATGTAGAGCGTGCCATGCTTTGTGGAAATTCCATGGGTGGCGCCGTGGCGATTGCGTGTGCCGCAGCAGATCCGGATCGGGTCTCATCGCTCGTGCTGCTCAACAGTGTCGCATACGCGGATCTCGATGCCCGGTCATTTCTTCCGAGCCGCCGGCTGCTGATGCCCGTGGCCGGTGAGTCGATCGCGGCATTGGTCGCGCTCGACGACCGCTTTGTAGCGGAAGGGCTCAAGGTGTGCCTCTATGATCCGCAGAAGGTGACAAGAGATCGCGTCGAAGCCTACGGCCGCCCTTTCAGGACACGGCACGGCCAACGGGCCGTCCTTCAAACGCTCCGGAACTGGGATTTGTCACGGATCGAGGCTGCGATTCCATCCCTGAAGCAGCCTGTTCTGCTGATCTGGGGAGCGGACGATCGCCTGGTTCCCTTGCCCAGCGGAGCGCGGCTCCATCGGGATCTCCCCGGTTCGAAGTGGGTGGTACTCTCCCATTGTGGACACCTCCCGCAGGAGGAATATCCCGCCCGGGTCGCTGAGGAGATCATGAAGTTTGGTACCGAGCTGGAAACCACAGGCAGACTTCCTTGATCGAATGCCATGTTTGAATGCTGAACGGCGATCGGCTGACGGGTCAGGCTGGAAGTCCGGCGTGCGGAGGCGTTCCGCACCTGCGGTTCCAGGAGTTTTTGAAGACGGGAACGGCTCCGGCGTTTCGTTTCCGTGGAGAGACAGGTAGAATGTCACCGCTCAGTTATTCAACCGGTGGCCGGTTCCCGTCCGCCAGGCATTGACCGGGGGTGACCCGAATGATCATCTGTCCTCAATGCGGTTCGCAGTCTGGAGATACGGGACGCTTTTGTACCAAGTGCGGGGCCGCGCTCCCAGGAATGTCGAACGCCGGAATCGAAGCCCCCACAACGAAGCTGGACCCTTGGGTCGCCATCACCCCGCCGCTCATGACCGGGAGGACGGAGCGGGGGAATATCCCCGCACGACGAGTTCCCATATGGGCCATAGCGGCAACGGGAACGGTGGCGTTCGCCGCGCTTGCGCTGGGAGGCACAGCACTCTACCTGCAGGTTCAGGATGGCATCGCGTCCCGCCCTCCGGTTGCGGTCTCGGTTCCCGACCGGGAGGCACCGCCCGGGCAACCGCCCCTTGACCCGGCCGCCGTCCTCCCGGCCCCAAGGGTTCCTCCGCTGCCCGGGAGCGGCAACTCGCGCGTACCGGATCCACCCGGGCCCGCTCCGACTTCCGAACGAATGAATGACGGAGCTGAAGCCCCTCTGCCTTCTGGGCTCGCCTCCAGAATCCGTGAGGAGGCGATCGAGAGCTCCCCGGGCGTCGTCGAATCACAACGCGCGGCGGAGACTCCCCGAGGCCGGATGAACGGGCCGGCGGCCGCGCAATCGGGAACCCTGTTATAGAGGGGTGTAATTCGGGGTCAGCAGGCTGTAACCATCGTCCGCGATTCCGCCGATATCGGTCAGGTGGCTGGAGCACTGCCCGGAATGCCGATTGAATTCGAGCTTAAGTCCATCAGAGGTCAGAGGTCAGA
>JACQTD010000069.1 GCA_016210985.1 Acidobacteriota bacterium
GCGGAGCCCCGATCAGACGCGCGACCGAGTGCTTCTCCATGTACTCCGACATGTCGATCCGGATCAGAGCGCGTTCGTCGTCGAACAGGAATTCGGCCAGGGCCCTCCCCAGCTCGGTTTTTCCAACTCCGGTCGGGCCGAGGAAAATGAAGCTTCCCACCGGCCGGTTCGGATCCTTCAATCCCGACCGGGCCCGGATGACTGCTTCGGAGACCGCTCTCACGGCCTCTTCCTGCCCAACGACACGCCGGTGGAGGTGGTCCTCCAGGTGGAGCAGTTTCTGGACTTCGCCCTCCAGCAGTTTGCTCACCGGCACTCTCGTCCAGCGGCTCACGACCTCGGCGATATCCTCCTCGTCAACCTCTTCCTTGAGCAGCCGGACGCCCTTACGTTGCTCGGCGATCTCCAGCAGGCGGGTCTCAAACTGCTTCAGGGCCTTGTCGAGTTCTACCAGTTTTCCATACTTGAGTTCCGCGGCCCGGTTCAGGTCGTACGCGCGTTCGGCCTGCTCGATCAGGATTTTGGTCTGCTCGATCTCCTCCCGGATCCGCCGCTGGTTCATGATGAGTTCCTTTTCCTCATCCCATTGCGATTTCATCTGCTCGGCATGGAGTTTGAGCTCCATCAGCTCGCCTTCCAGCTTCCGCAGCCGCTCGCGGGAGGCGTTGTCAGTCTCCTTCTTGAGTCCTTCACGCTCGATTTCGAGCTGCATGATTCGGCGCATGGACTCATCGAGCTCGGCGGGAAGGGAATCGATCTCGGTTCTCAACCGGGCCGCGGCCTCATCCACGAGATCGATGGCCTTGTCCGGCAGAAAACGGTCGGAGATGTAGCGGTTGCTGAGTATCGCCGCCGCCACCAGGGCGGAGTCCTTGATGCGGACGCCGTGGTGGACTTCGTACCGATCGCGAAGTCCTCGCAGAATGGAGACCGTGTCCTCTACCGATGGCTCGCCGACGACGATGGGCTGGAAGCGCCGTTCGAGCGCGGCGTCCTTTTCGATGTGCTTCCGGTATTCGTCGAGCGTAGTGGCGCCGATGCAGTGAAGTTCACCTCGAGCCAGCATCGGTTTCAGCAGGTTGCCGGCATCCATGGTGGATCCCTCGGTCCGTCCGGCGCCCACGACGGTATGCAGCTCATCGATAAAGAGAATCACTTCGCCGTTCGATTCCTGTACTTCGCGGAGCACGGCCTTTAATCGTTCTTCGAATTCGCCGCGGTATTTCGCCCCGGCGATCAGGGCGCCCATGTCGAGCGCTACCACTTTGCGATTCTTCAACCCCTCCGGGACGTCTCCGCGCACGATTCGCTGGGCCAGTCCCTCGACGATAGCGGTCTTTCCTACACCGGGGTCCCCGATCAGAACCGGGTTGTTCTTCGTCCGGCGCGAGAGGACCTGAACGACTCGCCGGATTTCATCATCCCTTCCAATGACGGGATCGAGCTTGCCCTGTGACGCGAGCTTGGTCAGGTCGCGTCCGTATCGTTCGAGTGCCTGATAGGTCGTCTCCGGTGTCGGTGAGGTCACCCGCTGGGTGCCCCGGATCTCCATCAGCGCTTTCATCAACCGGTCCCGATCCAGCCCCAGCTCGTGGAGCGCCTTGCCGGTGGGCGCGCCGCGCCCTTCGTCTAGTATGGCGAGCAGAACGTGCTCAATGCTTACGTACTCATCCTTCAGGCGCTCGGCCTCCTCCTGTGCCCGGGCCAGGACCCGGTTCAGGTTCGAGGCCAGGTAGATCTGATCCGCGCCCGCAGCCTGTCCCGTCACTTTGGGCAACCGGTCGAGTTGTTTCTCGAGCCGCTCACGGAGCGCCTCAACCCTGATCCCCGCCTTCTGCAGAATCGCGGGCGCCAGGCCGTCCTCCCGCTTCAGGAGCGCGAGCAGCAGATGTTCCGTATCAATATTCTGATGTCCCGACTTCGCAGCCAGGTTCTGGGCGGCCCGAAGGCCGTCCTGCAGTTTTTCCGTGAATCGATTGAAGTCCATAGGCATCTATAACCCATGCAAGGGTATTACGGTAAATTGCTTGACTACTTGTGGGTCGGTCGCGGTTGGAAGGAGGACTCACGGGACAGTTGTTCGAATAGCGCTCGTTCGCGTTCCGTCATGCTGGTGGGTACAACGATCGACAATTGAACATACTGATCTCCCCTGCCGCCGCGGCGTCGGTTCAGCCCCAGTCCTCTCATGCGCAATCGTTGTCCGCTTTGGGCGCCGGCCGGCACAGTCAGCTCAGCCGAGCCCTCGAGCGTGGGGACCGGGATCTTGGCTCCCAATGCGGCTTCCCATGGCGCGATGGGGATCTGAACCGTTATGTCATCCCCGGTCACCGCAAACTGCGGATGTTTTTCGAGTCGAACGCGAATATAGAGATCGCCGTGGCCTCGGCCCGAGGGTCCCGATTCTCCCTGTGCTGCCAGCCGTATCACCGAACCATCGCGGACGCCGGCCGGGATCTTCACGTCGAGCGATCGCCCATCCTGAAGCACCAGCTTGCGGGTCGCTCCCCGATGGGCATCTTCGACGGTCAGGGTGATCTCGGTTTCGACATCCTGCCCCCGGCCGTTCCAACCCTTCGGAGCCCGGGCGGTTCCCGTCTTCACGCCTCTACCCTTGAGGTCGCCGAAGAGCGATTCGAAGAAATCGCTGAAGCCGCCGCCGAATCCGAATCCGGAGTCTCCGAAATCGATCCGCACGTTCTCCCATCCGGGCGGCGGAGAGAACTCGGTTCCCGCCTTCCAGTTGGGACCGAGGCGATCATACATCTCCCGTTTCTTCGGGTCGCTGAGGACCTCGTAAGCCTCATTGATCTCCTTGAATTTCTCCTCGCTCCGGCGATCGCCCGGATTGACATCGGGGTGATACTTCCTCGCCAGCTTGCGAAAAGCAGACTTGATCTCGTCCGCGGCCGCTGCGCGCGGCACGCCGAGCGTCTCGTAGTAGTCCCGATACTTAACAGCCATCGGATCTCCGTTCTGAATGAAGGACCGCCCGGGTGGCGGTCGGTGCGGCGGCAGGTTCGGGACGTAAGAGGCGGATCAGGGGCGCCAGCCCAGCATTTGAATCAGCTCCGAACGCGCGAAGTTTTCCTCGCGGCGCGCATGGCTCAGTTCGCCGATCGTGCTATGAAACTCCTCCTTCAGTTTTTCCGGGGGCCGGGATCCGGCCTCGCGGATCTCGGTATTGAAATCCCGCACCTGCTCGAGCGAGGTGTGAACCTGCTCGCGCGCGAAGAGCAGGCGGCGCATCAGCCGCCCGAGCAACTCCTGTCTCGTTTCGCGCCTTGGAGATGGAGTTTCGCGGAGCTCCTCGTACTCTTCCACCTCCAACTCCTCCTCTTCCTGATCGCCGGGGATCAGGCCGGCCACCTCATCGCCGTTCTCGGGCAGAGCTTCAAATCGATCCTCGAGACCTTCGTCGACGTCAGGTTGGAACCCGTTGGACGAGGACTCGATGTTATTGTCGGACGCGGCGACCGGTGGCCTGGCTCTGCGGCGTGGCATGCGCTTCCATCTCCTTCCTTCCAGCTCAATTGCTGGGCTTGAATTCGGCGTCGATGACGTCGTCCTGGCCGGAGGCCGCGCCATCGGACGGGCCGGATCCGCCCGGTCCGCCTGGTCCACCTCCGGTGGCCTGCCCATAAGCGGCCGCCGCGATACCATGTGAAATCTGCTGCAGGTCCGAGCTGAGTTGACGCAGGCGGTCGGCGGAAGCCTCCTCCTTGATCGCCTGGCGGATCTCGCTGATCAGCTGCTCAGCCCTAGCTTTCTCGTGCGAGGGAACCTTGTCGCCAAGGTCCTTCAGCGAGCGCTCGACCTGGTAGGCCAGGCTATCCGCGTTGTTTCTCGCCTCCACCCCCTGCCGCCGCTCTTTGTCCTCGTTCGCATGGGCCTGGGCATCGCTCACCATGCGATCGATCTCGTCCTTGCTGAGTTGCGTCGATCCGCTGATGGTGATTTTCTGTTCGCGCCCGGTGGCCTTGTCCTTGGCCGAGACGTTCAGAATCCCGTTGGCATCGATGTCAAAGGTGACTTCGACCTGCGGCGTCGCTCGCGGCGCCGGGGCTATGCCCTCGAGGCGGAACCGGCCAAGGGTCCGATTATCCCTCGCCATCTCGCGTTCTCCCTGCAGGACGTGGATGTCGACCGCCGTCTGATTGTCCTCCGCGGTCGTGAATACCTCCGACCGCCGGACCGGGATCGTGGTGTTCCGCTCGATAATCCGGGTCATGACGGAGCCGAGCGTCTCCACGCCGAGGGAGAGCGGAGTGACGTCCAGGAGCAGCACGTCTTTGACTTCGCCCGCGAGCACGCCGGCTTGGACCGCGGCGCCCACGGCGACGACTTCATCCGGATTGACCGATTGATTCGGTTCCTTGCCCCCCATGATCCGGCGTACAAGGTCGCGCACCGAAGGGGTTCGAGTGGATCCGCCGACCAGGATGACCTCCTCGATCTCCTTTTCGGTGAGCTTCGCATCGCTCAGCGCCTGTTTCATCGGCCCGACACAGCGCTCGACCAGGTCTGCCGTGAGCTGATCGAATTTCGCGCGAGTGAGCCGCATCTCCAGATGTCGCGGGCCGGATGCATCGGCGGTGACGAAAGGAAGACTGATGGTGGTTTCCATCGTGCTGGAGAGTTCGATCTTCGCCTTCTCCGCGGCTTCCGTCAGCCGTTGCAGCGCCTGCCGGTCCTGACGCAGGTCAATACCGTAATCCCGGCGGAACTCCTCCGCCATCCAGTCGACGATCCGCTTGTCGAAGTCGTCACCGCCCAGATGTGTGTCTCCGCTCGCGGATTTGACCTCGAAGACGCCGTCCCCTACCTCAAGAATCGAGACATCGAAGGTTCCGCCGCCCAGGTCGAACACCAGGATCGTTTCGTTTTTCCGTTTGTCCAGCCCATAGGCCAGGGCCGCCGCCGTCGGCTCATTGATAATCCGCAGTACGTTCAAACCGGCGATCTTGCCGGCGTCTTTGGTTGCGGTCCGCTGCGCGTCATTGAAATAAGCAGGAACGGTGATGACCGCATCCGTGACTTTCTCGCCCAGGTACCGGGTCGCCTCGTCAGCCAGTTTCCGCAATACCATCGCCGAGATCTCTTCCGGGGATTGCAGGTTGCCCATCACATCGAAGCGGACGACCTCATTGTCCCCCCGCACGACCTTGTACGGCACATTCTTGGCCTCAGCGGTGACTTCGGAGTACCTGCGACCGATGAAGCGTTTGACCGAGTAAAGCGTGTTCTCCGGATTGAGCACGGCCTGCCGCTTTGCAAGCTGGCCCACCAATCGTTCGCCGGTCTTGGTGAAGGCGACCACCGACGGCGTCGTCCGGCCGCCCTCGCTGTTCACAATGACAGTGGGTTTTCCGCCCTCCATCACGGCGACGACCGAGTTGGTCGTACCCAAATCGATTCCAATTGCCTTTGCCATTCGTTTCCTCCCTTCATCTCATCCCGACGGACCCGATGGAAGGCGGGATGCCGCGGATCGTGGTATCCCGTCCACCTCGCCGCGATCAACCCCAACCCGTTATTTGCCGGAACGGCTCGCGCGCCCTTTCTTCGGTACCTTCTCCTCGGCCGGGACCTCGTACTTGATCTTATCGTCCAGTAATTCCTTCAAGGCCTGATTAATCGCCCATCCAGCCCCCTGACTCTCCGGGTGCCGGGCGAGCTGATTGGCTCTTTTCGCAACCACCGATACAACCATGTACCGGCTTTCAAGCCTGGCAAGCGCGTCCTTGACGAGCCGTTCTCGTGCTTCATTCATCCATCATTCCTCTTTTTGGGGATTGGGCCGCGGTCTGCAGCCGGACCTGCGGCCCACCAGAATTCCCCATTATACACAAGAACCTACCTGACCTTAACAGAGATTTGACGTGGTTTGCTCTCCTCCCGCTTCGGGAGGTGAATGTGAAGCACGCCATCCTGATACTCGGCGCCGATCTTCTCCGCATCCACGGTGTTCGGCAGGTTGAAGCTGCGCGCGAACGTCCCGTAAGCACGTTCGACCCGATGATAATTCTCACGCTTTTCCTCGTTCTCCAGCTTCCGGGTTCCCTTCAGCGTCAAAACATTGTTCTCGAGCGTGATCTCAACGTCTTCCTTTTTTATGCCAGGGAGATCCACCGACACCGAAACTTCCTGGTCGTTTTCAAAGATATTGACCGCCGGCACCCAAGAAGTCGCTAACTCGAGATCCTGTCCCTGGAAGGACGGGAATCTGACTTCGTTGAACATCCGGTTCAAACGCTCGTTGAGCGTCGACAGTTCCCTAAGCGGGCTGGCTTTGATCATCAGTGACATGGTTCATATCCTCCACTTTAAATAATTGGTATCTCCGACAGCTCGCCTGAGGCGAGTGGCCAGGGATTCGATTTGAGGAAGTCGCTCCTGACTCCCTTCTGTATTCTCGTGCCATTCTCCTTGCTAATCCGTCCCATCCATCATTTAGCACGTTCACATAATAAAATCTTAGCCACACTATGTCAAGTATTTTTTTGCGAAGCCGTTCGAATTCTGTAGATAGTTCTGAATATTGTGTTTAAATCTCATTCTGGCACCGTCTGCCCGCTAGATCTCAGAAATCCATATGGTGTCAGCATGCAAAAAACTTGACATTGACGCACTCATATCATACGATGGCGATTCGTTCAAGGTTGCGAGACATGGTCAGTCAGAAGAAAGAGAAGGGCTACACCATCAGCGCGGTGTCGGAGACTTTCGGCCTTCATCCCCAGACACTGCGTTTATACGAGCGCCAGGGGCTCATCAGGCCTGGCCGTTCGAAGGGGAATACCCGCTACTACTCAGAGCGGGATATGAAGCGACTCGAGCTTATCCTTACGCTGACCCGCGACTTGGGCGTAAATCTGGCCGGGGTTGAAGTTATCCTGAACATGCGGGACAAGATGGACGCGATGCAGCGGGAAATGCAGCGATTCCTTGAACATCTGAGAACCGAGGTCGGGGAGCGGATGGCCAACCGGGTTTCCGAGCGCTTCGCGCTGGTTCCCATGTCGCAGGCGTCCCTTTTCCGGAAAAGCCCGCCACGGGGCTGAAGTCGACGCGGCGATTCGATTAACGTTTCCAATCCTGCATGCCGGTTCCCTCAAACGGCCATTCCGCGAGCATCAGCAAGCCGTCGATCTGGTTTGAAAACGCGACAAATCGTATGCCGCATTCGGGACACTTGAGTTCATCTCCGCGGCGCGGGCGAGGGTAACCGTCACTTGCGGGTGTAAAGTGATCCGCTTTGAAGCTGACTTTATCTTCCGGTCCCGAATAGTCGTAAAGATGGGCGTTGCAATAGGTGCAGAGAACTTGCTTCATAACCATTCCGGCACTGTATTCGATAGTAGCGACGGCGCATTATACCCGTCGCGGGGGACTTGTCCATGTGCCCGCGCTAAAATACGATATTCGGCGGATGAACGTCTCAAGCGTGAATCATGGAGGCCGTCGGGGCCTGCTGCATGGGTTGATCCTGCTTCTGATCCTGATACCGTCGGTTTCGGCTCAGGATCGGCAGCCGCCACCGGCTCCGCCGATACCTGTAGGACCGGTAAGCGTGGAAGAGGTATTCCAGCACAATGAAGAGTACAAGTCGCGGGCGGAGAGTTACCCGCCCATCGCCAGCGGCATCGAATTCCTGAAGAACTACCCGAGAAAAATCCGGATCGAGGTTTTCTACGGTTCATGGTGCGGGGACAGCCGGAACCACGTGCCTCCTTTGCTCAAGGTCATCAGCGCAGCGGGAAATCCCAATATCGAGGTGGCGTTCTGGGCGGTCGATCGGACCAAAACTGAGCCCGCGGAGCCGATCAAACAGCGCAGGATCGTTCGCGTCCCCACGTTCATCGTATTCGACGGCGACCATGAGCTGGGACGCATTGTCGAGATCCCGACCTCGTCGATCGAAGAGGATCTCTACAGAATCCTGGAACCGACCGTGCGTGAGAGGAAGGAGCCTGGCGCAACACCCCTCAAGCAGACGGGTGGCCAAGGGACCTGAACAGCGCGTCGATTCCGGCCTGGGCGACCTCCCGGTCCTGCTCCGGGCTTCCGGAGCTGCAGCCCACGCCGCCTACCGTATGACCTTCGACCTGGATCGGCAGGCCCCCGCCAAAGATCGTAAACCGGCCCTGATGGCTGGCATGAATCCCGAAGGCCGGCCCACCCGGGCCACCGACGGGAGCGTATTCATGCGTCCCCTTCCTCGTTCCGGCTGCGGTGAAGGCTTTGTTGATGGCGATTTCGATGCTGGTGAGCTTGGCGCCATCCATGCGGTGAAAGGCCAATAAATTCCCGCCGTCGTCGACTACGGCTACGTCCATCGGCACTCCGATTTGGACCGCCCTGGCCTCGGATGCATCGAGAATAAGTTTGGCGTCCGCCAGCGACATCTTGGGTACGGTGATCATAGGAATCCCTTCGGGTCCGACTGAGCGGACCCTTGGATGGATGCTCCTTCTCAGGAGTGGCCGGCTCCTGCCCGGCGAGGCAGGGAAAGCCAAAGAACTTCCGCCGCGACCAGAGCCAGCAGGAACCAGCCACTATAGCGCAGGTTCGGGGCTCCTTGCATGGCCAGCTGGAAGCCGTTCTGCATCAATAACAGGCCGGGCACGAGGGCGAGGTACGCCAGCAGATTGTCGCGGAGCAGGTGGCGGCCGAAGAGGGCCATCACACTCAATCCGATCCCCATGAGGATCAGCTGAAGCAGGAACTGACCCGGACTGCTCGCGTCGGCGGCCGCAAGCAGTACCACGGCTGTTCCGACAACCGTGAAGAGGAGCCATGGCTTCCGGAGATAGTCACGCATCAGGTGCGCCAGCAAGCCGAGGAGCGTGAGGCCAAAGAAGCCGGCCAGGATGATTTGGCTCAACTGCCCGATCGCCGTGGACCAAGCGCCGAGGCCATCGGGGAGCCGTAGTTCGGTAACCCGGGCGAATGCCGGGAATCTCAGCTGAATCAGGCCGGAAAGTTGTCGAAGTCCAAGGTAGGTGCCGATCCCCAGAAGGAGACAGATAAGCGCGTCCCGCCGCCAGCCCTCGCGACCGTACGGACGCGCAAGGAAGTGGAGCTTCGGGTAAAGTTCGAGCATCAAGGCGGCCGCGACGGCCGCTCCGATAAATGCCATGATCGCGATCGTCGCGCTGATGGTCAGCCAGCCGACGCGAGCTACGCTCAAATCAACCGACGTGGGATAAAACTGGAGCCGGAGCGGAAGATCGTTCAGACTCCCCGCGAGGCTTACAAACGAAATTCCCAGGGCCCAGAGCAGGGCAGCCTTCCAACGGATCCGTCCCCTCCGGGCGAGACTCACACAGAGAAACAGGCTGAAGACCACGAGCCCACCCACCACGACATACCGCCCGCCGCTTCGTATCGCCGAGAACGGCGTCGTCTTTTCGCGCTCCCGTACCCAGTGCTCCGGCAATTTCAATTCGTGCCCATAGTGGCCAATCCGTGCGCCAAGGACCGTGACGCGGATTCGATGCGACGCCTCGCCGATGTTAAGCGGGCTGCCCGTAGGCGCTTCCCACACAAAGGCGTGATCCCGCCGCCTAGGACGCTTCTCACTGGAGGATTCTTTCAACTCGAAGCCGGAGACTTCAACGCCCTGCCGCTGCAGGAAGTCACGCGCCAGCTCCAATGCCCTCTCGCCGGGCACGTCGGCGCCCGCCGCGTCCTGTGCCATGACATGCCGGTAAGCCGTGATCTCCCGTGTTCGCGGGTCGATAAAGACCGTGAATTCCTCCCGCTCCAAGGGCCGGAAAAACCTTACTCCCCAAAGGGCGCCGGGAATCTCCCGGGCATAAAACCGGTTGAGGCGCTTCAAGCCGCCCTGCTCGAGAACATACGCTGTGACCGAAGGGTCGAAGTGGTCGACTGGAAAGACGGCGCTTTGGAATCGACTCAGCGAAGGGGCTTCCGTCGGGTGCATTTCCCGCTCGACAAACGCCTCGGCGAGCGACCGGGCCTGCCCGTCAGTGAACTCGTACCGAACGAAGGATCCGAACCTTTCGACGGGGAAGAGATAGAGGAACAGGCATAGGCCGACGATGACACAAGCCGTCAGCACGGCGCGCCTCGACAGCCTCTCGTAGCCAAGCGGCGTCTCCTCGAGGGTCGTCTCCGCAATCTCCACCGGTTCTTCGCAACTTCCCATCGCGCCATTCGTCAATGGGGCCTCCGGGGTGAACCCCCCATTTCTGCGATAACTCCAGAGCGCGGCCACCAGCGGGATCAGGACGATCAGGGCCGTCAGCAGACCGGAGACGACGAGATAAGCGTTGTCCGACCGAACGAGAAGAATCGCGCTGTAAACCGCATCGATCGTGTAGTGCCAGATCAGGAGCGCCATGATCCCGTAGCGGATCATCACCCAGCCGAGGATCACCCCCACCAGCCCGACCTCCACGCCGCGGATGTAGAACGGCTGATTGGGATAGGTGGCGTGGCCGAATCCCCAGACGAACCCGGCGATCACGATCGCCGTCCATTTTGACTTCAGCAGACGCTCGATGAAGGGAATGGAGAACATCCGAAAAACGAACTCCTCGGAGACGGCAGGGAAGAAACCGCCGAGGAGCACGAAAATCCAGGGAATTTTCGTGTTGAGCAGATCGTCATAGGGTACGTCCGCCGGCGACCATGCACCGAACTGATTGGCGATCAGATAGAACCCGGTCTGATAGGCTACGAAGATCGCCGCGAGGGTAAGACCCAGAACCGCGCTCAGGAAGAAACTCCGCGTTTGGAGCCCGCGCCAGGTAAGGAATTGGCCGATCGCCACCTTCTCCGGGTATCGCCGGCGGTAGAGGCTCTCCCCGACGGCCGTGATAAAGAAAATGACCGCGCCTGAGGCCGCTGCGGCAAAAACGGCCCTTAGCAGTTGCTCGGAAACGAAGCCGCTGTACGAAGCGGTTGTGTCGTAGTCCGCCTCGAGCAACGGGAAGCTGTTCAGCGCAGCGAGCAGATTCAGAACCGCGGCGACGGCCCCGAAGACGATGGCCGTGCGCCATTTGATGTCACGCAGGCGGATGCGACGAACAAAAGCCACGAGCATCCCCAGGCCCAGGAGGACGAAAAGAACGCTGTCCACCTGTCCGGCCAGGCGATTTCGGGACCGGAGTCGTTCGTAGTCCCGCACCCACTTCTCGGGAACTTGCAGGAATTCCCGATAAGCACCGATTTGATCGCCGTGGACGGTGACCTCCACGCGGTAATGAGAGCCCTGAAACTCGAACTGACGATCCTGGTATGTGAACGTGTGATCCGCGCGAGCCGGTCGTTCCCTGGATTCCCCATGGATGAATTCAAGGCCGGCAAGATCCCGGCCCATCTCCCGGCTGAGGAATGCCTCGGCCAACTCCCGTGCTCGATCGGCGGGCAGGCGGGCGCCGGCGGCGGCTTCCGGGATTTCGTGCTCATACCCGACGATCTCGCCAAGTGGAGTGACCTCAACCCGGAATTCTTCCTTCTGGAGCGGTCGAAACCACCTGTGCCGAAACCGCCATACGCGAACGCGCGGGCCGAGCGTCCCTCCTGCCGCTTCCAATCCCATTTCCTTTTCGAGGAAGGTCTTTGCACGGTTGTCGAAGTCGAAGATGACATGGTGCCGATATCCATCGACGCTGATCCCGCGGTCGCGCAGAAACTGCAACGCCAGCGGCGTCGATTGGTCTCGCGATACGTCAAACTGAATGGATGCTTCGGGGAATGCGCGGTAGAAGTACCGGGCGGTCACCGCGAGTGACACCACGGTCAACACCGCGCAGACGGCGATGAATCGATAATCCCGGCCTCTCAGTCGTTCTTTCATCAAGGTGTTCAGCATGAATACCCGGAGGAACACGCGCGTTCACTCCTCCGGCTCGCCCGCGTCAGAGTCTACGATCCCGGAAAGATTGACAAGCTTCCGCGATTCACTGAATGGCTGAATCCGCACTCATTCCAGGCTATAATGTTGAGCGTGGTGACCGGGCGGACGTCAGTTGATGCTCTCCTCAGAGAGGTGGATGAATTCTTTATGGGTTCAGGACCGGTGCATAAGACGTTGAGGACGCTCGGCCGAAGATTGGATGAAGCTGGCATCGACTACGCTCTTGTCGGTGGCATGGCCCTGGTCCTGCATGGATATCGCCGGGAGACCGTGGATGTCGATATCCTGCTGACGCATTCCGGACGCGATCAGTTCGTGACCGGTTTTGAAGGGCGCGGATACCTCCCGGTTTTCACCGGTGCACAAAGGAGATTCTATGACACCGAGACTCGGGTTGAGATCGATGTCGTCGTCGAAGGTGAGTATCCCGGGGACGGCAGACCCAAACCGGTCTCTTTCCCTGATCCCGCTGGAGTGTCGATGGAACTCGACGGCATTAGGGTCGTGAAGCTTGAAAAGCTGATCGAGCTCAAACTCGCGTCAGGTATGACCGCGCCTCATCGCCTGCGAGACCTGGCCGATGTACAGGAATTGATCAAAGTGAGAGGACTTGGGGCCGATATGGCGGAACAACTCGATCCCTACGTCAGGACCAAGTACCTGGAGTTGTGGCAAGCCGTGAGTCAGGCCGAAGGGTCGGGTGGTCCGGAGCGACTCCTGGATCCAGGCTGAGCCGCCTGGTACTCGGGCTTGAAGTCTGACCGCCAGGGACATGGCCGCGAAGGAAAGAAGGCAATATGGCAAGAAGTGAATCCAAGATTCTGCCTAAGTTCGAATCGCTGGATAAACTCGTTGAGTTTTTCGACATCCGCGACATGGGCGATTACTGGGATCGGATGCCTGACGCGGCGTTCGAGATAAACGTCAAGAGAAGGAAGTACTTGATTGCGATAGACGAGGCCCTGGTTCCCAGGCTAAGTGAAATTGCGAAGTCAAAGAAGATCTCTTCGGAGCGACTCATCAACACCTGGGTAAAGGAGAAACTCCGTCGAGCCGCCGTTCGCAGGGAAACGTAGCTGGCTGGACCGAATGATTCGGCTGCCGGACCGATACGGGCCGTTTCGGCTGGCGTTTCTAGAAGCCGTGCTGCGGGCGTCGAGACATGCGGGCGTCGCGGCGGCTGCTTCAGAACCTGATCGACGCGAGACAAACAGCATGAAGTTGGAGAGCGTCGAAGCTGTGGTATCCATTTCCACCTTGATCAGGATGAAGGAAGCTGCAGGCCGCCCGGAAGACAAGATCGACGTCGAGTACCTGCGCATGCGGCTCGAGGACTATGAAGGTACCTGACCCGCTACGCACCGAAAAGAATATTGATTGGAGCCTGACCACCTGGCGGGGCTCGCGTCGCGAACAGTTGCGCCGGTGGGCGGAGCTGCCGCTGGAACGCGCCATCATGGCCTTGGAAGAAATGGAGGACCTATACCGGAGGTTTCAGGCTGTGCAATCGAAAGCGCCGGAGGTAGCCGAGCTCGCTGGTTCATACGGCCGGGATGCGGTCCGCTATGTTCTCGATTCGACCGAGCTGCCGCTCATGACCGAGACCTTGCCTGTGGCGGAAGCGGCGAGACGGGCGCTGATGGGGATCCACGGCCGACTAACTGAGGAAAACGGCGTCCGGGGACGCTCCGGCGTTTTGTCCGGAAAGGACGAGCAGAACAAACCTCTCGTTGACCATCGCCATGCCTATTACCTGACATAGCCACACGCTACGCTAAAACCAGGGGACGGGACCGCGTTGACATGACCTCGCCCGAGGGGTGCGCGGCATTTCTCCGGGATGACCTCCACGGCCAGCTTGCTGCAGTCAGGCCCGACTTGGCGGCCGAGGGAGGGCTTAAGGTAGTGGTTGAACCGCTCTGGGACTACAGCCATGTCTTCAAGGTCTCCGAGCGCTGGCGGACCATTCAGTTCATGCGGTCCCGCCGCAAGGCCGGCGACGACGGCTCGCCGGCGCATTCCGGCTGATCTTCGGATGCCCCGTGCGGGGCCCTATCGTGATTGGGTTCTACAGCCACTTCGGCATGGGACTGTTCATGCCGGAGCCGGACCGTGAAAGGAATCTCGGAAATGAGAAGGGATGAGTTTGAGGAGCAGGGCTGATACAATGGTTAACCGGAGATTCATATGCATTCGCTCAAGCAGGTCATTGATCGTGCCGTGAGTGCTCTGACATCCGACTTCGGAGCCACCGAGGTGTGGCTCTTCGGATCCTCCGCCTCAGGCACTGCCGGGGAGCAGAGCGATGTCGACTTGCTGTTAATCTGTCCCGAGCGGCCGGAGACGCCCCGGCCTAGTGTCGAGGCCCGCCTCTGCCTCTTCCGCCATGGCATCCACTGCCCGTTCGACATCCTGGTCCTCACTCCGGAACGCTGGCGCCAAATCCAGGAACGTCCCGCTGGCGTGTACCAGGAGATTATCGAACATGGAATAAAGCTCTATGAGGGGTGACCCGGGCATCCCCTCGAACTGGTACCTCATAGCGCGCCGGGACCTGGAAAAGGCCCGGCGGGATCTTACGCAAGGCGACGTCCCGTACGCCCTCATCCTTTTGCAACAGGCCGCGGAAAAAGCTTGCAAGGGATGGCTCTTGAGCCGCGGCTGGAACCTCGTCAAGGTTCATGATCTCGTCTTTCTACTTGGTGAAATGAACGCTCACGGCCTCAATGTGGACTGGTTCGCAATGACCGCCGCCGTGCTCTCGAAGGAGTATTTTGCGGAGCGTTACGTCTCGTGGGACTCAGAACCCACGCCTCATGAAACCGAGGCCCGGACCCTTCTCCATGATGTGGAGCGGCTGTTTGAGGCGCTTGATGTCCCCTGATCTCTCTGGCCCGATAGGCCGGCCCGTCCAGGCTCCTTGGTTGGCGCGGGAAAGGTAAGTCTGAGCCGGTGGGGAGACTTCGGAATGGAGCCGATCATGCATCCATTTCCCGATGAGTACGGGAGGAGTCGTAGTCGATAACTGGAAGGACATGCTGCTTGCCTATCCATGCGGGCGATCAGTTAAGGCGTTATCGCGTCATCGTTAGAGTAATAGGAGTTGAACCATGCCTGAACCAAATAGAATCCCACCGTGTCCCGATGTTCCCAAGGTTAGGACTTCTGTGCGAGAAACGCGAGAGTACAAGATACAACTCGTCACTGGCCTCCGTTTCAAGGCGCACCAGAAACGCATCACCGTCGGCAACGAACACGACTACCCTTCAGGCAAGCCAGACCCTCTCTCCGACCAAGTGCGGAGCGCAGATGCGGCGGGAAACCACTTCGCACGTGCCGCTGGCAAGGATTTTGTTATACTGTTTATCCGCAACGAAGGGAGGGAGCTGTGAAACCCATCACCGTCCCGGCGCGAGCCAAGACCCTGAACGACCTGTTAAAGAAGGCCAGGCGCAAGGAAGTCATTTTGGAAGGTGCGGATGGTCATCGATTCGTACTGCTTTCCCTTGAAAGCTGGGAAGGGTTTGAGGTAGGTGAGGATGACGATATCACGAAGAATAAGAGATTGATGGAGAATCTCCTCAATCGTCGCAGGGGCGGCAAGTCGATAGCTCTGAAAAAGGTCAAGGCACGGCTGGTCTCATCATAGGCCGAGCAACTGATGGATCGCGGGGTGTCACGGAACGGGGTGCCGATCCGGCTGACCGAGGAACGGTGGTTTCACATCGTTGAGAACCACGACGACTTGGCGGGGCATTACGATGACGTACTTGACGCGATAGAGCACCCTGATGTGATCCTTCGGGGAGATGAGGGCGCCCTGATCGCGGCGCGGCGGGTAGCGAGCGCCGCTGGCGGCATGTGGCGGTAGTGTATAAGGAGCTGACGCGAGATGACGGGTTTGTTGTGACTGCGTACTTCACCCGTAGGCTCGCGCGGAGGACGATCGAATGGCGAAGCGACTCGCGGTAGACAGAGCGGTGAGGGAAATCGCCGCAGCGGTTCCGCAATTGATCCGCCTACCATCGGGGCGAGCCTGGATTGACTACGACACGGCGGCAGACGTGCTGTACATCAGCCTCAGGCGCCCGCAACGGGCTACCGACACGGTGGATCGTGATGGGATGCTTCTCCGATACCGTGGAAAGGAGCTGGTTGGGGTGACGGTGTTAAATGCGTCGAAGCGCCGTCCTGGGACGGCGAATGGTCGCCGGCGCAAGCCGCGCTGATCGGGTTCGTGGCGCGGCGATGGCGTGGCAGCCGTTTGATCGATCGGGCGCACTTGATTACGATAGACAAAGTCCTGGTTCCCGGGCTCAGTGGAAATGCGATTTCAACGAAAATGCTTTCAGAACGGCCCATCAACACCTGCTCAAAAACGAAACTCTGCCGAGCCGAGTAGGACCGCACTACTTCCGGGAAACATACAGCGAGGAGCACCGCAGCATTGTGGTGCTGTAGATCCTCCCCTACGCCGTATAGCTGCGTTTTGGGGTCTCAATCCGTGCCAGGCTAAGCCGCAAGTTGAATGGTCGCAGCAACCGGTTCAGCGTTCGTTGCGTCGGGTTGTGACGGCGGTCGATGGCGCGCAATAGGTTCGGACTCGCCATACCCACCTTTGCCGCGAATTCTTTCACTCCAGTCGCCCGGACCACTTTCGCCAGCGCGGCCTGAATGGGAACGCCCTCGTCCATCGCCGCCATAAGGAATTCCCGGGCGAATTTCTGGCTCTGAAGATCTTGGGCCAGTCCATAGTTCCACTCTCTGCTACGTCTTGCCATGCTGCTTGAACCGGAGCGCGCCAGCTTGAATCCTAACTCTCACTGGAGTATCGAGCGTGTGGAGCCACTCGCGAAATGGGCTTCGCCCGTCACTGGCGCGGGAACCGGGCAAGTGACTCGGGCATCATCTTCGATCTGAGCCCGGCAGGTGCATGCCCGGGTCAGGCGCTCCCGGTGCTCGCAAGCCGCAGATCGGCAGTGACCGGCAGTTCGAAGAGGTCCGCGCGCAGGAGCCTCGTGGAGAAAAACAGCACCTCCAGGTTCTCAACCTCGCCGGCGTTGGGGTTGAGCCGTGCGATTATTTCGTCCGGCAGTTCCTCCGACTCTTGCTCCGCGTACGGCGGGCGCTTATCGATGTGAAGGATGTCGGCCTCCCGGTCGTATTTAAATCTCAGTCTTGCCTCCATTCAACTTCTCCTTCGGCCAGCTTTCTCGTTAGGTAGGCCGTGATGATCCAGTGGCGCTTTGTCGCGTCCGGCTCGCTGACCACAACGACCACCAGATGTTTTCCTCGCCGTACATCAGTATACCAGCGGGAGAACCGCTTGGCGTTTCCGAACCGCACGCTCTTGCGCACCTGGTCTGGAGCGGCCAGGGTTTCTGCGATTTGCTCCCGGTGCTCCGGTAGAAGGTCGGGATGCTGTTCGGCAATATGACGCTCCCGCTCCTCGGTCAGTTCTCGACGGTAGACAGTTTGGCGATCTCCGCCTCAACCTCTTCTAGCCTGCTCATACGACAACCATACCCGAAGCCGCCCACGCGCTCAAGATGGCTTTCTTTGGAATCGTCCCGGAACAGTGAACCCTGATTCTGAAGATCCTGGGCCAGGCGATGTTCCAATCGGTACTACGCCTTGCCATGCTGCATTGCCTACATGGCTCCACCTTGGGAAGCGCCGGCTGAAGTCGCATGGAGAGCCCGCACCTGGGACCGCACGCATCCTGCATGCCCTCGTAGCACTTACCGGACGGAGAACTCGGATACCATGCTATCCCCAGAAGCCCGCAGGATACATGCGGTCACAGTGGGACCGTCTGCCTGTTGCCTTAGATCCGACGCTGCTACCAACCGAGGCAAGTCTGCGGTCGGCGCCTTGAAACACGAAAGTACGGGGTTTACAATTCGGGCCGCTTAACTGAATCACGATACACGAACTTTAGCTTTGGTGTGGGCGCTCCCGCCTGATTCTCGAAGGGGAGACCAATTCCGGCGTTCGGATTCTCATTTGAACCGGATAAGTACTCGCGGGGCGGTGCATAAGGCAGTATGAGGCCCGCACGAAAAACGGTTATGGGACGCCCCGCCAGCTATCCGATCATTTTTGGGGGTCGGTGATATTGCTTGAACGAAACGTCAGCATCGATTCTATGAAACCATACGAAGTCAACCTTGAAATCTCCGGCCCTATTGCCCTCTGGGCACGCCAGGACACATTGCTAAACCCGGTGTCCTACGTGGCCCCGCTTCGTCTGGAGGACGACTATGAGCATGCTTGCTTTCTTTCCATGGATGCAGATCTCGAATGAAATCCGACTCGATGAATTCGAACTTTTGCCTTACCGGCGGCAAGTCTCACCGGGAGGGTCTGGAACAAGTGAGCAGGAGATATTCGATAGTTTGCTCACACCGTATCGCTGTGTGACCGCACCTGTTGGATACGCCACGTTGGTTCGGTTTGCAGGACTAGAGACGACACATGACCTCACCGAGGAGCAACGGAGCTCCCTATTCGAGTTGTCCGAACTGGTCGCCGCCTCTGGTCTCGCCGCGAGAGAGTTCTTTGGCTTGGGTCTTAATTATCAAAATCGCGGGAATTTTCACTTGGTGATTCAGTCATTCGTGGCAGGGGACAATAGCGTTGTTACCGAGACGCGTCGGAGGGACGGATCAACATCCAAGTATCTGAGCGCGAATTCCTACATCGTCCAGAAGCCAGATCACGTTCCTTTACGTGGAGCAAACCGATTGGATCTTCCGCTTCTTCAATCTCTCCTAGCATCTCGCAACCATGCCGATTGGGAGCGGATTTATGAGGCGATTGTCGGATTTAACCTTGCTAATACGGATTCTCACGAAGTCTCAGAGCACATAGAGTCCGTTCTCCTAATCGGAGCCTTAGAGAGACTCCTGGATTGCCGTCAGGGGAAGGAACACCCCCTCGCCGAACGCTTTATTGCCGCTCTGATACCGACCGGAAGCATAGTCCCTTCAGCGTGTGCCATGCTCGCTGGGGCTGTGGATCGATTTCGGGAATCATCATGTGTCCGTGAGATTTGGATTCGCGATTTCTTCCGCCTGCGGGGGAAACTTGCCCATGGCAGGATCGATACAGGCTATTCCCCGATTTGGAGCCTCCGAAATCATCTGCTCCTTGGCAGCTTCGCTTTTCCCTTGGTCCTTAAGCAACTACTTCAGAGCATCGGAACGTACACCTTCCTCCGGGAGGACCAAGAAGCCGTAGAGACTTTCGAGCCCCGGGCGTGCGAGGACCATTTTGCTCCGGCGGCCAAGACATCCTCATGGGATTCTGTTCCATGGGATCGAATCAGATATGAGACCTACATGCGACTCGCTGAACAGGGGGTAGCTGCCGAGCTCGAGGGACTGCAAGAAAAGTCAATTGACGCGGGGAAAGAATAGTTAAAATCAAACAATCGAGCCTAGTACTACTACGTTAAGTAGGTGTTGCATGACCCGGCATTCAATGATACGCTCCCGGCATGACCAAGCGAGAGATGGAGCGATGTCGGAAGCGATTGGAGCGATTTCTCGTGGACTTACTGGAGCCTGTAGGTAGAAGCGAGCGGCGTCACTGGGGTGCCGTGTACGTTCGCGGGCTTTTGCTGAATGGCGAGCGGAAGTCGATCGAGCCGCTGGCTGGGCGTCTGCCGGAAGGCAATGTGCAGGCGCTGCAACAGTTCGTCGGGCAGAGCCCGTGGGAATGGGCCCCGGTTTGGGAGCGATTGGCCCAGCGCATGACGGCGGAGTTGGAACCCGACCCCGCTTGGGTGGTGGATGACACGGGTTTTCCGAAACAGGGGACCCACTCAGTAGGCGTGGCGAGACAGTATTCCGGGACGCTGGGCAAGACGGGGAACTGTCAGGTGGCGGTGAGTCTGCATCACGTGGGGGGACAAGGAAGCACGGTATTGAACTGGCGGCTCTACTTGCCGAAAGACTGGGCGCAGGAAAAGGCGCGCCGTGCAGCGGCCGGAGTGCCCGAGCAGGTGGTCTTCCAGGAGAAATGGAAGCTGGCGCTGGAGATGATCGACCAGGTCCGAGACTGGGGTTTACCTGATCGGATCGTCATTGCCGACGCCGGATACGGCGACGTGACGGAGTTTCGGGAAGAGTTGGAGGCGAGAGGACTTTCCTATGTCGTGGGCGTGGCATCCAGCATGGGGATATGGACCAAGCCACCGACGACCCGGAAGTTGAACAACACGGGGGTGGGAAGACCCCCGACCGCCTACAAGTATGGAAGCCAGCGACCGGAATCGACGCTGGAGGTGGCCAAGCGGGCCAAGGGGTGGAAAGACATTCGCTGGCGGGAGGGAACGAAAGGATGGCTGGAGTCTCGTTTCGTCGCCTTGCGTGTCCAGCCATCTCATGGGTTTCATGAAGGCCGCCCGCCTCATAAGGAAGTCTGGCTGCTGATCGAATGGCCGAAGCAGGAGGAAGAGCCAATCAAGTACTTCCTTTGTGATTTGCCTCCAACCTATACCTTGAGGCGGCTGGTAAGGCTGGTGAAATGCCGCTGGAGAATCGAACAGGACTATCAACAGCTCAAGGAAGAACTGGGTTTGGATCATTATGAGGGGCGGACTTGGGCGGGCTGGCATCACCACGTAACGCTAACGATGCTGGCGCACGCTTTCCTTACCTTGGAAACCATGCGCGGCAAAAAAAACTTCTGGGTGGACCCTGCCGCGGACCCGGCGTGAGATTCAGTATCTCTTATTCACTTGGACCGGCGTCTGTGCGTATTGTGGAGAGAAAGTAAAGAACGCACGAAGTCCATAGTACTTAACGTAGTAGTACTAGGTGGTCACCTCAAAAGCGGCCAAGGATGGTCACCTGAGAACCGGCCAACGGGCCGGTCGCACATACTGGACTCTTCTTACACCCGCGCCTGCATTTTGTCCATGTGAGGCTGGTCCCACCTCTCCTCTTCAGGGGCGTCGAAACGGGACGTGACAGTGCGGAGGTTTTCATGGTCGGTAGTGAAATCCGGCCAACAGTCTCAAAAATGCAGACCGACTAACGAGATATGGAGACCTATTCGTGACTGTCGGCTGGGCAGCCAAGTGTTGATTTCAGCTTCCAGTGCACCCTCAATGGCAGACCGGGCTTTACCAAACTCAACGGAGCCCGTGTCCGAGGTTTCCGCACCTTCGGTTGGAAAATGCTGGAGCGTCTGGACTTCACCTGTCGAAGGCTCATACATGAGTGTGATCACTCGACTCTGGATCAGTCCGCTTTCGTCCCGGCGGCGCACGAGATATCGGGCAGACACGGCACCCGCGCCGAGATCTGCGACTTCACCTGCCACGGCTGGAGATCTCGTTTCCTCCAGGATTGCATCCACCAAAGGATGTCCGATCCCTCCAAGTTCGCACGCGCGATTACGGAGCGCCGTGTCCCGGTCGAAACAAACGTTTTCGTATTTTGAGAGCAGCCGATACCTCCGCTGCATCGAATCAGGGCAAATGAATGTCCAAAACTTACCCGTTGGAATGGCGCCACCGCCGAGCTTTAGAATTGCCTTTCTGACCCACTCGCCAAGCTCCTCCAAAGAGTAACGACCCTCCAGCGTCCGATAATGCTCGAGGTTAAAATGGCCCAAATCCTGAGCCAGATGATCCAGCGCTTCCCGGGCCCGGAGTGCCTCTTGAATCATCCGTTGAAGTTCAGCATCCGTGTGCCTGTAGTCGCGGTCGACCAGAGCTCGCTTGTATAGGTCCTGATAGTCGGGCCGGCTTCCGAGATAACCCAGAACATTGCTTCGAAAATCCTCCAGTGCTCGTCCCTGATCATCCGTTCTACCGATGGATCTCGCGATCTCTAGGAGTTTTTGGTCCAACATGCCGTAGATTCGCTCTTCCACGGTATCCTGGGCCAGTAGGTTGTAAACTTGTACCGTCTCCTCCTGCCCATAGCGGTGAATTCGACCAATGCGCTGTTCAACCGCCATGGGGTTCCAGGGAAGGTCATAATTGAAAAGAATATGGCCGATTTGAAGATTGATCCCTTCGCCACCGGCTGACGTGCTGACGAGAAAGCGAGCGCCATCCGGGTCCCAAAAGGACTCCATAGCGGCGATCTTGTCTTCCAATGGGCCCCCGACGATCCGCGCTATGCGATGAGAGCCACAAATCTTCCCCATCTCCTCACAGAGAAATTCCAGTGTGTCGCGATACTGCGTGAAGATCACGAAACGCTCGTCAGGATTATCGCGCGAGAGTTCGCTGACCGCCCGGACAAGCGTATCGAAGCGACGATCGGTACCTTTCGGAACCAATTTGATTAGTTCCCAAACCTTTTCAATCTCCTGGGGAATGTCCGCCTCAGCGTAAATACCCTCTTCGGCCTCTTCGTCGCCATCAAGCGACCATGAAGTCGTCTCGTAGTCTTCTTCCATTCGTTTTTGCAGCCGGCGCCGCACCCGAAGCACATAGGCCTCCGCGTCCATGTGATCGGTACTCTGTTCGCCGATAAGGGCATGCGCTACCCGGAGCATCTCATCTTGAATCTTGAGGATCGATTCACTGTTGGAAGCACCCGCGTGGCGTTTGGCTTCCAGGGTGAGCTGTTTGCGGGCCAGTAGAACAAGAAGGCGGCGCCGGAGCGCCTGGCGAATCGCCCGCGGGCTTGACGACATGATCTTTTGAAAAGTCGCCATCACAAAGCCGATAGCGCGCTGCTGCCGGGTCGTCCTCGACTGATGGATACCGGCGACGTTGTACCCTTCCCGTAAGTATTCACTCAAACGATCGTAGAACTCACGCTCGCGCGGGGCTAGTGGAAAGCGTTCGGTGTGGACTTGGCGGCGGCGGAAAATCGGATTGCCTTCGGCATCCGTTACCTCGGGCTTGGTGCGTCGAATCATGATCCGCGCCAGCAATCCCCTGTGGTCACTCAGTTCTTCCGGACTACTGAAGAGCTGATCGTTGAGCAATTGGACCAGAGACCAGAATTGATACGGATTGCCCTGATGAGGCGTGGCTGAAAGGAACAACAGATCCCGTGTATGGCTTCGGAGAGCCTCGGCGAGTTTATAGTTCTGGGTCGTGACGGTCTTCTTTCCAGTTCGGGTTCGAGACAGATGATGGGCCTCATCGAAGATGATCACATCCCATCTTGGTGCTCCAAGGAGCCGCTGGATCCTGCGCGGCTGCTTTAGGGTGTCAATAGAGGCAATGACCCACGCATGGGATTCCCACGAAGCGGAACCATAATCATGGAAATCGCGGCCAAGGATTGAGGATGGAAGCCGGAAGCAGTCACGGAGTTCGTTTTGCCAGTTCTTGACCAAACCCGCAGGCGTCACGATAAGTACCCTGTCAACCTCGCCCCTGGCATTCAACTCTCGCAGAAGCATCCCAGTTTCAATGGTCTTCCCCAGACCTACTTCATCGGCAAGAAGCACCCGCCGCTCGGTCATCGCAACCAAGTCATGGACCAGCAGAATCTGATGAGGGAGGAGATTCACGCGACTGGCTGAGAGTTCCCCACCAGAATTCGAGTGAGCGAGATCTATGGCGATCTGTCTTATTCGGTAGGTCGCGGGGTCGTCGACCGCTCCTTCCCGTAGCCGTTGCCATAGATCAGCCGTTTTTTCCAGCAGCTCAATGGGAAAGGTTTCGAGCCGCCGGCCGGCCGGAGTATCAAAGACAACATCCGCCAGGTAGAACCCTGCCTGCTCGGCCACCCGCAACACCTCGCCGATTCCAAGCTCGGGATGAGAGGGGACTCGTACCTTGTCGTTCGGTGCGACCGACGGTTTCAGTTCGTAGCTTACGGCCTGTTCACTCATGTCAGATTAAACCCCGCAAAAAAGAATTCTGTCCCGTTTGGCCCCTGCAACCGGCTGGGAGCGCCAAAGATTCGCCGCAAGCTCAAGTGCCTCTCCGACCCGGCCTCAACCCAGAAATCATCGGACCGCTGCAGTTTCTCCTGAAAGATGACCTGAACATCACATCCCACTACGGAGTTAAGCTCGTTTGCTCGATTCGCCAGGATGTCGTGAATGTAGCTCTCGACTTCCTCAAGTTTGTCGCCCGCTTCGAGCAGCAGATATTCAAGTCCCTCGATCCTGAGCTTGTGACCGGGAAGGAACGGAAAAGGGTCCTGGCGAAGCTCGCGCATGAAATCCAGAAAGCCCATCCGCGTGGGATGCGGCTCTATTCCTTCCGTATTGAAAGGCTTCAGCATGCGCGCCTCGATGAGACGGTACCCCGGCATCAGGTTTCCTCCATGGCCCGAAGGAGAAGCCCGCCTTCAACCAGTGTCAACACACGATCAATTGGATCCTCCCAGTCGGTTCGTATCCGTCGTACAAAATGAAGCGCGGCTCGGAGCTGAGGCCTCAATCCTGCAAACCGGTCCAGCCAGGGCACAACGGACTCGCCCGCCCCCGCCAGCCCGAGAACCAGGTGGAGTAAATCCACCAACGTGATGTCATATAGGATTGCCTCTCCCTCGGACGTGAATAGCTCCCCTTGAATGCTCCGAACGTTCAATCCGGGCTGATACTGTCTCAACAAATCGGCAAGGCGATGGGGGGGCTGCTTGACCTCATAGGTCCGGCCGCGACCCGTTCGGCCACGCACGATCAAACCGGCGGCTTTCAGATCATCTACGGTTACCTGCATTGCGCGCACCGCCTTGCTCACCCCGTCTACGCTGATCTCATTGCGAATCGGCGCGAGAACCCTTAGCCACACGTAAGAAAGGGCGTCCACTGTCTCCAATTCGGCTGGCAAGGGACTCTCCTTCGTTACTAATTGATCCACGATCGCGGAGATATCCTGCAAGGCTTTGTGTAGCGGGAGGGGCTTGCCCTCATGGTCAAGCACCTTTCCGTAATGGGCGCTATAGAGTTCCAAACATTTCCCGATACAGATCAGCCGCACGTCGGGTTCTAACAGCGGTTCGTTCCCGTACCGGCCCTTCTCTATAGCCTGCAACTCCTCCCGTGCCCGACGCCGCACGTCCAGCCTGATGCCAGCCCACGAGCGTTGACGGGAATCATCACGCCGCTTGTGGCATACATGAACGAGGTCGTAGGAGATATTTTCCTTGTCCATCAGATGCAGCGAAGTTTCCGATTCTGCATGAATCGGATAGACGGCAGCGATCTCGAACTCGGTCTGGCAGAGCGCTTCCAGCAGGCCTTCCCACACTGTTCCCTCTTGGTCCCTGTGATGGAACGTGAACACTAACATTCCGTCTTCAGGCAGATCATCATAAATCCTTTTGAAAACCGTGCTGAGGTCAGTGAAGAAGTCTTTCCTGGTTCTCTTCCGAACGGTGTTCTCTACAATCTCTTCAACCTTTGGCGTGTACTCGGGAGCGAAGTGTGGATATCTGTCCTTTAGGGCAAGCCGAAGCCACACGTAGAAGAAGTCTGCAAGCTCCGCGTAGTTAACGTTTCCTACATAGGGAGGGTCTGTAACCACGCTGTCTACAACAGATGGAAAGTTCTTCGTGCTGGAAGATCTGCTAAGAAGTTGGGCCTGGCCACTCACAGGATCGTTGTACCTTTTCGACGTTCCCAGCCAATCGTAAGGCCTATTCGCGAAGATCTTGCCTTCAATAACTCGACGAAAGCATGTCGCGAAAGATCCATGGCCATCGTCCAAGCCCCATACATTGCATTCGCCAAGATCGATTTTGGGTTGAAAGTCGTGTCTCGAGAAAATACCCTGCACCTTTCCTTCCCTGTAAGAGAATACTTGGTATCGGGCAAAGGCATTGTTGTTATTGAGGGTCGCATAAAACGCTGATAGCAACATCTCCTTGAGGGTTTGGACCTCCTCCGCCATGATCCCTTGGAGGAGCGTGCTTAACGCCAGTAGCTGGCGTGGGGCAAACATGTCCGCCCAAGTGGTGTAGTGGTGATCAAGCAGGCGGTTTGTTTCCGCACCGGGTTCGATCTCACTTTTCGGATGAGGAAGGTCTAATCCATGTTGTTCCCACAAGGCTTCCGATTGTTGCAATCTCCGCATGTCTTTGACGCTGAAGCGCTTGAAGTATTTGCCGTTACCAGGAACCAAGAAGGTATCGGTTCCAGCGACATTACCCCTCGGGCCGACGTGATCTCGCGGTTCCCGATCACTCGATTCAAAGAATGTTGACTGGTGATCATCGCGGGCTTCCTCCTTGTCGGGCTCCAGGTAGGCCTGGATTGCATAAGGCCGGATGGGCAGTCGCTGATCCTGAGGCAAAGTGCGAATACTGGCGATAATGTCGTCTTTTTGACCACAGGCACACTGAAACTTGCCTTTCTCGGGGATATTTCCTTTGCCTGGATCATATGAATGGTGACAAGCAGGGCAGGCTACATCTCCGTTCGATAACGACCCGCGCCACTGCCAAACGGCTTCGCATATTGGGCAGAGAAGGACGGTTAGCTGGACCGCCTTACTTGCCTTGCGAGCACCCAGCACATGCATCCGGACAGATTCTCGGCAGTGAGGACAATCGACATCGGTCGCCCAATCATCCGAGCGGCGCCGGGGCTTTGGAGGCTCCGGTGCGTAGCTCCACAGCGACGTCGGTCTCCCTTCGCCCGCGCTCCCGCGCGGCGCGTTTACCATCAGACTCGGTTCAGCGATGAGTGAAGCAAATTGAACTTCCCAGTCGAACTCCTTGCGGCAGGTCGGACAGATCGCATTACGATGATAGCGAATCTTCGGGGTCTTCTGTGCAATAATGTAATCTTTGAAAAGCGGGACCTCACGGCGGCAGTTCGGATCAGTGCAAATGGCCGATTTGACCCAGAAGGTATAAATCACATCGGCTTCTACGCCTTCGGCTATCTCCGTTCGGTAAAGTCCCAACAACGTCTCCTTGAGTGGCCGGCCACTGTTCCAGGCAACGGGGCGCGCGGCAAGGCGATCGAAGGCAGCCTTTAACGCATCCAGGTCTACGGGCTCGATCTCGGTCTTGACGATGAACCAGGCGACGGGATTCAGGTCGATGCCGATGACGCGGCACCCGAGCCTGAGCGCTTCGACGACAGTCGTACCGCCGCCCATGAACGGGTCCAGAATGATTTTGTCCTTGGTGTCGGGATCATCGGAGTGGGTCTTGTAGAACTCGGCCATCAAGTCGGTCAGGCTGCCATCCGGTTGAAGCGCCGGTTTGAGTGTCCCCAGGAGAATAGCGCGGAAGACGCATGAGGCGCGGCGGGCAAACCACTTATGCATTTGATAAATCGGCTTGAAGGAGTTTCGCTCCGGGACAGCCAGCCGATTGATCTCGACGATCGGAAATCCGACTTCAATTGCGCGCTTCTTATGGCTCGCAGCGCCTTCCGATTCTGGCGGCGACGTTGCAGCAACTGATTCTTGCACAATCTGTTGGAACCCTGGTTTCATGACCTTGTGGACAGTTTCACGTCTGAGGGCACATAGACCCTTATTTCCTTGATATCGACAAACCGCGCGTCGCTGGACGCCAACGCATCCGCCTCGATTCTGATCGCCATTGCCGCGATCAAAGAGTCGTTCGTCAGCAGTCCATATCGTTTCTGGAGCTCAATGGCTTTGTCCAATAGATCGGTCTCATGGCAGGGTTCAAACCCCAGGCCGAGGGTTACCAATGCCTTGATCTTTTCTCTATACAGCGCAAGTTCTTTCACCACTTCCGGCTTTCTCGCGAGCTGCCGCGCGGGATTGGGGCCCCGGATGTGCCCGAGCATGATGGCTTCGGTGAGCATCAGTCGATGCATTGTTTCCTGCCAGACAGGTTGGGGCAGTACCCCCGGCACGTCGCGCTCCTCAATACGGTGCAGGAGTCGTTGGGCTTGCAAGGAGGCACCCTGTTCCGCGTAGATCAGAATATTTGTGTCGAGCACACAAAGGCTCCCGCTGGGTATATCGTCGAGGTTCATAGATCCCACATATCCTCTTCGAGCACATGAAGGAGTTGCTCAGGCGGTATTCTCATCGGTCGCTCGCAGAAGAGGTGATATGCGATTCTTCGCTGCTTCGGGGCGGCTGCCTCTTTGCCGAGGTATTGCATAAGCGCATCCTGGATGATGTCGCTTATGGACCGTCCTTCCTCTGCCGCGCGCCGCTTTGCATGTCTCATGACATCTTCTTCGATAAGCGTGCCTATCTTTTGCTTCATACCGCTTACTCCTTTGGACCAAGTACTAACCATGGCGTGAGCATTTCCATAACACTCAGCCCCCCATGTCTGTAAACAGAATTGCTCGGCGAAGGCGCTTGCGGACGATTATGTACACGGCCAGCCACCACTGCCAGCCGCCGCGCCGGATCAACCCACAGGCCCGCCTTTTTCAGCGGCAATGGTTCTTCATCGGCAAACTCCCGGTAGCGTTTGCCTTCGAGAGGCCTGTCCACCCCGTTGAGCCGTGGATCGCTCAGGCCGGCGCCGAGAAAGATATAGCCGTGATCACTCGTCACCAATACTGGGCGTGACGCAGGCAACATCTGAACCGTCCGCATCCAGACCATCTCGAGCATGTCCCAGATGGAATCGAATAACTCGGCATTAGCCGCCGCCGTATCCATAAAGCGCATGTCGGGAAATCGAACCCAGAGCAGCGAAGATTCAGACCCTTCCTCGATCCTGAACTGTTGTGTGGGTTGTCTCTGCCAATACGCTTTGATTCCTTGTTCCCGGAGCTCCCGCCTGCCCGGTAGTGCGGAGGGTGAAATTGTTGGAAGCCCGAGTCCCAGCCGTTGACTGATGAAAAACTCCGTTTCGCTTGGGACGGCGGCGAAGCCGTAACTTCGATCCAGGACAGGCCGGTGGGAGGATTCCGCCAATCGTACCAGTCGAGGAAGTTCCCGAATTGAGCAACCATCAAAAACGACCACTGACGCGCCGGGACACCGATCCAGGAAGGCTCTGACGGATCGATTCGCTGGTGGGGCGGATGCAAGTTCATCATACAGCGACTCGCCCGCGAGCGTGAGAAGCGTCTCGCGGTGATGAACCAGACCTTCTCCCGCTACTAGGTAGTCTGCTGGCTTTTCGCCTACTTCCCGGTACCGATCCATGGTCCACACTTCGGTTGTCAACCAATTGGTCAGCGCGGGCAGCCGGAATCCCGGCTGGGTCAGTTCGTCTAATAGTGTGCGGTCGAGCACGCAACCTCCACTGTTCATTTTACTTCGCCTTGCTTGCGCAAAACTCGAAGCTGCCCAGAAAAGGAGCCGGACGGGAACTTGGGCAGTTGCTCACACCTTGCCTCGACTTCAGCCTTCGTTAGCGGACCGGGGAATGTGAGCTCAATTTGAACGTCTAGCGTACCCTTTCCGCTCAGGCCGCCCCGTACGCCGGAACTGTAACCGGACAATTCAGCATCCTGTGCGTTTGCCAGGATTCGGAAGCTCACCTTTTGCACCTCGGCGTTGGACATATCACCGAGCCGGGCAGCTATTTGTTGACGCAATTCGGCGGGGGATCGGCAAGGAAGCGTGCCAACTTCTTCACTTTCAAAGCCATTTGGTGTGATTGGCACCCTTGGCTCAGTGGATTGATGAAGAGTCGCGTTCGGCTCCAAAAACGGAGTTGTTAATGGCACGGGGGACCCAGACAGGGCTGCGACATCTGGCCACGGCTCGCTTATCATTGCCTCATCCAAATCAACGGGCGCCAAGTCGACATA
>JACQTD010000062.1 GCA_016210985.1 Acidobacteriota bacterium
ACCGGTGGTTGCACCACCGGCTAATGTCCCAGGTCCCTCCGGGACCACCGGTGGTTGCACCACCGGCTAATATCCAAGGTCCCTCCGGGACCAAATATCGATTTACGGTCTAATGAAAACGGCTGGCCTGCTCCGTTGAAGCAGACCAGCCATTCCTTTTCTCCGGAAACCAGGTCAGCTCCGGATACGCCTTCGGCGTATCCGGAGCTGAAGGCGTTACGGGAGGTAAATCCGTCCGACGATTTCCGACAGCCCGTTCATGAGATCGCGCTGCCAGAAGACAACGTAACTGTTGTCCGTCGGATGGGCGACGATGACCGGATACGCATTATTCGAAGTCGTGATCGACAACGGCCCCACGATCGTGGTACTGAAAAACTCCACGTCATAGTGCAGGTGGAATACCAGCAAATTGAAGCCGGTGGTCGAAGTTGTCGCGGTGCTGACGGCTACGACGACGTCGCGCGTCTGACTGGAATTCCCGGGCGTGATTCCCTTCACAAATCGGGAAGCCCCGAGCAGGGTCCTGAATTCGCTCTGCTTGGCATCCGAGATCGTGCCCAACTCCTGCCAGTTGAGCATGGCGGTCAGGCGGTCATGATAATCGACCCAGTTGATCAGCCACCGGCGACCACGAGGATTGTACACCGCCGACGGCCGGACATTGGTCGCAGCACCTTCGGTTTCGGGGGGACCGTCAACGACGACCTTAGCAATCGCCAGGGTGGTCAGCAATGAGCTGCCACAGGTCGGGGCGATTCTTCCCAACTTCAAAGAGTTATCGGACGAACGATAGACGACCGAGAAGTACGCCGCGTACTGCGGCTCTCCGAATCCGACGCCAGGCTGGTTACGGAAATCCCATCCGGAGGTCGTTCCGACGAGGGTTGCCGCCCCGCATGTCGTCCCATCCTGGTTAAGCTGCTGTCCGACGACGTCGACCAGCGCAGTGCCCGGTGTGCCACGAAGATAAGCGACCAGGTAGCGATTGTTGCCGCCGGCGACCCTGCCGACCGCCACCGAAGCACCGCGCTCAATGACGCCGGTGGCCCCAGTGATGCCGAAGGAGGAAGATGCGGGCGTAAGGGCTGAACAGTTGCCCTCGGCTCCCACAAAACGACCCCTGAGCGTCGACTCGGCGCCGGTTCCATGTTCTTCCCAGACCACCAGGAATCGGTTGCTTGACGCATCGAAGGCGACGTCCGGAAGCCGGTCCGCCTTTCCGGAATTCGAGCTGATGTTGAATCCCGTCGGCTGACAGGCTGCGGCGGCTCCGCTGGCATCGATCAATCGTCCCATGATTTCCGAATCCGGTCCCGCGCCCTGTTCCCAGACCACCAGGTATCGACTGTTGATCGAGTCGGCGGCTACAGCCGGAAAGGCGCAGTTCGTACTCGAATCGGCAACCGAAATCAGGGGGCCGATGAAGGGGTCGACGGTGACGGGATAGGCCGCATCGCGCAGCCAGGCGCTGCTGATCACGATGCTGAGGCGGTTTCCGATCAATTCAAGTTCCGCACCCTGCTCCCGGCCGGTCGCATCGATGACTTTCGCCGCCCCATATTCAAGGATCGGCGTCTGCCCAGCGTAGAAGGTTATGCCGTCCCGGGTGCGCATCTTGGACGACTCAGGCCTCAGGCCGGTAATCACCTCGCCGGTGATTCGGAATTCCTCACCGACGGGCTGGAGGTTTCGATTGAGGATAAAAAGCTGCTCGATCCCGCCATTGCGCGCCTGGTATATCTCGGTAATTTCCATGGCATGTCGATACGAAACTTCATTCCCCTCGACGGCCGGCTGCGAAAGCTCGCCGTCCGACTCGGTCACATAGGCGTGATGCGCGGTGTGCACGGACTTCAATCGATAATTGAAATCGTGTTGGGTTTGAAGAGCGTCCGTCGTCTTAGGCACGTAGCGAAATCCCTGCGAAGTAAACTCCGCCTGGCAGACCGCATTGTCAGCCAGCAAAAGACCCGGGCCCACGATCTTCACGAGATTCAACGTTTGATCCTTCGAAGCCAGGGGGGCCGCCGAAGCGGTCTCGCTGCGCTCTGTTCCAGGTTTGGCGGCCATAGTCAGTGACGGCACGAGGAAGCTGCTTAACAGGATAAGGATCGGGAAGGCGAGTAGTTTCTTCTTCATATACCTTGTATACCTCATCATCAATGTAGCGTTCATTGCGAACGCATCTCATTTTACTTTAACTTTCACGGCCCGGGACTATGCCGCAGAAGTTGGACGCGGAAACGTACAGAGAATAAGCCGTTCCCCAATAGATTGCAAGCCCTTTCGGGAGAAAATCCTCCTGGCAGGGGGCGGGAAGCGGCCTTTCTGAAGGCCGTTTCGTTTTCAGGTCCGGGCTCTGAGCAGGAAGTAGGCGCCGAAAGCGGCGTAGAGGCCGTTGGGACTCCAGGCAGCCAGCGCGGGCGAGATATAGTCGTACCGCCCCAACTGTTCAAAGAAGGAGAGCGACATCCAATAGACGACTCCAAGGACCAGGCTGAGTCCAACCCCGAAGAGCGCGCCCCTCCTCCCGAAGGAGAGCCCGAAGGGAATTCCCGCGAGTCCCATCGCCAGGCACGCAAGCGGATAGGCAAACCTGCGATGAAGCATGATGAGGAGCTCGGTGTCGTCCAGACCGCTCTCACGTAGCTCGGCGGCGCGCTCGCGCAGCTCTCCCCGGCCGAGGTACTCGGGCTTCCTGACTTCCCGATCGAAGAAGTCGGGATTCCCGATCCGGTCCAGATGCAGGGAAGAGAAGACTTCGGATTCCACTTCGCGGCCGCCCGGGAACCGCCAGTGGGTGCCATCGTTCAATTCCCAGGACGAGGATTGCGGCTCCCAAAATGCAGTTCGGGCCTCCCACCGCTCGGCGACAGAAAAGGTTCGCGGATCCAGCAGGTAAACATCCAGGTCATCCAGCCGCAGCCGACTCCGGTCGAACCGTCTGAAATGGATGATCCGGTCATCACCGACGAAAAACCAGGTATTCGGGCCGGATGGCGATGAAAACTCTCCGGCCGCGGGGTACCGGCCCTTCTTGATATAAAACCTGATGCGGTCCTGCCGTTCATTCGCCTCGGGGAGGATCCTGTCCTGCAGGACGAAGAGCCCCGCCCCGAGGAGGCCGCACATGACCAGCAGCGGGGCGGCCAGCCGGTAGATGCTCATGCCCGACGCTTTGAATGCCGCGATCTCATTCGAGCGCGAGAGCAACGCAAACAGGGTGAGCGCGGCGACCAGTATCGACGGCGGCATCAGGTAGTCGATCACGAACGGTGTGAGATTCAGAAGATAGGATCCGGTGAGCGACCAGGGAATCCGCCGGCTCAGAAGGTCGGATGAGAGATCGAAGAGGGTGAAGATGTGAAACAGCGCGAGCAGCCCGCCCACCGTCAGCGCCAACAACCTCCAGAACTGCAGCGAGAGATAGCCGTTGACCACGCCGATTCCTATGAACTCCCAACGCGAAATCGGATTGACCTTGATGAGATGCCGGTGAAGCCCAGGTCTCCGCCTTTCCCACCACCCGCGGAGCGCGGCGAACCAGTAGCGCGGGTAGCTCTCCCACCTGGCGAAAATCCGCGCCTCCCGAAGCACGAGCAGCGCCAGCAAACCGAGTACCAGATTGGCCCCCCAAAGCGCCAGGCCCGGTGGGAGCCGCGATGATCGTGCCAAATTTTGACCGCCGAGGAACAGCAGGTAGTAGAGGAGCACGACCAGGATGCTCACGACGAATCCATGGGACCGCCCGCTCCTGCTCCGGGTGATGCCAAGGCTCAATCCCACGAGCGTGAAGACGAGGCAGGCCAGAGGAAGCGCCAGCCGCTGGTGGAATTCGATCCGACCGCGAAGCCACTTGGGATCCTCCCGCGGCAGGGAGAGCAACTGGGGCAGGCTCATCTCCTGAATCTGCTCGCCCGGGCTCGGCAGATCGCCCGGACGCAGCTGGAGCGCCTCACGTGATTTCGCGTCGAAGCGGACGGAGGAGCTTTGGAACCCTTCGTGCGAATAGACCGGTTTGCCCTCCTCTTCAGCGATCCGATGAACGTACCCGTCGAACAGGTTGAGCTGAGAGGTGTCGGGTGAATCGCCGAGATCGAGCCGGCCGCTGCGGGCAGTGATGATCAGCGGGCGCCGCCCGTTTTCCGAAGAGACGAGAAAGATCCGGTCCCAGATGTCGTTCCGTCGATTGATGTCACGGATGTAGATGGTCTTTTCGGCGAACCGCGCGTCGAATACGCGCGGTTTCATCTGGGTACGTATGCCCTGGAGGATCAGCTGCGACCGGATCTGTCTGAACCGGCGGGCGGAGCGATGGAGTTCGCCGGCCGAAAGGTAAAAAGAGACGGCCATAACCAGCGCGGCAAATCCGAGGAGCGGCACGAGCACCTGCTTCCGGCTGATTCCACAAGCGAGCAGGCTGATAAACTCGTTGTCGCTGGAAACCCGGCCCAGGGCCAGCAGGATCGACAGCAAAAGCGCTACCGGAAGGGTGATGATGAGGATTCTGGGCAGCATCGACCAGAGCAGTGTCGTCACCAGCGCCGGGGGAACGTTCTTTTTGACGAAGAGTTCGGAGTAGATGTTGGCCTGCCGGATGAAGATGATCGCCGTGAGGATCAACAGGGCAAGCAGGAAATAGGGCGCGATCTCGAGCAGCAGGTAACGGTAGATCAGCAGTGGATGGCCGGATCGACGGAGCCACCGGATCCGGACCCCGCGATCCAGTAGTCTCGATTTCAGACTGCCAACGATGCGATGCTGCATTTTCCGCCCTGGCATCACGAGAACGGGACGTGGGCGTGATAGGAACTTCGAACCAGTGGGCCGGATTCCACGAACGAAAAGCCCATCCGGCATGCGGCATCACCGAGATCGTTGAATTCTTCGGGCGAATAGTAGCGCAGCATGACCGCGTGAAGGGCTGACGGCGGCAGGTACTGGCCGATGGTCACGAATTGGCAACCCGCCTCCCGCAGGTCCCTGAGCGCTTCGATCACTTCCTGATAATCCTCGCCCAAGCCCACCATGAGGCCCGACTTGACGATGCCGCCGGTGCGGTTTCCCCACTCGGCCGCCTGACTGAGCAGTTCGAGCGATCGTTGATAGTCCCCCTTCGCTCGAACCCTCGGAAAAATCCGCCGGACGGTCTCGAGGTTATGCGCCAGGACATCGGGCGCGGCGCTCAGCACCGCCTGCAAAGACGCAGTCACCCCGTTAAAGTCGGGAACCAGCACTTCAATACGGCATCGGGGCGAAACCTGCCTTATCGCCTGGATGGTCCCCGAAAAGTGTCCGGCACCGCCGTCCGGGAGGTCGTCGCGATCGACCGACGTGATCACGGCATGTCGAAGGCCAAGCCCGACCACCGCTTCTCCCACCCGGCGCGGCTCCCCCGGATCAGGGGTTTCCGGGCGCCGGCTGGTCGCCACGGCGCAATAGGTGCAGTGGCGCGTGCACTCATCGCCGAGGATCATGAAGGTCGCCGTACGATGCTGACCCCAGCACTCGTAGATATTGGGACAGCGTGCCTCCTGGCAAACGGTGTGCAGCCCCCGATCACGGACCATACGATCGACGGTCTGAAAATTCTCATTCCGTGTCCAGCGGACTTTCAACCATTCCGGCCGCCGGACGGCTCGATTACGATCGATCATGGTAGCGACTCACGCGGGTTCGCCAGCGCCCGTTCAATGGCTTTTCGATTCCCCTGAAATCGAACCCGGGCCAGGGCTTCCGAAAATGGCACCCATTGATACTCCTCATGCTCGGTCGGAGCCAGACTCACCTTCCTGGAAGAGACCTGAACGGCGAAAGCATGCTCTTTCAAAATCTGCGGCGCCGGGGATGGCGTCCGCGCGAGTTGAGAGTCGATGATGAAACAATGGCCGTATCCGAGATCCGTGGCTGAGGCGTCGATTCCGGTTTCCTCCTTAAGCTCCCGCCGGGCCGCAGCGGCCGCGTCTTCATCCGGTTCTATCATCCCGGTGATGATCTGCCAGAATCCGCCTCTTGAAGGATGCCGTCGCAGCAGCAGGATCTCCTCGCTCGGGTCGTGCCGCACGACCACCTGGACGGATCCTCCGTCAATCGGACGCCGCACGAGCGTGCGTTGAAAAACTTCACCCCAATGTCCGGTCAGTCGCTCGACGACCTCAGCCATCCTGACTTGGGTACCGAGCTCGCGCTCCATCGACGTCATCGCACAATCCGGCATGCCGCAGGGCACGATCTGTTCGAAGAAGGAGAGATCGGTGCTGACGTTCAGCGCGAATCCATGGCTCGTAATCCATCGCGAGAGATGGATGCCCTGCGAGCCGATTTTCCGGTCTCCCGCCCAGACGCCGATACATCCCGGTTTCCGGCCGGCGGCGATGCCGAAGTCGCTCAGACACCGGATCTGGACCTCCTCGATCGCATGCATGAGGCGTCGGACGTCCCGCTCGGCGCCTTGCAACTGCAGGATCGGATATCCAACCAGCTGTCCGGGGCCATGATAGGTCACCGCACCGCCGCGATTGGTCGGATGGATCTCCACGCCGAGCCCCGCCAGCGTCTCCGGTCCCGCGAGAATCTCCGCCGGACTGGCCGACCTGCCAAGAGTGAACACATGCGGGTGCTCCAGCAGAAACAGCGTGTCCGGAACGCCGTCCTGCCTCCGGGCCTCGACGAAAGCCTCCTGCAGGCGCAGTCCGTCCCCGAAAAGCACTTCACCGAGCCAGCAGTACTCGAATCGGCGTTCAGCCATCAGTCGTAAGTGCTGTCCGGGCTCTCGAGATATCGCTTGATATGGGCCATGAATTGATCCGCTACGGCACCGTCGATAATACGGTGGTCGAAGGACAAGGCCAGGTAGACCATGGACCGTATGGCGATGGCGTCGTCGATCACCACCGGCCGCTTGGTCACGGCGCCGACGCCGAGGATGGCCACCTGGGGCTGGTTGATGATCGGTGTACCAAAGAGACTCCCGTAGACGCCAGGGTTGGTGATCGTAAACGTGCCGCCCTGCACCTCATCGGGCTTGAGCTGCTTACTCCGGGCTCGATCGGCCAGTTCCGAGATGGAGCGGGAGAGACCAAGAAGGCTCTTTTCGTCGGCGCGTTTGATGACGGGAACGATCAGCCCCCAATCGAGCGCGACCGCGATGCCGAGGTTGACATCCTTCTTAAAAAGGATCGATTCCTCCACGACCGAGGAATTGACGATCGGATAGGCTTTCAAGGCGTCAATCACGGCTTTGGCGATGAAGGGCAGATAGGTGAGCTTCAGTCCTTCCTGGCGAAGATAGAGTTCCTTCAAGGGCTCACGAACCTTCGCCACCCTTGTTAAATCCACCTCGAAGACGGTCGTGACGTGGGCCGAAGTGCGGCGACTCATAACCATGTGTTCCGCCGTCTTCTTCCTGATGGTCGACATCGGCACCCGTTCCGCGCGCTCACCGGGCCAGTTCGGCGTAACCGCAGATGGGGCCGCGGCGCTCGGCGGAGGAGGCGGCGCCGCGGGCCGGGCGCCCGTTTCCTGATTCTCGAGATAACTCATGATATCGCGTTTCGTGACGCGAGAGCCCAAACCGGTACCCTGAATCCTGTTGAGGTCGATTCCATGTTCGGCGGCCATCTTGCGGACCAGCGGAGAGGACCTGGTGGATTCGTCCTCCACGGCCGGTTCGGTCTTCTCCGGAGGAGGAGGCACCGGTTTCTCGGACTTAGGCATCGGCGCGACAGCCGGGACTGCCGCGGCCGGCGGCGCGGCGGCCGCATCGGAGGGTTTAGGCACCGGCGGCTTCGCTTTCACGGATTCGGCGGCCGCGGCATCGGTCTCGAGCCATGCGACGACCGTGTTGATCGGAACCGTCTCCGACTCGCGATGCTCGACAGCCACCAGTATTCCGGCCGCAGGGGAGGGAATCTCGGCATCGACCTTGTCGGTTGAGATTTCAAAAAGCGGCTCATCGCGCGCGACCGACTCGCCTATTTGCTTGAGCCACTTGGTAATCGTGCCTTCCGCAATGCTCTCGCCCATCTGTGGCATGATCACTTCTACGCGCATCGTTCACCTCAATCTCCCGTCGGAGATGGCTGCATCAATATTTTGACAACCAACGCGCTGCGCTCACGATTTGCCCGACCTGAGGAAGAAAAGCCTCCTCGAGCGGGGGACTGTACGGAACCGGGGTATCCGGAGCGGTAATGCGGATGATCGGCCCGTCCAGCTCATCAAACACCGACTCGGTGATCCGGATGGCGATCTCGCCCGCGAGGCCGCCCGTGCGCGTGGCTTCATGTACGATCATCACTTTGCCGGTCTTCTTCACCGAATTGAATAACGCTTCGTCATCGAGTGGAAGCAAGGTTCTCAGGTCTATGATTTCCGCCTCAATTCCCTCCTCGCGCAACTGCTCAGCCGCCTCAAGCGATTTGTAGACCATCCAGCCGTAAGTCACGATCGTGAGGTCGGCGCCCTCACGGCGGATCGCCGCCTTCCCGATTGGCACGATGTAATCGCCGTCGGGAACTTCATCCTTGATCCTCCGATAGAGGTACTTGTGTTCGAAGAAGAGGACCGGATCATCGTCGCGAATGGCGGCCTTGATCAGCCCCTTGGCGTCGTAGGCCGAGGAGGGCTCCACGACTTTGAGCCCGGGCGTATGGACGAAATAGGCCTCGACGTTCTGCGAATGGAATGGCCCGCCATGTACGCCGCCTCCGCAGGGACCCCTGACCACGATCGGCACGCTGGCTCCGGCGCGGTACCGGTACTTGGCGGCGAAGCTGGTAATCAGATCAAAGGCATTCGAGATGAAATCGATGAACTGCATCTCCGCAACCGGCCGCAGGCCCATTAGCGAAGCGCCGATGGCGGTTCCGACGATGGCGCCCTCGGCGATCGGCGTGTCGATGACCCGCTCCTCTCCGAACCGGTCGAACAGACCTTCCGTTACCTTGAATGCGCCTCCATAAGTCCCGATATCCTCTCCGAGGAGAAAGACGTTCGGATCGCGTTCCATCTCCTCCCAGAGTCCTTGTCGAATCGCCTCCACGAACGTCAGCTGAGCCATGAGTACCTCATACTTCTCCGCGCGGTACTTCGGGAAGTCCGGGCATGACTCGCCCATCCCATCGCGGTCCCGTCGGATGCGAATAGACATTCTCGAAGGCCGATTCCGGGTTCGGAAACGGGCTCTGTTCGGCGAACTCCAAATCGTGCTGAAGCTCCGCCTCGACGCGCTCGTCAATCTCGCGAAGGTCGGCCTCCGAGGCGAGTCCGCTCTCCGTGAGGGTCTTGATGTAGCGATCGACGGGATCCCGCGCGCGCCAGTATTCCAGCAATTCCTGCGGCACATAGCGCGCGTCGTCGTGCTCGGCATGACCCTTCATCCGGAAGGTCTTCACTTCGAGCAGCGTCGGTCCGTCTCCCCGGCGCGCGCGCTCGGCGGCGCGGCCGGTCGCTTCATAAACCGCCAGGAGATCATTTCCATCCACGGTCTCGCCGGGAATGCCGTATCCGGCGGCGCGGTCGGCGAAGTTCTCGATGAGCACCTGCTTGCATTTCGGCGTCGAGTAAGCGAAGCCGTTGTCCTCGACAATCAGTATGAAGGGCGCTTTCAGGACCGCCGCCATGTTGAGCGCCTCGTGAAAAATGCCGGTGCTCGCCCCGCCGTCTCCGATGTAAGTGAGGGCTACGATTCCCAGTTTCTTCATCTTCGAGGCCAGCGCGATTCCGGTCATGACCGGAATCAGATCTCCGAGGTGGCTGATCGGACCGATGATCCCCCGCTCGATGTCGCTCAGATGGACCACGCCGTCCTTGCCGCCGGTGGGGCTGGTAGCCCGGGCCATGTATTGCGTGAAGATCTCCCATGGTCGCACCCCTTTAACGATCAGCGAGCCCAGGTTACGAATCATGGGCGCCAGAAAATCGCCTTTCTGCAGGGCATAGGCGCTGCCGACCGATTGCCCCTCCTGGCCGAGGCTGCGATACAGACCGCCCACAATCTTTCCCTGCCGATAGAGATTGGCCAGCTTCTCCTCGATCGATCGGGTGAGGCGAAGGTAATAGTAAATCTCAAGCTGCTGATCCCTGATCAGGGAAGGGGTGGTCCGGGTTTGACTACTCCGCCTGGATGCCGGGTCGTGCGCTTTCCGTGCTCGTGGTTGTGGCATAGCCCGAGCTACATTCCCAAGGGCTGCCCGTGTAACGCATGCGCAGCTTCCATGAGTCCCTCGGTCAGGGTCGGGTGCGCGTGCATCATCCGCATCAGCGACTCGCCGGTCGCCTCAAAGCTGAGGGCGGCGCAGGCCTCAATGATCAGTTCGGTCGCCTTCGGCCCGATCATGTGGACACCCAGGATCTCGTCATATTTCGCATCGCCCACAACCTTGATCAGCCCTTCGGTCTCCAGGAGAATCGCGGCCTTGGGAACGGCCGAGAAGGGAAACCGTCCCACCCTGACATCGTAACCCTGCTCGCGCGCCGCCGCTTCGGTGAGCCCGACACTGGCGACTTCGGGGTGGCAATAAGTGCAGTTCGGCGTCCGGTTGTAGTTGATCGGCATCGGGTCCCGGCCGGCCATGTGCTCTACGGCGAGGATGCCCTCGGCCGATGCGACATGCGCCAACTGCGGCGTAGCTACGACATCGCCGATGGCATAGACCGATGGCCGCACCGTTCGCATGAAGCCATCGACTGGCACGAATCCCTTATCTCGCGGGATGCCGGCCCGTTCGAGGTCCAACCCATCGGTATAAGGTTGCCTTCCAACGGCGACCAGGAGAAGGTCGGCCTCCAGTACCGACCGCTCCTCTTTCGTTCGAAGGGTCATCGACACGCCGGAGCCCTTTTCCACTGCACTCTCCAGCTGCGTGCCGGTCATGACAGTGATTCCTTGCCGCTTCAACGATTTCTCGAGTTCGGCTGAGATCTCTTCATCCTCGATGGGGAGGACGCGCGGGAGCATCTCAATCAGCGTAATGCCCGATCCGAATCGGGCAAAGGTTGAAGCAAACTCTACGCCGACGGCACCAGCACCCAGAATCGCCATCGAGGCGGGAAGCTCTCGCAGCTCCAGGCCCTCGTCGCTGGTGATGATTCTTCTGCCATCCGTATTGAGGAAGGGAAGTGAACGGGGAGTGGAGCCGGTTGCAATAAGAACATTCTTAGCTTCAAGGACTTCCCGGCTGCCGTCGCGCTTTTCGACAGCGATCAGCGTGGGGCTCTCGAATCGACCCTTGCCTTGGAAAACCTGGACCGCGTTCTTCCGCATCAGGAACTCGACGCCCTTGTTCAACTTCTTGATGACTTTGTCTTTGTATTGATGTACCAGGGGTAGGTTGAGCTGTGGATCAGACACTTCTATACCGAAAGACTTGGATCGTTTGATCTGATCCAGGACTTCGGCGGTATGGAGCAGCGCCTTTGCCGGAATGCAACCGCGGTTGAGGCAGGTACCGCCAAGCACCTTGTCCTTCTCGATAATCGCTACTGACAACTTAAGTTGCCCGGCTCGAATGGCCGCGACGTATCCGCCCGGACCGCTTCCTATTATAATGAGGTCAAACTTCTTTTCAGACGCCGGCAAGTTTCCCCCTTCGGGATGGATGGACGATTTGGAAGTCTGGCTACTATAACTGAACCGAAACAGCCTCGACAAGCGAACGATTTCCGGCCCCGATTCATAGTTGAAGTAATACCTTCAAAGCCAGAAATAAGCTCCTGGGACCGCATGCATCCTGCATGCAGCCTTGCGCGAAGCACATCGCGACTCTGAGTAAGAACCGGGCGACGCACTCCGCCACCCCATGGGCCCTCGGTCACAGGGTGGGATCTCTGTCCGGCTCCGATTGGCGCAAGGCGGCAGGCAGGGATGCCTGCGCTGGAGTTTGTACATTTGCACCAAACAGCATTCGGTCGCATCACGGTCAACAGTGGGCGGGCAGATTATGCCCCGGGAACGCCAATCTCCTGATTGGCGTAGTCTCGAAGTCTGACGACGCCAATCAGGAGATTGGCGTTCCCAGGGGCGGGACCTCTTCCCGGCTTTCCGTATGGATGCTCGTATGAGCGCTTACGCACCACCGGGAGCAGAGTGTAGTAACTCCAGAAGCTGCATGAATGCGGCTGGGGGATGTTGTTCGGCGCGGTTACCGGCCCCAAAGGGACCGGCCCAGGGGCGGCATCTCTGCCGGGCCCCTATGTGATTGATCAGGAGGTTATCGGGGTCGGGAGATTGCGATGATCGAGGGCTACGTAGACCACTTCAGCCTCGGTAACGTGGACTTGTGTCGGCGGATCCGCACCTCTCGTCGCTTCGACCATCACCTTGATCGTGATCGATGTCCTGCCGACACGAAGCACGGTCGTATAAAAGCTGACGAGGTCCCCAACCAGGACTGGACTCACGAAAACCACCTCGTGCATCGCAACGGTCACAACTCTGTGCTTGGTGTACTTCTTGACCTCGACGGCTCCCGCCTGGTCAATGTAGCTCAGGATCACGCCGCCGAAGATCGTCCCGTATGCGTTTGTATCGCGGGGCATCATGATGACCCGAATGGCCGGCTGTAGATCAGAATCAGGCATTTACCACGGCCTCAATTGCAACATAACACTTCTTATCAGACGCAGTGCCTATTACGAGAACGATCACGATTGGAAATTGAGAAGGTCTACCGGTCTCAGGTCCCCAATTCCCAACCGCCGAGGTAGGCTCGCTGCGAATCGCTCATCTCGTCGATGGAGATGCCCATGGCCATAAGTTTCAGGCGAGCTATGTCCTGATCGATATGGGCCGGCAGGATGTGGACACCGGCGCTCAGTCGGCTTCGATTCTTGACCAGGTGCTCAACCGCCAGCGCCTGGTTGGCGAAACTCATGTCCATCACTGAGGCCGGATGACCCTCGGCGGCCGCAAGGTTACTGAGCCGGCCTTCACCGAGCACGATGACGTGTCGGCCGGTGGACCGGATCCGGTACTCCTCGACGAAGGGCCGGAGCAGCTTAGGACCATCGGCAATCAGTTTCAATCCCGCCAGGTCGATCTCCACGTCAAAATGGCCGGAGTTGCAAACGACAGCGCCGTCCTTCATGCGTTCCAGATGACGCGTATGAATGACGTCGCGATTCCCCGTCACCGTGATGAAGAGATCTCCCGCCTCGACAGCCTTCTCCATGGGCATCACCTGATATCCCTCCATGGCCGCCTCCACCGCGCGGATCGGATCCACCTCCGTGACGATGACCTTTGCCCCGAGACCTCTTGCGCGCATGGCCACGCCACGGCCGCACATGCCGAAACCAACCACGACCACGGTTCTGCCTGCAATCAGCAGATTGGTCGCCCGAAGAATGCCGTCGATCGTGCTCTGGCCGGTGCCGTACCGATTGTCGAAAAGATGCTTGGTCTGTGAGTCGTTGACCGCGATCGCGGGGAAAGACAACTGTCCGTCCTGCTGCATGGCCCGAAGCCGATTGACCCCGGTCGTCGTCTCCTCCGTAGACCCAATCAGATCCCCCATCTGCTCCTTTCGTTCCTTGATCAGTGTGGCGATGACATCGGCGCCATCGTCGATGATGATCTGCGGCCGGCTGTCCAAGGCGATTCGCACGTGCCGGTTATAGGTGACCGTATCCTCGCCCTTGATGGCATAAACCCGGATCCCCTCGGCCACCAGTGCCGCCGCCACGTCATCCTGCGTGCTGAGCGGGTTCGACGCGATCACGACCGAGTCGGCGCCGCCGGCCTTCAATGCGCGCGCGAGATTTCCGGTTTCGGTGGTCACGTGAACGCAGGCGACGATCCGGACGCCTTGCAACGGCTGTTCCCTGGCGAATCGGTCGCGCACCAGGCGCAGGACCGGCATCTCTCTCGCGGCCCAGTCGATACGCTGCGCTCCGGCATCCGCCAGGAGAGCATCCTTGATCTCAAACTCCAAATGGTCAGCTGTCCTTGTCATCCTCTTAATGCCCCTCTCAGCTCTTCGGCCTTTTCCGTTCGTTCCCAGGTGAAATCAGGCTCGTTCCTGCCGAAATGCCCGTACGCGGCGGTCGCCCGGTAAATGGGGCGCCTCAAGTCAAGAGAGTTGATAATCCCCTGCGGGGTCATATCGAACGCTTCCCGTACCAGCTCGACGATCTGGGACTCGTCGACCTTAGCCGTTCCAAAAGTGTTGATAAACAGGCTGACCGGGTCGGCCACGCCGATCGCATAGGCGACCTGGATGAGACATTTCTCCGCCAGGCCGGCCGCCACCACATTCTTGGCCACGTGTCTCGCCATGTACGCGGCCGAACGATCCACTTTGGTCGGATCCTTGCCGGAGAACGCTCCGCCGCCATGCGGCGCCGCGCCGCCGTAAGTATCGACTACGATCTTGCGGCCGGTGAGACCGGTATCGCCGTGAGGCCCGCCGATGACGAAGCGGCCGGTCGGATTGACATAGAACTTGGTCTGGCTGTCGATCAATTCTGCCGGGGCCACATGCCGGATGACGTGCTGGATCACATCCTCCCTGAGCGTTTCACTCTTGACGTCGTCGCTGTGCTGGGCGGCGATGACTACGGCATCCACATAGACCGGGCGGTCATTCTCGTACCGCACCGTCACTTGCGACTTACCGTCGGGACGAAGGTAGGGCATCAGTCCGCTTCTTCGAACCTCCGAGAGGCGGCGCGTGAGCCGATGCGCCAGCGTGATGGGCAGCGGCATTAATTCAGGGGTCTCATTGCAGGCGTAGCCAAACATCATGCCCTGATCCCCTGCTCCGCCGGTGTCGACCCCCATGGCGATATCCGGGGATTGCGTGTCGATGGATACGATCACGCTGCAGGTATCGCAATCGAACCCGTACTTGGCACGGGTGTATCCGATTTCACGGATCACGCTACGGGCGACCCTCACATAATCGACTTTGGCCTGGGTGGTGATCTCCCCGGCTACAAAAACAAGACCGGTCGTCACCAGGGTCTCGCATGCCACCCGTCCATGGGGATCGGCGCGCAGGACTTCGTCCAGCACGCCATCCGAGACCTGATCCGCGATCTTGTCCGGATGCCCTTCGGTCACGGACTCCGACGAGAAATAATAGCTCTTACCCTTACTCAATGATGGTTCCTCCTTAGGAGTGCATGGGTTTTCCCGCTTGGGGCAACAAACTTCGCAACCTATCACACGGGTTCGAGGGGTGTCAACGACGCTTCACGAGCAACTCTCCCCCTGAAACCGTATACACCTTGCATGCCCCCGCAGCTGAACTCGCCCGCACCCCGGACTTCCAGCGTATCCTGGAGTTTCTACATTTTGCGCCCCGCGGGCCGTGCTACATAGCCCATAGGAATCCCCTACCTGTGCCCGCCTCAGCCTCTCGGCATCGTGCGCTTCGGCCTGAAGGGCCAAAATATAATAGCCCAGGGCAGAGCGAAGCGGCGCCCTGGGTTACGAACGAGTACCGGACTAGCCCTGTAGGGGCGGAATGAAAGTGAGCGAGAATCGAGCGAGCCATCAACTGAACCAAATGAAGGGTCAGATGATCACCCCGATCCCTATTGCGCCCTTACCTGGCTCGGGGCCAGGGTGGCTCGCTAGGCCTTCCCTATACGACTCTTTCATTCGCTATTCCAAGCCGGCTTATCCCGGCGCTATCCACGCGGGATGCGCGCCGTTTGCGCCCGTTCCGCACGTGCGGTCGCAGGGGGGCGTAGCTTAAGCGCCGCTGGTCCGGTGGTAAACCATGTCAGCCAAGGGTTCCGTACGATTCCGGTCCAGGAGCGTGCCCTTCGCGTCCAGGAAATGGAATGAGGTCGGCGTCAGTCGCGTTTCCCCGGTAGCCAGGCACCTCAACGTGAAGTCTCCACAAACCAGGTTCCCGTGTTCGTCAATCCTCCCGGTCCCTCTGGAAATCCCGACGGCTGTCCCGTCACAGAGCGTGTAGTAGGTATCACGAAGCAGCAGTTGGAACGTACCATCGGTATTCCGGGTGATCGACAACACCTGGTGACCCCCGTCGTCGGGATCAACCGCTTCCCAGAGTCCTACATAAGAAGGCGGATCTTCGGCCGTGGCGCCGGTCTTAGGAGCGAGAGACGCTGAAAGAGCGTACAAGGAAATCAAACCTATCCAGATCAAAGCTTGAGTCTTCACTCTGATGATGTAAACCTCTATCGGAAAGTTTCATCCCTGTTGTTGATTAACACACGAATGGTGACACCATCCAGATCGACTGCGCTCATCCCGAGGGGTTCCCCTGCAGTCACAGAGGTTCCCGCACTCTCAACACGACCATCGCCCATGCGATGCCATAACCGGATCTCACCGGACGAAAAGCAACTGACAACCAGGTCAAGCCTCCGATCACCCGTCAAATCGTCCACCAGGAGTCCCTCGAGCGCGCTCCCGACTCCTACAGAGGATTGCAGATTATAGGGACCTTCAAGGAAAAGACAGTACTTGTGGGAGGCCTCTCCCGCAGCCCGAGGGGGTAGGGTAGCTACGACACCCCATCGCTCCACCGGCGGAAGAGGGCTCCCACAAAGTGATTGGCGCTGGCGATCAACCCAGGTGGAAGCGCCGCCTGGATTACCGCTGTTTGCGGACCTGCCTCCCGGAATAAAGGGCTGAGCCGGTTACGGACGATGCGGTTTCTGCCAGAAGTTTCAACAGTCATATCTGTTGAACAAGGTTGATTCGGTGGTGCCGCGGCCGTAGTGGAAGGGCTGCTATTCTTCCCTTGGTATAGTAGGGATATTCCGTAGCCCGTTCTGCTGATCACGTTGATCGGGTTGACCTCTGACTGCATGATCCGCCCAGGTCTCGAGCGTGGTCACCGATCGGAGCTGGAATCGTGGCACGAGAACTGAGTGCAAGACCGTGGGAATTTCAATCCTCTGTTCCTGCGAGACCGGTTCCTTCCGGAGGATGAACTCGCTCAGCACATCCCGGCTGACCTCGGACAGGAACCATCTCGCCGCATTCTCATCCTGGTCGAAAGTGTGTCCCTCCGGACATTGCAGTCGCAGCTCTGCGCTGCCTTCCGTTTGCGCGCCACAAGTGAAACATCGGATCGTGCTGTAGGCCGCCAGGCCATCCATCAGAACGGAATGATGCTTCGTCACCTGGCGCCGGAGGATCGCTCTGAACTCACCGATGGCGGCGATTTGACGGTAGCGATCTGCCCGCTCGAGCGCTTCTGCCCTCCCGCGCTTTTGGAGCATTTCCTTAATATCAAGCTCTTCTTCCCAGGAGATAACATCATAGTTTTCAGCCATCCACGCGGCCAGATTCTGATAAAGCCAGTGCCGTTTTCGTGCGAATCTCACTCGGGCGGAATGGATCCGTCGGCGCGCTTTGTCCTCCAACACCTTCCAGGTCATGATCAAATCCTGAAGGTCCTGACCGATCCGGGCCTCCTGGAGCGCCCGAAGGAGATGTACAAGCCCTCGCTGTCGCATTTCGGTCACTTGTGAAATATGGTTTCGGATCTCCTCGGGGAATTCCAGACTCTCACCCATCGCGGCCACCTGCGCTTTGACCATTTCCATTGACTTCTCAGCCGCAGCAGTGGCCTCCTGGATTTCTTCCCAAGTCTCGTAAATCCTCTTCGCCCTGGGATGGCCCGCCAGTTCAATCCAACTGTTGAAATCGCGCGCCCGGCGGTTCGACGTGCTGAGCGGCAGACGCAACTCGATCACATTCCCGGCATTGTCCACCAACATGCCGATACGCAGGTAGGTATCGAATTTTCGCCATCCCAGGTCCAACCCACAGAACCGGCCCGTCCGTGGGGTTGAGGCCGGCCGTGGAGGTGTTACACACACCAGGGCGAAGGCCCATTCCCATGAGAACTGCCGGCTGTGCCTACCGATCAGGATCACATTCTTGATGATGGCCTCAGCCGGGACTCTTCGATGGATCATTGCCCGGAACGGGATCCTAACCCCGTCGATTCCAAAGAAGCCCTCTGAATAGCAAAGCCGCTTATGGGCTCTGCCAGGGTGGCTATAGGCATGATAGGGAACCGGCCGGAGCCAGAATCGCCAGACTGACTTACGGGGACGCGGACGCAAGAGCCTGGATAGCGGAACTCCCCCATGAGAGTACCGGTGACGGATGGCAATCTTGTCCAGCCGGGTTCGTTTCTTCGGGAATCCTCCCTCAGAAAAAGACCCGGTCTTCGCGGCGCTTCTGACCCACCTCTCCATGGCGGCATTGAATCGTTCGAAGATGAATTCACGGCCCTCCCAATTCAACTTGGATTCCGCGACGAGGCGCCGTTGGTTCCTATCAAGATCAGCGTAAATCGCCGCACGTTCTTCCTTACTGAGGCCGGGCTCCCTCGTCTTTAATTGCCCGTAGGTGGTATTTGTGAGTTCGACCAGCTGGTTCCAGAGCGAATGCGTTTCTCTTGCCGTATCCCAAACCTGCTGTGGAATCCGAGCCGGCTGGATCCAGAATTTATAAGCCAACACCGGCCAACCCTGTCGTGATGTTCTGCTGTCCAAGGGTCACCTCCAACTCTCGCGCCCGGGGGGTTCAAGCTCCCGACGAGGGTGTAGCTGGAACCCCCAAGCTTGGCACGGACAAACTTGACTTCAGAAGGACCCACTCGCCATCGTGACGCCCTGGTAGAGCACTTTCACCGACTTGATCCCGGAGAGGAAAAACGGAAGCTCTCCGGGCTGATTCCCGTTATAAGAGTAAGGACTCACGAGCATCATGGTGCCCTGGCCGGTGAACGTGCTGAGTGCCAGTTTCCCTATGGGAAGGTCCTTATGTCCGTAAGTCGTATCGACTTGGACTTCAAATTCGGGAAACTCCTCCGGGATCCTTAGACAGTCATCAAAAACGATCATCCCCGGCGCCTCTATCTGGACCCGGAGAATCTCGCCTTTTGAGGCCAGTGTCGGACTGGTCAGTTTCGTTGCCTGAGCTTCAAACCCAATCTCGGTGCCGGCACTGTCGGTTAATAGGTTAAGGGTCTCCACTCGGACACTCGCCGGACCTTCCCGCTGAGCGAACGCCGTGCCCGCCAGGATCATGCATGCCATCAAGAACATCGTTGCTTTCTTCATCGTCTCTTTTCTCCTCTCGAATTGTCGGGTGCTTCCCTTGAGCCATGCCAGATTGTTGGCTTCATCTCCAACTGAACAATCCCGACAAAACGTTCCAGCGCGTCCCGAAAAAGCCGGCGAAGACCTAGCTGCGGTCAGGCATCGCAACCGCCTTGCCGTTCAGGCTAAATCGTCCGACCTGTGTGACCGGTTTGTTTAGATTCGCATGGCGGGCAGGCTTCGAGTGCTCAGAAGGGTCACAGACCCAACGCTGAAACCTGAAATGGGGATTCCCTCTTGGCTATGCGGAAACGTCCCGGCTGTATCACGCCAGGAGTATGTGGCCTCAAGTTCCTACGTAACGCTCAGCCCGGTGCGGGCTGTTGTGGCCTGCAGCCCAGGGTTGTCCGCCGAAGCGGACTACCCTGGGTTAATCCGCCGAACGGTGACCAACCCTGAAAGGGATTGTGCCCGTGCACGTCAGGGCCACAACCCCGTTGGGGTTGCATACGTCTCTGACATCCTTACCAACGTAGCCGCCCGGGGCGGCAACGTTGGGTTGAAGGTCATAACCGCTCCGTGGTTGGACCTGCCCAGAGGACGGCTTAACAGAAATGGAAGTGTACAAACTGCAGGCATCCTTTTGGTCCACGCTCCGGCTTGCGTCGGAGGAGTTGTTCAGGCAGCTCGCGTTTTCAGCCCAAGCAATGCGCGCTTCGGGTAGGCGGGCAGATAGCGACACCGAGCTTCGCAAGGATCGGGTGACGAACGAAGATCCCCTCCTGACTACGCATGATCCTAACCGCCTCGGGCGAAAACTGATAAAACTGCCGCGCATATTCCTGCCCGCGGGTGCTTCGAGCCAGAACCTCATCCTGGAAGCGGTAGGCGAGGCTCAGGGTCTCTTCGGCGTCAGCGGTCCCCTGGACCGCGGCGGTGGCCGCGCATCCGCCTGCGCTGCTGACATTCAACTCAAACGTGGTCGTCCGGTTCAACGGGCTTCCGGTCACGGTGATAGTGTACGTTCCGACCGGTGCAGAAGAACCGGCATTGATCGTCAACGTCCCCGAACAGGTTGGATTACAGGAGCCGGGAGAGAAGGACGAACTCGTGCTCGCGGGCAACCCTGACACACTCCATGAAACCGCTTGCGGCGACCCCAACAGAAGCGTAGCGGTGATGGTGGTTGCCCCGGACGATCCGTGAGTAGCATTGATACTGCCCGAGTTCGTCACACCGTAATTGAAATCCGGGGCTGTGCTCCATCCGATCTGCCACGGTGTGTAGGCGCACAGCGCATAAGCATTCTCCCGCATCATGCAGTTGACCGATCCCGGATTGCAGAATTCACAATTCGCATTGGTTGCCGAGGGCCGGGGCCCGCCGGGTTCGCATGCCCCGCAGGAGGTGCATCCGCCGTAGCCGGCCTGATAATACTCGTCGCAAGCCCAGAAAATGTGGCCGGTTTCGTGGGTGAGGACGAGGCCGAAATTACCGACGCCGTAGCCGTCATTACGATAGAGCACTTGCGTATAGGGACACCCGATGTAGGCATAAGCAAAGTAACCATCGGTGAAAGTGGTCGGGGCGGGAGCGGGGTTGTAGCCGATGACAACGGAGTAAGCCCAGTCGATTCCCTGGGCCGCTTTGAGCCCGTTGTTGTACGCCGCAACCCGGTCAAACGCGTCGCCTGTCACGTAGCCGAGGTTCGCCATGATCCGGCTGATCCAGAGGCCGTCCTGCTCGCTCGAGTGGAGAATCGGCTCGTAACCCTGATTCATGGCCGGGAGTGTCGGCGGGTAATCAACCAGCGTGAACGACAGACTCAGCCCGCGCGCGGAGGCCTGACTGCTCCACCACGCAAGGCCGGCGCCCACCTGGCCATAGATCTCGTCGTGTGCGGCATCTGTCCAGGTATGGGTGTTGGAATCTATTGAACCGTCGCTTTCTACAAACAGCAGTGCGACCGCCACGCTTCCAGTCATCACTTCGCTGTTCTCGAGCGCGTACGGGCGGATGCCCAGCACGTGACGCGCATCGTTGATCAGGGGCTGTACCTGCTGTGCGGACCTCTTCGGGTCCGTAGGGGCAGGTCCTCCTCCGCTCAACCGCGCCGCATTGAAAAGCTTGACGGCATTCCGCGTCGATGAGTCCTGATATTTCAGCGAGGCGGGATCCACGCTCGTGTAGGTCACAGACTCAATTCCGTGTTTCCCTGCGAGCCGCTCGGCCAGCGCCGGGGCGATCCTACGGATCATGACATGCGGGGGCGAAACGATGGCCACTTCCCCGCCCTGGCTCACGACATAGTCCCGTGTCCGGTTCGCGGCTTTCGCTTCGGTGTGACTCATCAGGATCAACGCATAGTCGCCGCGTCGAGCCGCAGGGGCCGATGGCGATGGACGGCGAGCCGGCCCGTCATTCGGTACTGCGAAGCCGGCAAGCAGAGTCAGCCCGATCATCAGGAAACCGAGTCTTCCCCTCACACCCATTTCGTGAATCCTCCCCGACTCAAGGCAGCCCAGAAGCAGCCGGTAGCTCAAGCGCTGCTTCATTCAACTCGTTTCTTCAACGGAAGTGAAGGGGGAACTATGGTGGAGAAGAGCCAGGACTCGCACGCCGCGGGTTCTGCCAGAAGTTTCGACAGTCAAATTCTGCCGAACATGATGCTGTCTCAATGTTGCAAATGCCACTCAGGTTCGGCGTTTCCGGGTCACGCAACTCTCGCGCGAGTCCGCTTACGCCATCATCGATTTCAGGTACACCGGCACTTCGACACGCTGAGGCACGAGAGACGCCGGTCGTGGACGAAGATTAAGGGTAATCCTGCCCTCCTGGCCGATTCTGGCCAGGAACCACTTTGCGGCGTTTTCGTCCTGATCGAACTTGTGTCCATTCGGACACTGTAGGACAAGCGCAGCCCCTCCCTCCGCTCTTGCACCACAGGTGAAGCAGGTAATCGTGCTATAGGCCGCTTCGCCATCCAGGAGTCGGGCATGCCGCTTGCGCGCCTGATGCTGGAGAATGCTCTTGAATTCGCCGATGGCGGCGATCTGGCGATAGCGATCGGCGTGCTTGAGCACGGCCGGTTATCCCGGTTCATCAGCCATCGCCTTGATGCCCAAACCGGCCTCCCACGAGATGATGTCATAATTGGAGGTTATCCAGGCCGCCAGATTGTGATAGTGGGATTGGCGCCGCCGGATCAGGCGCAGTCGAGCCGATTGAATCCGGCGCCGGGCTTTGTCGTCTGTTTTTTTCCAGGCCAGGATGAGATCTTGAAGAACGATCGCTACCTGGGCTTCCTGGAGCGCGAGAAGGAGTCGGATGAGACCGCCCTTTCGCAACGCTTGGAGCTGTGTCAGAAGCGATCGAATCGTATCGGGCAGGTCGATCGGTTCAGCCAGGCGGGTCAGCTTTGCTTTCAACGATTCCATGGACTGGTCCGCGCGTGAGATAGCCGCTCGCAGCTCTTCCCAGCTCTCATAGATCCGGTCAGCCGCGGGGCGGTCGGCTTTCGCAATCCAGGTATTGAAATCGCGGGTGCGCCGGTTCGACATCTCGAGCGGAAGTCGCAGCTCGATGACCTTGCCGGCATTATCGACGAGCATGCCGATCCTCAGATATCCGTCGAATTTCCTCCAGCCCAGATCCAATCCGCAATACCGGCCAGTTCCCTTCGCGGAGATCGGGCAGGCGGGAACTTCACAGACCACGGAAATGGCCCACTCCCATCCGAACTCCCGGCTTTGAGTTCCGATCAGGACCACATTCTTGACCCTGGCCTCATCCGGGATCGCTCGATGGACCATGGCCTTGAACCGCATCATTCCGCCATCCAGCCCGAAGAATCCCTCCGCGTAACGCAGGCGCCGGTGTTCTCGTACATTATCAAGGTAGGCCTCCCTGGGGACCGAGCCCATCCAGAATCGCTTCGTGGACTTCCAGGGACGCGGCCGGATAAGTTTGAACGGTGGTACACCTCCTCCCGTGTACCGGTGTGGAATGGTTATCTTCTGGAGTTGAGTTCGCAACCTGGGGAACCCCGCCATCCGCGCCGGCGCACCAGTCTTGATTCTGGTGATGGCTCGGAGCGTTGCCAGCTTGAACTTATCGAGGATGAACTCGCGGCACTCCCAATTCAGACCTGATCGATTCACTGCATCACGGAGCTCGATCTCCAACTCCGCGTGGATGGCCGCCTTCTCCAGTTCGCCGGGGACGGCCTCCACGGCTTTCACGCGTTCGGATGCAGCCTCGCGTAATGCGACGAGCTGGTTCCAGACCGCCTGCATGTGCCGGCCTGTTTCCCACACCTCCCGAGGGATTACCACAGGCTGGATCCAGTACTTGTAGGTGTAAACGGCACAGCTCCGAGATGATCCTCTTCGATGCATGATGTTTCCCCTGGAAGAAGACCGTGGACCATGGATGACTGTCTATGAGGCGGGGACAGCGCACGCCTTCGTTGCGTACCTGCTGTCCCCCGGCCTCCTGACCTGCTCTAGAACTTCCCGCTGGCCATCGTGACGCCCTGGTAGAGCACCTTCACCGACTTGATCCCGGAGAGGAAAAACGGAAGCTCACCCGGTTGATTCCCGTTGTAAGAATAAGGGCTCACCAGCGTCATGGTGTCCTGGCCGGTAAACGTGCTGAGTGATAGTTTCCCGATGGGATAGTCCTTGTGTCCGTATGTGGTATCAACCAGGACGTCGAATTCGAGAAACTCCTCCGGGATCCTTAGACAGTCATCAAAAACCACCATCCCTGGCGCCTCTATCTGGACCCGCAGTATCTCGCCTTTTGATGCCAGCGTCGGACTGGTCAGTTTGGTGGCCTGCGCTTCAAACCCAATGTCGGCGCCGGCACTCTCGGCCGTAAGGTTGATGGTTTCAACTCGTACACTAGCCGGGCTTTCCCGCTGAGCGAACACCGTTCCCGCCAGGATCATGCATGCCATCAAAAACATCGCTGCTTTCTTCATCGTCGCTCTCCTCCCGCTGAGTTGATCGATACTGCCCTCGAGTCATGCTAGGTTGCGGGCTACATTTGAGAATGACGAATCAAGGAAAAACGTTCCGGCGCTTCGGAGGCCAGCGGACGACCTCACGCCAGTCGACTAGACGTGACGAATACTTAGCCGGCAGCGTGTGCGAGAAGGGGAATTCTACAAGGTGAGCCTCCGCGTGCCCTTGGCCGCGTAATCGTAGGTCAGCTTCGACGATCCTGATCCGCACTGAGCCGTTCCGACAGCAACTCTGTTGGAATGCAGACGTGCGACTAGGCTGAAAGTGATAAGCACAAGCCTGAATCCGACATGCCTACCCAACAATTGCCGATTCATCATCCATTCTCACTGGTTGGTGTTTACGAACTGGAATTGAAGTTCGACTCTGCGGAGTACGAAGGAGCCCTATGACATACCTGATCATGTTTCAACAAGACCCTTCTCCGGGAACAGCAGCAGCCGGGCGACCACGGCCAGGGCTCTTGGGGGGTCGGGACAGCAACAAGCGGCGGCCATCAGCCGCTCAACCGTAACGGTGGAGGGGGTGCGATAGTTAGTTGAAATTGGGGTAAAGAAGCGGCTCCTAAGATGGTAGATTTCGATTGACGAAGTCCAAATCAGCCAAGCAAAGGAGCCACTATGAAAAGGATTGTAT
>JACQTD010000081.1 GCA_016210985.1 Acidobacteriota bacterium
ATCATGATCATCGAAATACATCTTGATCACGATTCCGTAGAATCGGCTGAGTTCAGGCATCGACCGGGGTCTTCAGCGCCGGGAACGAATCCTCAGGCGTTTTTCCCGTCAACCGCATATACAATGCATCCGGGCAGAGCTCAAGCTCCTGATTCCATGCGATCGCGCCACTCGCATCGACATGCACGCTCTCGAAGACCTTGCGATCAGCCCAGGCCGTGAACACGCCTCGGCCTGCCAAGTGGCTGAGGTCGACCTCGCCTTCGACTCCGTCGGCGAACCGGATCCAGATTCGATTGCCATTGAGTGCCTTTACTTCGACTGCTTTCTTCATCCTTTGAATCTCCGGAATCGATTGTAACGCTGACGCCGCAATCTTGGGGAGTGCGCATAATGTTGTTATCCGGCGCTTATGCCGCTATCCCAAACCAGAGGGCCAGGGCTCGGCTCACACGGAGCATGACGTCGTCCTCCAAGCGGCCGATGGTCTGCCCCAGTCGTTGCCGCCGTACGGTTGTGACTTTGTCGACCATGATCTGCGAGACCAACCGCAAACCGTTTCGCCGGGATGGCTCCACCGTCACGCGGGACAGCGGCGTGTCCACGATCGTGCTGGTCACCGGTGCCACCGTGATGCTCGCGTGCGTATCGTTGAACAGGTCCGATTGCACGACGAGACCTGGTCGCGGCTTGCCGTAGTCGCCCTGCATGGTAACCACGACGAGATCACCACGTTTCACGACGTCCAGCCCTCAGCGTCCTCGTTGGCCTCGATCCACGTCATCACCTCATTCTCAGCGCGCTTGTTCCTGGCCGCAGCGCGGCTCTGCCGCCGGCATTCCTCGGCGAACCCGTGGGCGCGGGTGTCCGGCACCCAAAGCTGGACCAACCGGAAACCCGCGCGCCGCATCCGCTCCCGATAGCGCTGGACGTTCTTGCGAACCGCGGTAGTCTTTTCCATGACATGTAATATAGCATGAATCCCCAGGTCCGGCTAAGGCTTTTCACGCTCTGCCGAAGCCAGGGTCGGCGTCACGCGGTCAGCGCTGGGGGAAACTCAGGCTCTCACCCTGTCCGGATAACGCTCAGCATCAGCGGCGGGCCGCGCAGCGGACCGTCCGCTGCAACCGGTTATGCGCCTGCTCCCGTTAGAGATCTTCCGGACGCAACCCAGTCTTCTTGGCGATTTTTGCGAGCATCTTCGGACCGATCTCCTCGCGGTCGTGAAACGCGAAAAGGGCGCCGGGAATATCAACCACTTCAGCAATCCAGCGGCCGTCTTCTTCCTGGTCGAGTTCAATCCTAAGAACCATGAGAACCTCTGTGCGGCAATTCTACCTTTCCGGCATCGCGAGTCCAACAAGCTTGCGGTCCTGTCGTTCGGGTGTGTGCATAACGGACTGGCGCTCAGCCGTCACTGATGCCCCTGATCGTTACTTCATCAATCCAGAAGGTACCAGGTCGCAAGATGTTGAGTTCAAATCGAATCCTATCGAACTCCGGGGGCATCCTGTATTTGTGTTCATAGTACCGCCAGGTGGCGATCGTGTCTGCTGACTGGACGATCGTCTCGTATCGACCTTCCGTGGCACTGACTCCCCCAATCCTTACCCGAAACTCTGCACCATCATTCTTGACCCAGAAACCTACTGTGTACGTCACGCCCGCAGTCGCCTCGTACTCCTTGCTAAAGCCCGGGGAGCGCCATCCGCCGTCGGGAGAGCATTCACGCACTACGAATTTGAGCGACTGCTTGCCAGCCCGGTATTCGCCCGTATCGATGATGAGGTCGTAGTCTCCGGTCGGGATCGTCTCCGGTGTATAGACGAGCCAATTCACCGGAAGGCCGGATTGTGTAATCTCGAATCCGCCATTTATGCCAGCCGATTCAACGAGGACGGACTCGCTCATTTTGTTGCAGCCAGAAAGCACGCTACTTGCAATCACGGTCAGTACAGTGACGACGCTGCAAGTTCCGAAGATGGTCGTCTGCATGGCACCCTCCTCCCCTTCTTCTCCGAAGGTAGAATCTTCCCGCTGTGTTGATTCTCGGCCAAACGGTTGTCCGCATAACGGCTCTGCCGCTCAGCCGCGTTGCGGAGCGTAGCGGAGCAATGTCGGCTGCAACCCGTTCGCAATGAGCGGCTGGCCTGAAGCGCAGCGAAAGGCCAGTCCGACTCGATTGCGTTGTTATGTGCTCCATGTCACAACTCACTTTCATCAATTCCCGCAACCTTCATGAGGTGCCTCAACAAGCCGATTTTGAGGGGGTTATTCCCATGTATGGGCACCGAGATTCGAGCCGGGTTCCCCGCTTTGGCGTAAATATAATGACTTCCCTTCGTTCTTCGCAATTCCCAGCCTTTTTCCTCAAGCAGCTTTGTGAAGTCTCTCCCTGAAATAGCCTTCACACGGCGATCTCCAGGACTTTATCCTTTTCTGTTACTGTGACGTCCTTTATGTCCACAGATAAGCAACCTTCGACAGCCTCGTAGATGTTCCCGAGGAGCTCGTCAAATGTCTCGCCCTGAGTGGCACAGCCCGGAATGGCGGGAACTTCTGCCCAATAGCCACCTTCTTCCGCTTCATGAACAATTACTTTGAGTTTCATAAAATCACCTCACTCGGTTTTTGAGGGCGCATAACGCCGCAAATAAGCGGCGACGCTTTTTGCTGTCCGCTTGATTTGCTTGTTATGCCATTATTGATGCGCTACCGGGCGAAGCTCGTAGATTCGTCCATATTTGGCCGCCGACTCCAGGTCCCCCTGGCGAAGGGCATCCCTCACGTCGTCCAGCCTATAAGCATCTTCAACACTGAGATAAGGTGACCAGCCAGTGTCGTCTTCCACCAGGGCGACATCCACTTCAGCCACATATTGACCTTCATGAACATACTTCGACTTCTTTCGCTGTTTCATCGTTGCCACCTCCGCGTGAATGTTTGATCCCATCGCCCCGGATCCGGGCGATAGGCAGTGACCAGAACCGCAGGTTTATCATGACCTTTTGGGATACCCCATACAACATGAATGGCCGCGCCCGTTCGATCCTTCTGTAAGAATAGGGCACATGCTCCCTTTGGATAGGTCAAGTATTCCTCGACACTCACTGCCTCCTCAATACCATTGAGCACCTCTCTTGCGGTCAGCCCGTCCTCGGCCAACTCATCGTATCCGTGTTCAGATATCCGAGCATCGCCAGTGCGTACCAACGCACGTACTTTCTCAATGAACTTGCTCAAACCTCATTCTCCGTTTCGGCCAGCATGTTTTTCATGGCATAACGGCCAACGTTCAGTTGCAAGCGAATCAGATAAGAGCGAGCGAAGCGAGCACACCTTGAATCGCTTGTTAATTGCAACGTTTTGTTAGGCTGTGGACCGGCGATGCCGCACGGTCTTCACCGGCACCGAAGCGGTTGACGCCGGCCCGATACCGAAGCTACGACCAACCGGCCACGCGTGCAAGCGTTCGCGGCGATCCGACGGCCACCCCCAGGGCGTGGCGCTGCTCCAATTCGCCCACGGTCGGCGCGCCCCCACCGGACCGTCACCTCCAAAGCTCCAATCCGTCCACCCGCGCCCAGCGCGGTGGCCAGTGCGCGCCGCCCGGCCTCTGCTCCATCGCTCCCACAAAGCGTCTCGCGTTTAGCGCGTCGGGACGTCCAATCAGCCTAACGAACAGGTTCAGCGGGCGCGTGCAACGGCACTGGATGTCAGGCGGACCTCTGTTGCGCGCGCTCCGCTGCAACCGCTAGCTGGGCTGCGCTCACAGACCCAATTGGACCTTGATTACCCGTTCGACTTCGTGCAGGTCCGCCGGAGGCAGCGCCCCGATGCGCCGCCCCACGCGCCGCTTGCTTACTGTGGTCAGTTGGTCTGCGAGTGCCTTGCTCTGCTTCCCGTTCACCGTCACATAGGCCTCGCTCGGGTACAGTTGGTCTACCTGGCTCGTTAACGGCACCACCTGAACCCGATTAAGGTGCCGATTGGACGCGTCATTGCTGACGATCACAGCCGGTCGCCGCTTCTTGATCTCGCCGCCCACGCTCGGGTCGAAGTTCACCCACCAAACCTCACCGCGCGTCATCGGCGACATCCCCGATGGTTGCCTCGGCCCATTCCAACGCCTCCGCTTCGCGAGAGTCGTCGCGTGCCATTTCGGCGTAAGCCGTGTCGAGGTCCTCAGGCGTCACGTGCGGTCGGACCAACGATTCAATGAAATGGCTGATGCGGCGCCGCCCGATGCGCTGATGCAGTCCCTCGTAGACGTCTTTATTAATGGTGATCGTGAGCTTCTTCTGCATACGGCTTCTCGCTCCTACACGTATACTACACGTAATGCCCGTGCAGCGAAAGAGCGTGGCGCCGTTGAGCAGATCGCCACTGCAACCGGCCCAACGCCCAGCATCAGCGGCGGCGCGCAGCGCCGTCCGCTGCATGCTGTTGTTGTGGAAAACAGATCAGCCGCACTTCCACATCACCATCGCTGGCGAACTCTACAAGCCATCGGGAACGGGCGATCGGCGTGTCGGTCATTACTCTAACGGCAGACCAGATTCGATCGGCACGATGTGCGTTGCGCGCAGCGACAGCGCGGCACCGCCGGTGTTCGCGCCGACGGCGATGATGTGGCACGGGGACGCGTCGATCAGCGCGAAGCGCCAGCGCGTCTCATCTTCGGCCGTTGGCGGATCAAAAGCGACGCTGATGACGGGGCCGGCGATCGTGAAGGAGAACTGGTCGAGCGGCAGCGCCAGACCCATGCCGCGCGCCTTCACGTAGCTTTCCTTCAGCGTCCAGTACGCGAAGAAGCGCCGCGGAACTTCACGTGAGGGTAGGGCCCGAAGCGTGCAGGCTTCCGACGCTGAAAAGTATCGATCCGCGAGGCCGATGAAATCGACCTCCCGATCGATTCGCTCCGCATCGACGCCGATCGGCTCGTGCGCCACGCTTACGACGCACACAACCAAGCCGGCCGTATTCGCCAGATTGAAATGAAGCGCCGGAGTGATCGCCGGATGTCCGATGCGCGGCTTACCGGACTTGTCGGACGCAAACCTCCAATCCCCCGGCACCACGTTGGCGTACCGGGACAGCACCGTACGAACGAGCGCCCGCGTTGCAAGAAAAAGGCACCGGTCGCGCTCGAACCGGAATCGCTTGAATCGATCGCGCTCGTCGGGGGTGATGAGGGGGTCACAGCTCTCCACGAGCGCCGATTCGGTTGCCGACTCACAGCGCCAGTACCAGAGGTCGACGATTCCCGCGGTGCCCGCGAGGGTCTCCGCAACGGATACGGGAGGGGAATGTTCGGTGGAAGCAAGCACTCGGAGCCGTCCTGGCGTGAGGGATTCTACCACGCTCGTGGGGCACGTCCCGAATCCTACTCATACTCGAGCGCCTTGACGAGCGATCCCCGCACCGCCAATTCGGCAGGCCAGAGGGCGGCGACAAATGCCGTGATGAACATCACCGGCACGACACCCAACGCAACGCAAAGGCGTAGATGTCCGTGATCGCCAGGTTCCCGCCAAACGCGCTCATCAGCCCACCCGTTTTCATAATGCCGCGAACGGTCAACTGCCGGTGGCCCCGGATGGTCCCGAGTGCGACCTGGTTTCCAGTGCGCAATCCGTTCTGCTCCGCGAAGGATCCGGAGACGATGATCGAATCGGGCTGCGCGAGAAAGATCAGCGGGTCCTCGATCACCGCGTCCTCGTCGCTCTCCAGTTCGTACTCACGCAGGCTGCGATCGCCGGTCAGATCGACGCCGAGAATCAAGAGGCGCCCTTCGCCCCGAATGTTTGTATCGGCAACCGCCTCGATCACCGGTACCGCGACACCCACGGTCGGTGACGCCTGGACGGTGTCGAGTACCTCTTCCGGGAAGCCGGTTTCGCCGGCCGACACCTGAAGCTCCGTTTTTCCGGCGATGCGGTCGATGGTCAGTGAGAACGCCGACAAGACGCTTCGGTTCGTCGGCCAGAATAACGGGGGGATAGATGGATAGCGCGCGGGCAATCGCAACGCGCTGCCGCTCGCCGCCCGAGGGTCTTGACGAGAGAAGAAGAACCGCGGACGCTCGGAGCGCTAAACACGGCAGATCAAGCCGGGCGAGGACTCGTATGGAGGATCCGCATGCCTGCCAAGACGACGAAGAAACGGCCGGGGAAGCGAGTGAGGAAGTCCGCGGGGAAACCTGCGCCGAAGCCAGCGCGCGGGAGTGCTATAAAGCATACGTCCGCCCAGCGGCCCCCGGAGGGACCAGGGCGGTCCCTGAAGGTAGAGGTTCAGGCGACGCTTTCGAGTCTCATGCAGATGAGCACCCAACGCGACCGCGAAAACCTGGCGCGGTTCGGCATCACCGCGAACAAGTCCTTCGGTGTGTCGATGTCCAACATGCAGGCGCTGGCGAATCGTCTCGGGAGAAATCACGAGCTCGCCGTCGCCTTATGGGATACCGGCTGGAACGAGGCCCGAATGCTGGCATCCTTGATCGACGAGCCGGGGCGGGTTACACCAGCGCAGATGGACCGTTGGTGCCGCGACTTCGACAACTGGGCCATCTGCGACACCGTCTGCTTTTTCCTGTTTGACCGGACACCGCACGCCTGGTCAATGGTCGCGAAGTGGAGCCTCAAGCGCGACGAGTTCGTCAAGCGCGGCACTTTTGCGCTGATGGCCAGCCTCGCCCTCCACGACAAGCGCGGCGCCGACGAACGGTTTGTCGGGGGCCTGGACTTGATTGAACGCGCCGCCTCCGACGAGCGAAACTTCGTCAAGAAGGGCGTGAGCTGGGCCCTGCGCGGGATCGGCAGGCGCAACGCCGCGCTCCATGCCGCCGCGGTGGCCGTGGCCCGAAATCTGACGGCCTCCCCGGAGGCCGCGGCGCGCTAGGTGGGGAGGGGTGCGCTCAAGGAGCTCAGGTAATATTCTTCGCCCGAAAAAGTAAAGTGATAAGTGGCGTTAAGGCCTTCTGACCGATGTCGTTGGAACGTAATCGATAATCCTCTAAGAAATCCCGAAATGCTCCGGGGGCGAAGGCTTTGCCCGACTCGCTTCGGTTTCTTGTGAGGAAACCTACGGGCAACGTGGCCTTCAGCATCCGAGCCGGCAATCACGTATACCGTTTCTTGCTTCTTCTGCAAAGGCTTGTCCACTTCTCGCAAGAATGCTTTCCGATTCTCGAGGAACGGACTGATAACCTCTTCGCCGGCGGGACAAACGGCCATGCAGTAAACGGAGCGGGCTACACTACGCACATTTTCGCGGTTCATGCGACACACAATACTCAAGAGCGTCTTAGCGGCTCGAGTCAGCGACGCAATCTCTCTCGGGCTAGAAGCGCCGTCGCCTGGTGTTGGGCTTGTTGCCAGGCGGGAATGGCATTGCGCAATACCTGCCGGCCATTCGACGTCAATCGAAGCAAGCTCGTCCGTCCATCTTCGCCGGGCCGCGTGACCAACCATCCTTGAGCCCGCATTCTCTCGCCATCCCTGCTAAGCGTCGATTTATCCAGCTGTAAGGCGTGGCAGACCGCCTGAGGTTTGGCTTCCCCAAAACAGGAGACCGCAACAAGATTAGTGTTTGAGGTGCCGTCCAACAGGGTGTTCCAGCCGGCGGGGGCAGCCTCCGCTTCACGCTGTCGCGGGGGCCGTTGCTCCGTGATCAGTCTGACCTGCATGAACCAGCATTGAGTTCTGCATCGAAGAGTGTGAAGATGGCCGGGCACTTGTGGCAATCCCGATCGAGGTATGGATGCGTCTTGTAATCGCTCATCCATCGTCGTGTGTCTTGTTCGGTTTGCTTGAACTTGAGTGGACGCCTTGTGGCCGGATTCGGAGAGGAGGAAACCTATGAGATCCACACCTTGGAGTATCTGGACGATCGTCCTGGTAATCCTTTCAGTCTTGTCTCCGTGGGGGAACGCCCGGGCTGTAGACGAGAGCGCCGACAGTTCTCTGCCGCGAGCCGCAACAAGCACGGCCGCAACCGCCCCGCCAAAGCGTACTCCGGTCCAACTTCCCGAACGGCCGAATATCCTGATCCTCATGACCGATCAGGAGCGTTTCCCGCAGCACTGGCCGGAAGGTTGGGCGGATGCCAACCTTCCAAATCGGAAACGACTGGCGGACACCGGATTGAGCTTCAGGCGGGCAATCTGTAACTCGGCCATGTGCTCTCCGAGCCGCAGCACGTTGTTTACCGGCCTCTACCCGGCACAGCACGGCGTTAAGTCTACGCTGTCTTTCGGGGGAAGCATCTCGAATACGGAACCCACGCTGCCGCTGAACATGCAGAACCTGGCGCGGATCCTGGCGTCCGCCGGTTATGAGATTGTTTATAAGGGCAAATGGCACATGAGCAAGGACCCCAACGGGCAGAAGCCAAGGCCCCAGGACGTGGATGCCTATGGTTTCAGTCAATGGGACGGATACGAGTACGGCGGTAGCACGGATCCCGATGAGTTCGGAGGCGGGGAATCCGATTTCGATCAGCGCGTAGTGGATGATGCCATAGCTTATCTTAAGTCCCTGCCGCCTTCATCCGGCACGACCAGACCCTTCGCCCTGGTTGTTTCGCTGGCCAACCCGCATGACGTGCTGGCCTACCCCCGGACTTGGGACAATGACGCGGTTTATCGCGCCACCGCTGACTTCAACCAGGGCATTGAACTGCCTCCCACCCTCGACCTGGACAATCTCGCTTCCAAGCCCACGGCCCAACAGCAGGCGCTGATGCTGCTGAATGCCGGATTGGGCATCCTCCCCACTGAACTGCAACGGCGGCGGTATGTCAACTTCTACGGCTTTGTTCACAAGGTCGTCGACCGCCAGATCGGCCAGGTGATCGATGCGCTGGAACAGCGGGGCCTCCGAGAATCCACGGTCGTGATTCGCACGGCCGACCACGGCGAATTGGGGCTGTCGCACGGGGGACTCCGGCAGAAAATCTTCAACGCCTATGAAGAATGCCTCCGGGTACCGCTGGTCTTTTCCAATCCCATTCTGTTTCCAACCGCCAAAGTAACCGATTCGCTGGCCTCACTCATCGACCTGCTTCCCACCCTGGCCTCTCTGGCCCAGGTTCCCGATCGAGACCGCTGGGTGTTTCGCGGGTTCGATCTTTCGCCCGTATTGAAGAATCCGGCCGCTTCGGTTCAGAATGCGCTGCTATTCACTTTCGATGACCAGAATGTAGGTCAGGGCGATGGGCAAACCACCGTGAAACAGCCGAATCACCTTCGCTGTATCCGCGAGACGAACTGGAAGTACGCCAGGTACTTCGATCCGGGCGGGGTCGAGCCCGAGCAGTACGAAATGTACGACCTGCTGAACGATCCGCTTGAAGTCAACAACCTGGTCGATAATCCAGCCTTCGCCGCGAAACGGGCGGAATTGGCGCAGAAGTTGGCGATGCTGGAGACCGATCGACTAGCCCCTTTGCCTGGACCACACGCGAATCCTGCGAGATAGCGTCCTAGCTTAACGCACCGGAGTTTGATCATGATCCATATTACGAGCATAGCCGTGGGAGTCGTCCTGCTGACTCAGCTGGTTTTCGTGGGGGAGGTTTCCACCGAGGCCAGGAAACGCCAGGCGGTACCGCCCAACATACTGTTCATCATCCTGGACGACGTGGGAAAAGACCAATTGGCTTCCTTCAACTCCGCCTCGCTCCTCACCCCTCGGACACCCGACATCGATGCCATCGCTGCCGCAGGCGTGAAGTTTACAAACCTGTATACAATGCCGGAGTGCTCGCCGAGCCGGGCCTGCTTTTTTACCGGGCGCTACCCGCTTCGCACTGGCGTCGATGAGGCCATCCTATTCAACGATCTGCCCGCGGCCCAGATCTCACCCTTTGAGGTGACCACTCCCCGGGTGCTGGCCACGGCCGGATACGCGAGCGCCATGGTCGGGAAGTACCACCTCGGCGGACCGGAGAATAATCCGGACGGGAATCGCACGCCGATCGTCCTTGGTTGGGACTACTTCGAAGGCAATATGCGCGGAGGGCCTCCCTTCATTGATACCACGCTCGGTGGACAGTACACGGCCGACAAGGAGAAATACTCGTGTGGCTTTCCCGTCGGAACTCAGAAGGGCGCCTGCTGGTTTCAGGATTCGAACAACCCGGCCCGGTGCGATGATATCCGGGGAGCCGGGTACACCGGGCAACAGTGCGTCTCGCTCGGGGGAATTCCAGCGCTCGACCTGCAAGGGAATTTTGCGTCGTCGTGTAAGGACGCTTCGAGCAAAGCGCCTGATTTCACGACCTTGAATGGCTATTATGTGTGGCCGAAGGTGATCGCCGACTCGGGTAAGCTCGAAACCCTCACCTCACGGAAATACATGACGATCGATCAGACTGACGCGGCGGTCGAGTGGGTACAGAAGCAGACCGCCGGCGGTCGTCCATGGATGTGCACGGTGAGCTACAACTCCGACCACACCCCTTACCAACTGCCGCCTGAAGACCTCTATGCCCCTCGCCCGCCGTTTCTCACTCCCGGCGATTGCAGCGGCACGGAGGCGCAGCGGATCGTCAGCGACCTGATGATCGAGGCCATGGATAAGGAGATCGGGCGGCTGCTGGTCGGCATCGGGCTCGCCAACCGTGGCATGGCCGGCGAGTTGGTGTACAAGCCTGAAGCAACCAATACGATGGTGATCGTTGTGGGCGACAACGGCAGCTACCTGACCAGCGTGAAGCTTCCCTACGATCCGCTCAGAGCCAAGGGTACCCCTTACGAAACCGGCGTATTGACACCATTGATCGTGGCCGGCCCGCTCGTGGCCAACCCGGGCCGCAGTGTCCATCATATGGTCAATGCGGTGGACCTTTTTGCGGTCTTCGGTGAGATCGCCGGGGTGGATGTTCGTGCCGTAGTACCCCGTTCGCACATCCTCGACAGCCAACCCATGCTGGCCTATCTGACCAATCCGAATCAGGCAAGCATACGCCAGTACAACTTTACGCAGCTCGGTAATGGAGCGAAGGCGGCTTCGATCAAACTGTGGCCGTGTGTCGTCCAGGCCGGGCCGGCGTCCGTCTGTACGGATATTCTCATTGACAAAGAAGGTATCTGCGAAGAATTGGGCGGGACCTGGTTCGGCCCGACCGAGGGCCGGCCCGATCCCCCCAACCCAACCTGCTGCGCACTGAGAGAGACCGGCCAGTTTCGTAATCTGGCTATCATACCTACGCGGGTCTGGGCCATTCGCGATTCCCGGTATAAGCTGGTGATGCTGGAGCGGGCCGAGTGCGACAGTGGTCTTGGGTCATACGAGTTCTATGACCTGACGCCTCGTCCCGTAGTCAATGCTCTTGGCCTCGATCTCGCCCCTTTCGATCTGCTGACAAATGGTCAGCCGGTGGGATTGACCGGCGAGCAGATGGCGGGCCTTCAGGAACTGAAGGCAGAGTTGAACAGACTCCTGAGTTCAGAGGCCGCCTGTCCGGGCGATGGGAACCTCGACAAGCGGGTCGATAGCGGGGACCTTTTCGGCGTTGAACGGTACCGGGGCCAGCCGAGCGTCTTCGATTTCAACCGGGATGGAACAACCGATGACCTGGATCGGCAGGTTGTCCTGGACCATTTTGGAACCGACTGTCGCCCCCTGCGGTGACTCCAGCCGCCGGAGTCACAAAATTGCGCAGCCATTTCTTAATTGTCGCAACCTTGGTAGCTTTGCTGCCAGGCTTGGTTCTCCAAGGTTGCGGGAAACGATCGGTCCAGGGCGAAGGTCCGGCTCCGCGTGCGGCGACGGCCACCGCACCTTCGGAAGCCGGACATGACAAGCGCGCCATCCAGGGTATGGTCCTGATTAATGCCGGTTCGTTCGTCATGGGAGCGGACGACAACAAGCCCCATGAGGGACCGACCCACCGCGTCACCTTAAACTCCTTCTGGATCGATACCCATGAGGTAACCGTCTCCCAGTTCGCCGGGTTTGTGAAGGCGACGGGATATCGAACCGAAGCCGAAGATTTCGGTTGGTCGGGAGTTTTCGACATGAAGTCCGGCGCCTGGAGAAAGGCTGACGGCGCCGACTGGCGGCATCCGGATGGACCGGCATCACAGGCAGGCACGAATGAGCCCGTATGCCAGGTTTCCTGGAAGGACGCCATGACCTATTCGACATGGGCCGGTAAACGGCTCCCCACTGAGGCCGAATGGGAGTACGCCGCGCGCGGGGGACTCATCAGGAAGACTTTTGCCTGGGGTGATGAGTTGCGTCCCGGTGGCAAGCCGGTCGCCAACTGGTGGCAAGGCGTTTTCCCCGAGCATGACACCGGTGAAGACGGGTTTGTGGGGCGCTCGCCCATCGGCCGGTTCCCGCCCAACGGGTATGGACTCTACGACATGACCGGAAACGTCTGGGAGTGGTGCGCGGATTGGTATGACGACAGTTACTATGCCCGCAGCCCCAGCCTCAATCCGGAGGGTCCGGCCGCCGGGAAGGAGCGCTCGATGCGCGGCGGATCATGGATGTGCAGCGAGAATTTCTGCTCGAACTATCGCCCGGCCGGCCGTGGGAGCGCCACGCCCGACACCGGCCTGAACAATCTCGGATTCCGCTGTGCGCGCGACGCCGAATCTTCCTCCGCGCCGGCCGCCGACGGGACGCGACCTTAAACCGAAGTAACCAGGATCATCACAACCGATTCGCTCGTTCAATCAGCCTGTTGGATTGTTCCCGGGAGGGATCCAGCACCTTGCGGGAAGCCTCGGCCCCGGTTACGGGAAGTCTATTCGTATCGAGCAAGCCTATTTGAGCGAGTACGGAGGCCTGGTCCCAGTAAATGCGCTCGCCGTCGATCTTTCCGTCCTTAAATTGCACGACCACGATAACTGGAACTTCGACCCGTTTGCCCGTGGGCGGAATGCCGGGGAGCATCCACGGCATCTCGATCGTGTGGGTAAACTTGTGAATCAGTTCGTCCACGATCCGGTCCTCTCCGACCGTGCGGGCGACCGGCACGGTTTCGGTGTCGGGCGGATGACCGGGCAGGAAATAAGTGCCATAGAAATGGCGAACGGCGCTCGATCCGACGCCACCCGTCATAACAGGAACGTGATTGACCGATGGATCCGACGTCATGGTTGCCATCGTCGCATCGATACTCTTTTCCTGAAACTCCGCGGCCATGTGGCGCTCCCACATCCCGACCATCGCCTCCTGCTCGGGTGTAAGCTTCCGGCTATGCATCGATTTCAACCCTCCTTTCCATCGTGAGTACCCAGGCGAGCAATCGGTGTATCGCCTTCAGGCACGAGTTTTGATCCCCGGCAAGGGAGCATCATGATCCATGCGCGGCTTGTCCACAGTCAAGCGCATGCTGGGCGTTGGCATGGTGAATCTCCTGAGATTGGCGCGGGGCAGCCAAGCCTTCGGGCCGGCGGTTCGAACGTGAGCCGCGGGGCCTCCCTCCGGCTGCGAGATAGGCGCTCCATCCCTGATCGTAAGTCGCACAGCCGAAAACGCACGAACGTCCCTTGAGGGATCGCCATGCAAGACGACCAGATCCGCGACAAATCCCGGAACAATTCGCCCAAGCCGGTCCGATCATCCAAATCGCTCCGCCGGCACCGTGGTGAGCGAAGCGAGGATCTGGCGAAACGTCATTCCCGCCTCGGCCATCAACGTGTATTCGTCGCTGGGATCGTAATCGTCAACTCCGGCTCCGACGCCCGTGCCGAACAAGATCACCCCCCGAGTCGAGCCATGCCCGCAATTGGTCGGAACTGGTCCGAACCCACAGATCGTTCAACGAGGCGCGGTCGTGATGGAGTTGATATTTGCACAGTTTCAGCGTCGGGATGAGGTCGACTTTGGCTTGCCGCATCGCCCGAAGTACGACTTGCCGATATCTTACGCCCGCCCGCGGGGATGTCAATTGAGATAATAATCGAGTCCATAATTGACAATTGTGAATACCGCAGTAAGACTCGCGAGCCGTTGTGGATGGTTCGGAGCCTATTCCACAGGCGAACCTGATGACGATCATGATCCATGTTCCAGCAGTGCTGCGCGACTGCTGCGAGGGTGCCTCCGAACTTTCCCTGACGGTACCTGACGTGCGCGCCGCGCTCGCCCAGCTCGAGCGCGACCACCCATTGCTTTACCACAGCATTTGTGACGAGACGGGTATGGTGCGCCGCTACATAAACCTGTTTGTGAACGCGTCCCATGTGCGCGACCTGGATGAACTCGATACCGCACTCATGGCGGGAGACGTGATCACGATTCTGCCCGCTGTATCAGGAGGATGAACATGCCGGAACGCGTATTGCTCTCGATCGGAACCAAAAAGGGACTCTTCGTGGCCGAGGCGAATAAGGCCCGCCGTAGCTTCACGCTACGGGGATCGTTCGGGACCGGGGTGGCCGTCTACTCGGCGCTGATTGATACACGCGGCCGGCCGCGCATCTATGCATCGAGCTGCAACACCTGGTTCGGCATGAAGGTCCTGGTTTCGACAGACCTCGGCAAGAGATTCAAAGAGACGAAGTCGGCTCCGGCCTTCCCCAAGGACGATGGACGAGCGCTCGCCAATATCTGGTCGCTCGAAGCGGGCGACAGGAGGAACGAATTATGGTGCGGCGTCGAACCGGCGTCGCTCTTCAGGAGCCGCAATGGCGGTGATTCCTGGGAGATGGTTACCGGCATAAACAACCACCCCCATGCCCGCATGTGGCAACCCGGGAATGGCGGACTCTGCCTGCACACGCTCCTGCGCGATGGACACCGGGTGCACCTCGGGATCTCGACCGGCGGCCATTACCTGAGCGAGGACGGTGGCGACAGCTTCACGGCATCCAACCAGGGCGTCGGTGCCGGTTTCGTGCCCGAGCCGTTTCCCGAGTTCGGCCAGTGCGTGCACAAGATTTCGGGTCACAAGGACGCGCCCGGCCGGCTCTATATGCAAAATCACGGCGGCTTTCCCGAGCATCCGGATTTTGGCGTGTTGCGCAGCGACGATCACGGCCGCACGTGGAGATCGATCAGCAAGGGGCTGCCGTCCGATTTCGGTTTTCCGATCGTCGTGCATCCACACGACGCGGACACGGTCTACGTGCTGCCGCTCGAACCCATGACGCGTGCCTGTCCGGGCGGCGCTCCGGCGGTCTGGCGCAGCGAGAATGGTGGCGGCTCATGGCGGCGGCTCGCCCGCGGGTTTCCGAAGAAGGAGAGCTTCTTCACGGTCCACCGCGACGCGATGGACATTGATGAACTCAAGTCGCCCGCGCTCTACTTCGGGACCACGACCGGACAGCTCTGGATGGGTCGGGACGGCGGCGAGGACTGGACCTGCGTTTTCGACTCGCTTCCGCCGATACACGTCGTGAAGGTCGCCGTGGTTTAGGGCTTGAGCCAGCGCCGGCTACTCGTTCATTTGGAAGGCCCCGCACTTCTGGAGTCTGTGATTCGGTCTCCGAAGGCCAGGAGGGCTTCGGCTTGCCGGACCACACCCAGGCGATAAAATCCGTAAGCGGCGGTTTGACGCCGAGCTCCCGAATCCGCGTGTTGACCTGACCACGGTGATACCTGCTGTGTGCGGAAACCTGCATGAGGGTTTCTCCCAGCTTCGGATCCGTGAGTTCAGTGCCGAGGCTTTGCATGATTCGGGACGCCCAGGGCAGATGTACCGGGCTGTCGAGCCTTGATTCCTTAATTGTACCGAGAAATCGGGATACGTCGGAGTGATAGTCGCGGCCCCAACCGGCAAGCTCCTCCCCGCGAAGTGTGTTGGTGCCGTCGAAATGCATCTCCTCGCCACGCCAGATGTGAAGGAAGGCGCGTTGGACGAGATGAGTGTGATACAGGCGCTCGCGAAGGAGCGTGTCGTTGACAAGCGCGGGGTGCTTGAGCACCGAAGCCCAGACGAGCGCGTCCGCCCAGGCCATGTGAAGAAACAGGTCCTGAAGAAGTCCGGTAGTGTTCATCTCGCCACCTTAGTTGGGATGCACTTGCTGTAACAGATTCGGATAGCAGGAAGGGCCCAGGCGATCTGGATGCCCGGGTCCAGAACGTCCGTCAGTACTAGGCCGAAGTTCCCTTCAATAACAGCAGGGTTTTAGCAGGTAAGTCTACTGGGATCTATCTTGGAGGGGGGATTATGTTCGGTAATATGTACCCATGTATGGAGCAATGATATACTTGACATAGTGGATTAATTATGTATAATAGTTACCATGTATGTGGATCGTGTCCCCAATCGCAACTCCCCGCCTGCCATTCTGCTGCGCGAGGCTTGGCGTGAGGGGGGCCGCATCCGTAAGCGTACCATCGCCAACCTTTCACACTGGCCGGCTCACAAAGTGGAAGCCCTTCGCCGTGTACTGCGGGATGAGCCGGTGGTCAGCCCGCAGGAGATTTTCCGCATCCAGCAGTCTCTCCCCCACGGCCACGTGGAGGCCATACTCGGCACCATCGGCAAACTTGGGCTGGACGGGTTGATCGCCAGCAAACGTTCTCGATCACGTGACTTGGTCTTGGCCATGATCGTTGAGCGGCTGATTCACCCGTGCTCGAAGTTGGCTACGACGCGATTGTGGGACTCGACGACGCTGGGTGAAGAACTGGCGGTTTCGGATGCCGATGAGGACGAGTTGTATCAGGCGCTGGATTGGCTCTTGGAGCATCAGGAGCGGATCGAGAAGAAGCTGGCCGGCCGGCACCTGTCGGAGGGGTCGAGGGTGCTCTACGACGTCAGCAGCAGTTATTACGAGGGACGCACCTGCCCGCTGGCATGTTTCGGCTACGACCGGGACGGGAAGAAGGGATTGCCCATCATCGTCTACGGCGTGCTGGCCGATCCGGCCGGGCGGCCGGTGGCGGTGGATGCGGTACGCACGTTCCGTGTCTATCCGGGGAACACCGGAGATCCGACGACGGTTCCTGACCAAGTGAAGAAGCTGCGCGATCAGTTTGGTCTATCGCGGGTGGTCTTGGTGGGTGATCGGGGGATGCTGACCGAGACGCAGATCGAGAAGCTCAAGGCCTACCCGGGACTGGGCTGGATCTCAGCCTTGCGCAGCCGCTCGATCCGGGAGTTGGTCGATAGCGGATGTCTGCAAATGTCGTTGTTTGACCAGCAGAATCTGGCTGAGATCAGTTCACCCGATTATCCGGGCGAGCGACTGATCGCCTGTTTCAATCCGCTGTTGGCTGAAGAGCGCAAGCGGCAACGCCAGGCGCTGTTGGAGGAGACCGAGAAGCAACTTAAAAAGATCGCTCGCGAGGTGACCCGGCGGACCAAGACACCGATGGGCAAGGCGGAGATTGCCCTGAAGGTGGGTCGCGTGATTGATCGGTTCAAGATGGCCAAGCACTTGGAGTTGACGATCCAGGACGGCCGCTTGCAATGGGCCCGTTGCGAGGCGGCCATTGAGCGCGAAGCGCAACTGGATGGCATCTATGTCATCCGGACCAGTGAAGAGCGAGAACAGCTATCGGCCGACGAGACCGTGCGCCAGTATAAGAGCCTGGCTCAGGTGGAGCGGGCGTTCCGATGCCTGAAGGGGATTGACCTGCGCGTCCGGCCGATTCATCACCGTACGGTGGATCACGTCCGGGCGCACATCTTCCTCTGCATGCTGGCCTACTACGTCCAGTGGCACATGCGAGAGGCGCTCTCGCCTATTCTCTTCCAGGACGAAGAGCTGCAGCAGGATCGCCAAACGCGGGATGCGGTTTCTCCGGCTCAATCCTCTGCCTCCGTGAAGAGAAAAAAGGCTACTCACCTCACGCCCGATGGCCTGCCGGTCCACAGCTTCGACACGCTCTTGCTGGCCTTGGCGACCCGTACCCGAAATACCTGCACGATCAAGTCCGACCCGTCTTCCAAATCGACCTTCCGTCAAATCACCGACCCCAGCCCGCTGCAGAGCCGCGCCTTCGAATTGCTCGGATTGTAGCCAGTAGCCGGAACTCCATCCTCGCCCTATCCCCTACTGGATCAGTGAGGTACTCTCTTTTGTGCCAAGGAACTTCGGTCTAGGGGGCCACGCTTGACGCGATGGCGCAATGACTCCCCCTCAATTTACTCGGTCGCAGTGCAGTGCACGCCCCGATGCCCACCGATTTCATAGGCCGTCAGCCTGAAGTAAGTAATCAATTTTCAGCAGCGCATGGAGAAGCACGTTTGCGCCGTTGGTAATGTCTTCAGTCTTCGAAAACTCCATCGGACTGTGGCTGATGCCGTCCCGGCTCGGCACGAAGATCATCCCAACCGGACCGAGGTTTGCGATCTCCTGTGCGTCGTGGCCGGCGCCGCTCGGCATGACCTTGGTTGTCAGGCCCAGCGCCCTGGCCGAATCGTCGATCATGCGCCGGATACGCGTGTCGGTCGGAGCGGGCGAGGATGCGTTGATCTGTTTGAATTCAAACTTCGTGCCGGTCGCGGCTTCGATCCCGCGCACCCCGGTTTTAATCTCTTCAAACATCCTATGCACTCTCGCTGCGTCCAGATCACGCAGGTCCAGACTGGTCGTGACGCTGCCGGGGACGACATTCGGGGCGCCGGGGAAAGCCTGAATCCGGCCGACGGTTCCAACCTGACGGCCCGGGGTCGAATTGACCACGCGGTTTACGGTTTCGACGTATCTCGCCGCGGCCAGGAGCGCATCGCGACGCTGGTCCATCGGTGTGGTTCCTGCGTGATTCGCAAAACCCGTCACCGTGACATTCCACCAGTAGACGCCGACGATGCCTTCGACGACGCCGATGTCGACCCTCTCGCGGTGCAGCGTGCCGCCCTGTTCTATGTGTAGTTCGATGTAGCCCGCGATGTCACCCTTTTTGCGAACCGCGCCGGCGAGCCGGTCCGGGTCACCTCCGATAAACTTGATCCCTTCGCGAATCGACTTGCGGCTCTGGGTGACCAGGTTCAGCTCCGCTTCCGTCAGGCCCCTGGCGATGGCAAGGCTCCCGACGGTGCCGCCCTCCTCGTTTTGAAAGATCACTACTTCCAGCGGGTGCCGCAGTCGCGAGTCGCTTTCATCCAGCGTCTGAGCCACTTCGATTGTGCCCATGGAACCGATCTGGCCGTCGTAGCTACCTCCTTCGGGCACGGAGTCAATGTGCGATCCTATCATCAAGGGCTTCAACGCGGGATCGCTCCCTGGTCGGCGTCCGAGTATGTTGCCTGCGGCATCAATGCTGACCTGTAGTCTGGCCTCGCCCATCAACTTCATGGCGTACTGGCGGGCTTGCTGGTCGGCGTCAGAATAAGCGACGCGGTGTGTGCCGCCCCGCGGGGTACTGCCAAACGCCGCGAGTTCCATCAGGTGACGATTGAGGCGCTGGCCGTTGATTCGAAGTTCCGACCTCGATGACTGCACCGGCCACCCCAAGGCGGGAGCGGCCATCAGCAAATTCCCATTGAATTCCCGGCGGTTCATCGGCAGGTACTCTCCTTCAGCATTCGTCCTGGCCGCTCGATCATTCCTTCATGCCCTTCTGATTCTCGGCGATGCGCGCCTTCACGAGCCTTTTCACGAGCGCGGCCGGGAGCGGCTCGTACGTCAGGCGGCAACCCCGCCAGGTAATCGTCGACGCTCTGCGCCGTCGGGCTCTTCTTCACGACGGGTTTAGTCTTTTTCATGTTCTGATTTGTTCCTGCCCGGTTTTCGTGCGTTACTGAATATCACGACCCCAGCAGCTTATCCATCATGATCGGGCCTCCGTGTTCGGCGATCGAGGCAAAGACCGCCTGGCCCTGGAACCGATACTCCCCGTAGGACCGCCCCACGCGTTCGACAAAACTCAGCTTTCGGAAGATGTGCTGCGAGGTCTTATTCGTGGCCTCGGTGACGGCCACCCGATACCCGCGGCGCGCGCCGTTCTCAAGACAAGCCTCCACGAGATGTCGCCCCACCCCCTGACCGGCGAAATCCCTGGCCACGCCCAGGAGAAAGAGATGCAGGCACTCGCCCGAAGGCAGGGCTACGCCGCCTCGATACTCGGCCTCCAACTGGCTGAGCATGGCAAAGATCGGGTCGAACTTCCTGCTCAACCCCTCCATTCCCTCGGGTGGAGCTGACGCCAAATCTTCGGCGAGCAGCACTCCCATCATCTGCCCGGTGGCAGCGGATCGGGCGACGATGGTGAGGCCCTCGACTTCCGCCTTGCGGCAGAACAGCATGACGAACGCCTCGAACTCAGCGGCGGTCAAGCCCACCGCCACGGCCGGTGGATCGCGCTCGGTAAACAATACGGCAAGGAGGCGCGCCATCTCCTCCGCGTCGGACGGTGCATAGACCCCGTAATCGACCCCCATTCGCTCAGGCGTGCGAGCCATTCTCCCGTTTCTCCCGATCAGGTTCTCCCTTCACCGGACCCCCGACTGGTATCCGGTCTGAGCTATCCCAACTGAATTTCGGGTGGTACCTCCGGATTCATCAACGAAGCGCCTCCGTCCGCATAAATGATCTGGCCCGTGATCCATTGGGCCTTTTCCGAGCAGAAAAGCGTGACCACGTTTCCTACGTCTTCCGGCGTTCCCAGCCTGCCCATGGGCGTCCAACCGCGGCCATGCCAATTGCGGATGAGTTGCTGGGCCTGGTCGGGCAAGGTGTTAAGGACGCTGTCTTCAGTCCATCCAGGGCTGATCGCGTTCACCGTGATACCACGACTCGCGACCGTGACGGCGAAGTAACGGACGAGGGATTCGAGCGCCGCCTTGGCTGATCCCATACCGACCCAGGGCTGGACGCCGCCGGTTCGGCTGCCTTGGGCGTAGGTAATGGCCAGAATCCTGCCACCATGGTCCATTAATGGAAGCGCCTCCCGGACGCCGACCAGGAACGCCTTCGCCTGCGAATCTAGCGCCGCATCCCATTGTTCCAACGTGATATCCAACGGCGGCTGGAAAAATGCGGGCACTTCGGGGCGTGCGTTGCTCACAAAAATGTCAAGCTTTCCGAACGCCGCCTTCACGCTGCGGAACATCTCGGTGATCGCGTTTGGACGCGTGCAATCGGCCTGCACCAGTACTCCATCAGATCCATGATCGCGGACTTGCCCAAGCGTCGCTTTCGCGGCGGTCTCGTTCTGATAGTAATGAATCGCGACCTTAACGCCCTCCTGTGCCAGTGCCAGCGCGATTCCTCGCCCGATACCGCGCGAACTGCCCGTGATCAGCGCGAACTTTTCATCAAGCGCCATAGCGACCTCCTCGGTCAGCCGGTGTGACGCCCTGTCTTTCAGCCGCAGGCGTCACCGGCGGCTGCCGGCTTCATCAATCCCTGATGGGCATACTACATCCGGTTCAATTCCCCGTTCAGGACACCGGAGTGCCGACCGGTCACTCGCCGTCGGATTCATCCCGTCCCTCGGCCGTCATTCTTTCATTGCGCTCGCGCAGGATCCAATAAACTGCGCCGAGCGCAGGCGTTGCGCCCGCCAGCGCCGCAATTGTGGCCGGGCTTGTGGATTTGGTATCAAGAATGACGAACTTTAGAGCCAGGGCGATCAGCGCAATGAGCACCACGGTCTTGACCTGGACGATGCTTTCCCGACGCAAGGCAACCCGAATAATGGATTGCTTGAACTCCATGGCGACGAGGAGCGTCATCACCACGCCGAAAAGCATCTGGAAGGCTTCGTGTCCAGCGGATCGATCGCACCCGTCGGCCGGCGCAGTACCAGGCGGATGAGCAGCTGCATCAACGCAAGCGCGATGACCACCGCAATCACCAGACTCAGCACGATGGTCACGACATGCTCGAAGCGCTCGTACAACCCCATGGGTGACCATTCGTCGCGCAATCCTGTCGGAAGCTTGTGCGAGGTTTCTTGCCACTGAGCGGAGGCGGGTTGTTCGGCCGCCGACCTTCGCGTGCATGTGGTCACGATCCCAAGTGTATGAATTAGAACCACATTTGCCCAGGGGTGCAACCAGCACCCTTTCGTTCATTGTTCGCTGGAGGTTGGTCGCGTGGCTTTCGGTGGATGGCAAGCGCTGGCTAGGGTTGTATAGGTTGGTTGTCAGGAAGGTAATTACTTTCATTTCTTAGCCTCTTGCCGCTCGGTGAATGAAGGCCGAAAGGGCTGTCGTTCCGCGCACCAGGCTCAGGAGATGAAATAGACCAGCCACGGTACGAGTCCCAGCACTCGCATACGCACGCTGACGCAGCTGCGATAAGCTGTGCCGTGTGAGGGGATTCACATCCGGATCTCCTACAACCTCGGATTCGTCATCGCATTGCGTTCCATGATCCTTCGAGCCCGTATCAAGTGCACGTCACGATTGAATCGCGAGTCTACACTTGGGCTGAGGAACGGGGCTATCTCTGCCTAAACAGTCCGCTCCTCATCTGTCGAGGATTTCACCATGCATGGCGAGACCAAGGTACCGAACTTCGGAGTCCATTCTTTGCGAATGAGCATCGGCGCTTCCTCGAAGTGCCGCCAAGGGTTGTAGGAATTTGACCAAGGCTCCTCGACAGAGATGTCTATCCCTCTGACGGTTTGCATGGCCGAATCAGTAATTCATTAGCACGAGTTCATCGACGTTCCTGCGGCTATGCCCATTGCACGAGATTAGAGACTTGGAGCGCACCAGGATTGTTCGGAACGTTGCTGGGTACAATTCTCGCAGATGTTCTGCATTTGCGATGGTCACCATTACTCTTACGTTGCGCGAAGTGAGTTCCCTAATTAAGATGGCGAGATCTTCGTGATCTTTGGGCGTGAATGTCTCTGGCGCATACCTATTGAAACCAATGCCGTCCGTGGCACCTCTGGGATACGGCGGGTCAAAGAACACGAAGTCCCCTTCTCTTGCGCGCGCAGTGGCTATTCGAAAGTCTTCAGCCCTAAGTCTCGCGGTCATTAAAGCCTCTGACGCACTCTCAAGGTGTTTCATACTCCACATGCGATCAGGAAGTCGGTCGCCTATTGGGACGTTGAATGTCCCTAGGCGGTTCACGCGATAGAGTCCATTCCATGAGAGACGGTTCAAATAGGCGAATCGTACCGCTCGCTGTATGAGGCCGCGGGGCGACGAAGCTCGGAAGGTGTAATACGCATCTACAGATGCAGATAGCCCTTGGAGTCGACGCTTAAGTTGCGGGAATCGATCTCGCAGGACTCGGTAGAAGTTTACGAGATCGTGGTTGGTATCTGATAGAACAGCTCTACGGGGGCGAATACAAAAGAAAAGAGCCCCTGCACCTACCATTGGCTCATAATACGTCCCCCAGGTCGGAGGAAGGAGCGACTTCAGAGTTGGCGCCAGACCCTGTTTCGCACCAGCCCAGCGAAGCACGGGGCGGGACGTGCCATCCAGTTGATTTCTGACGTGTTCTGTCATCTACCTCTCTTGACAACTCGATAGATTCATAACGATCTGGCACTCAGCCGCTGCCCGCATGAATCCTGACAAGGTCCAGCGGCCATCTGTTCAAGCATCTTGGTTGACGGCACAGCTTATTCTATCGAGATCTCGGTCGACTCGGGCTCTGATATCTGGATGTTAAGCCACCCCAAAGTCTCCTCCAGAAAGGACAGCTGCTCCTCCGTAATTGGCAAGCTGACGCCTTTGGAGGCGTGCATAACTGGTTTCCTCAGATCATTCACTTGCACTATCCACTTCGTCCTAGCGTCCTTCGAGCCCTTCCCCCTGGCGAAGATCGGCTCAAAGGTTGTCCAGTTGGCTAGCATGATCTCGCGATAATCTATGAGATCAAAATTCTCTTCTCTACCTCCCTTCTTACCACCTTCTTCATTAATTCGGTCGTCCACCTTTTTTCGGACCCCTTTGGGCACGCCAGTGAAATACCACCCTTGCTCTTCCGAACCGAACTCCTGCTTCAATTCTTCCAAAACCGTTACCTGCAGTGCTTGCTCTATTCTTTGGATAACCTGGAACGCTCGCGTGGTAGTTTGCGCCTTCTCTCGTTCCAAGAACTCGGAGAGTCCTGGAGGATCGAATGACGGATCGGCGCCTCTAATGAACTCTTCGACTCGCCGAGTTCCCGTGGTTTGGCCCTGAGTGCCGCGGAGCGATCGGAATTGACCAATCTGTGTGCCCGACATCCCCCCGAAGTATCTGCCTACCACGATGGCGAACGGCGTGACCACCTTGAGCAGTTCATCGTTCGTTAAGTCGCGTAGTTTGTACCCCCTAACCTTTTCGAGATGATGAACGATGCTCTTTAAAACGTTTACGCAAACTGTAACGCCGTCATTCATTGCCAGTCCGCCACCTTCTCCCGCACCTTTGTCCCATAAACTCGAAGCCTCTGTATGTAACACCTCAAAATAGCCGGTCAACAGTCTGCTGGTTCGTGCCATCGTGCCTGAATTATCCACGTCCCACAGAGGGCCGTATTCGATTACCTGCCCCTTCTTGACTTTTGCGATGAAAAACCCCGTCCGTTCCAAGGCACGAAACACGCTGGTAAGCGAGATGCAGCGGAGCTCAGTCCGGGTATCATCAGCCTTTAGAATGCGACCCTGAAAAGGCGACCCCAACTGAGTATCAACTGCCTGAATCACCTTGGACAGAATCGCTTGAAGCCGGATCTCAGGATCGTCAGCATCCCAGTGCAGCTCTGCATACAGTTCTTGGAGAAGACTCTGCTTCACCTTCCTCTGCTCGGCGTTGATATCCACGAATAAGCGGGCCTGCTCACTAGCTGGGAGACCTACGAAGGCCATTACAGAGACAACACTCCTCGTGGCAAGAGGGTGACCGGCATATGCAAATAATCGATGCTGACCGTCGATGATCCATGCTACACGGTACGCGGGGCGAATATGTAACCACCCAAACGTTGACACCCCGTCCGTCTCTTTTTGCTTTCCCCGGTCGAATGAGACCCACTTCGAATCTGCAATATTCACGACGATGTTCGTCGGGAACATCCCACCTTCCGTTATGTACTCTCGAATGTTTCGCAGTCGAGATTTCTTTAACATTCGCTGATAGGCATCGATATCCGAAGGTTTACCTCGCGCTCGATGGGACACGAAGGCTATCTTCAACAGATACTCTGGCGAAACGCTGAATGAATAGGCCGTGACCCCTGCCAGTTTTGTCCGAATAGCTGCTACGGTTAATTCCAAGCCTGGCACAGGTCGTCCGCGAAGGATGTCGGCCAAAAATTGATATCTGGCCGCCTCTCCAATCTGGCTGACGAGACCTTCGTAGTAAGCCAGATCGCTCTCTTCAAGCACGGGCACCCCTGCAACTGTAGCACGCGTCCGGTCATTTTCAGTGTAAATGAACCCTGTACTCCAAAACGTGAAGATGCTCGGACGCCTATGCGGGACCGGGTAAAGCACTTTAAGCGCCTTCGCAAAATTCTCTCTTAGGACAGTGTGCTTCGCGAGTTCCTTTGAAAAGTCGGCGAACTTGCGGGGCCTTGCACTCGACTTGCACTCTATCGCAAGACCGATCTCGTTATCGATAGCTACTGCGTCGATTTGGTTAGCGGGTGTCTTAGCGTCATTAGGATTCAGTAGCTGGTATGCTCCACCGACACCGCTCAGAAATTGAAAACCCAGTCGGTACAACAAGGTCCATACACGGTCTTCGAACAGTTTATCAGGGGGTTTCGGCCTCTGAAGACGGGTCGTCGTCTTGTTCTTCTTGATCGTCTCCCAGCCTTCCGCTACCTCCTCGTCGACGAGCGGATTCCGGACACTCTTAAAATCGAATGACTTTGCTCGCCGTGACGCTAGAGCACGGAGCTCCTTTGCAGCGAACATGTTCTCCAGCATTGGACTATTAATGCACCGCCGATGAAGCTACACATCGCATGGCGGCAGTCGTTGGCTCTTACCTGGTCATAGCGGGCTCGCCGACCTAACGTGCGTAAATCCTGCAACTGCCATAGCGCATCACGGAGATCTGAGTATGGACACTAGCCCCAAATGTGTGGTGAGTAAACCCTGAATGGTATGGTTGGCGACACCCTCACTCAGTCCCTCATTGACAGGGGGAACTTCCATGGATCTCTGGGGCTGTGAGTCGTACATGTGATCGCAGCCTTGCTTCATGGTCCGTGAGCTAATCCGTTGATTCTCCCGCTGGACGACCCATCGCCAGCGCCATTAGGCGAGCGCGTTGGAATGGTCGCAGCCGGCTGCCATAGACATTTCTGTGTGAGCTCAGATGGACCGACTGCGGTTCTGGAATCGGGTACGATTCTCTTGATTCTGTGAGTAACACAATTCCCTCAACCAACCACTCCGGCCAGACGCCCCCCAGGGGACGGTAGCGAGAGTTGCGGATGACGACTCCAAGTTCTTTCCCGCTCCAGGTCTCCTGGTTAGAGAATTCGATTGGACTCCTCTCGCTCGACGAACAACAGCGCCTCCGGGACGCTGCCCTCCCGCTCTCAGCTGATACAGACTTCGCAATATGTTACGCCCGCCTGTGTAATTGTCAACGGTGTAATCACATTATGGTCCTGGCTCCTCTCCAGTATGTGTGAAGAGACTCGGCATCTCTGGATGATGACGACGTATCACTAGCTTGCCCGCGGGAGTCGGCGGAGTCAGGTCTTGGCTATGGTTAGAGACAGTGCCGGTCAGGCTTGCACTGTGACCGGGTAACGGGCCCCTCTCAGCCTCCTCCTGAGATTCTGCTGACCTATTCGCCGATGCCGATTGACTGCACGCAGAGGAGCAGCTGGGGCCGGAGTTCATTGGCGAATTCAGGTTACAGGATGAGACTAGTCAACTTGTGACCGCAAGCTCCTGCAGGTACTCGGCGAACGAGTGAGCCGCGCCGTCCAAGCCCTGGATCTTCGGATTGCTCGATTCGATCACGTAGTACTCGTCCGGCGCGTGGGCGCCACCTCCGTGGCCAAGGCCGAAATGGCCGGCCGCCAAACGCAACGGCTGCCCTGTAAACACATAGCCCGGCCATGAGCCGGCACTCCGAGGCCAGAGGATGGGGTCGATCCCTGCCCGGCGGTAAACGGCGGTTTGGGCTCGGATGAGTGCGGCGTCGGCTGGGGTACTGTTAGGATCGTATCCGCCGGTCATCACAACCTCGATGTCTCCGAAACCACGCTTCGTGAGGTGCGTCTTGAGCGCAGCGTGTGCCTCGGCCGCCGTCATGTCGGGTACGAGCCGCAAGTCAAGCTTAGCCACGGCCCGATGGGGAAGGACGGTCTTTCCACCGACCCCGGTGTAGCCACCCACCAGACCCTCGATGTTGACCGTCGGGTGCGACGCGAGCAATTCCAGCGCCTCGCGCCAACTCGCATCGTTGACCCAACGCTGGACGCCGAGTTGCTTCTTCGTGATTTTTTCATCAAGGCGACGCGCGCCTTCGGCGATCATGGCCCTCTCGCTCTCCGAGGTCGGCCGGGCCTTATCGGCGAAGCCGTCGATGGCGGGGGTGTTGCCGTCCGCGGCCACGAGTGTCGAAAGTGCCTGGACGAGGTGCCATGCCGGACTGTCGAGCCGCGCCTTATTGCTCGAGTGAACATCGCGACTCGGGCCGCGGCCCCAACGCTCCCCGCTCGAAATCAACTCGACTTCGATGACGCCCTTAGCGCCAAGCGTGATCATGACCTGACCATCGAGGCCCTGCGTCGCGGAGGGCATGAATATCCCGGTACATTTTCCTAGGGCGGCCAGCACTTCCGGCCGGCGGACGATCTGCGGGAAATGAGGAGAACCGATCTCCTCCTCCCCTTCAGCCACCAGTACCAGGTTCACGGGGAGCTTCTGGCCCGCGCCCCTGAAGGCATAAAGCGCGGCAAGGACAGCCATCTCCGGGCCTTTCTGATTCACGGCGCCGCGTCCCATGAGGATTTTCCCCAGGCCAGGCCGATCGACAAGCGCCGCCTCCCAGGGAGGTGACGACCACTCCGCCGGATCGACTTGTTTCACGTCGTACATGAAGTAGAGGCCGACCGTGCGGCTGGCGCCGGCATCGAGAGTAGCAAAAATGCCGGGCTGGCCGTCGGTGGGTATCTTCACGACCTGCTCGAATCCAGCCTCTCGGAGGAATCGCATCGTCAGATCACAGCCCTCGTTCACCCCCCTGTTTTCAGCGGCAATCGACGGCTGTCGTATCCACTCCTGCAGGCGCGCGACGGTCTCTTCGTGACGCTTCTCAATTTGTGAAAGCACGGGTCCGAGATCGCCGGCATCCGCGCGCGCCCGGCGGCCCCATGCGAGGGTCGCCGCCCCGGCGACAGCGCCGCGGAGGAAAGATCTTCGGTTCAGGGAATGGTGCAACACCGAGCGCGACACGCCCTCCACCGCTTCGCGCTCTTCACTTCCCGTATCGACGGGCGCTAATGCCGCGCCGCCTCGGGCCTCGGCCTGGGTGCTGCCCGCGGGAATCCAATTCATATCCGACACTCGTCGTCGAGTCATAGATTCTCCATACACATCAGGGATTCAAGAAGCTTATTCGAGCCTCGGTCCCATTACGAGGCCTTCGATTGCACAAAGACACCCTCACGCGGAGCCGCTGAGACGCGGAGCACAAAGGGAAGTACTCAGGCGTGACTCGGCCCGCGAAGCCGCTCCTCGCTCACCGATATCGCCAGTCCGTCGGGATCCAGATACTGGGCGATCTTTACGCCAAAAGTCTCCGTCGGCTCCTGTATGCAGGGCGTGTTGTACTCCACCATTCGTTTGTGAAACTCGTCAAGATCCGGAACGCTCAGGCCGGGACGGCACCGCCCGGCAGGAAGCGGCCGCGGGTTTTCCAATTCCGGATTGGATTCTCGGGCGGCGTGGAGCGCCAGCGTGGCGCCCTCGGTCGCAAATTCGGTCCAACCGGGAGACTCGAATTTCAGCGGCAGTCCAAGCACGTCCCGATAAAACAATACCGCCCGCTCCATGTCGCTCACATGGACGATCGCATAATTCAGTCGCACTCGAAACCTCCTTCCCTTGGTTCGTCTTACTCAGTCTACCATCAACCCGCGGACGTCGCTTCCCTTCACTGGAGTCCCTATATAGGATTGCTGCCCCACACCCGTACCGAACGGAGCCATGCCATATTTCCTTGCTGCCGGTGGAGTACCACCCTTCCTGACTGAAATTGTCGCCCTGATCGGCGCCGGCGCCATCATAGCCTACCTCTGTTTTCGCTTGAACCTGGTGCCGATTGTCGGTTTCCTGCTGGCGGGCGTATTAATCGGCCCGCACGCCCTCGGCCTGGTGCGCGATCACGAACTCGTGGATGCGGCGGCAGAAATCGGCGTCATCCTGTTGCTCTTCACGATCGGCATTGAATTCAGCCTCGAGAAACTTGCGCGGATTAAGCGGCTGATCTTTTTCGGCGGAGGGCTTCAAGTCACCCTCGCCAGCCTGGCTACGATGGGGTTGCTCGCCGCCTTCGGAGTCGATTGGAGGGCAGGACTCTTCACCGGATTCCTCGTTGCCCTCAGTTCGACCACGATCGTACTCAAACTGGTGGGCGACCGGGGTGAGCGGGACAGCCTGCACGGCCAGGCCGGTCTGGGCCTGCTCATCTTCCAGGATCTGGCGATCATCGTCATGGTCCTGCTCGTGCCCATGCTCAGCGGTTCCGGCGGCTCGGCCGCCGGAATTATCTGGGCGCTCTGGAAAGCGCTCGCCATCATCGCCGTCGTGCTGCTGTTCGCCCGCAAGTTAATGCCCGGAGTGTTGGAGAAGGTTGCGCTCACCTGCTCTCCGGAACTGTTCCTTCTCACCGTTATCGCGATCTGTTTCGGGACCGCTTACCTCACCAGCCTTGCGGGTGTGAGCCTCTCGCTCGGCGCCTTTCTGGTGGGCTTACTGGTCAGCGAAAGCCGGTTCAGTGAGCACGCGCTCGGCGAGAGGATGCCGCTCCAGATTCTCTTTAGCGCGACGTTCTTCGTATCCGTAGGAATGCTGCTTGATCTTCGTTTTCTTCTGCAACACCTCCCGCTCGAGGCCGGAGTCATCGCGTCCGTGCTGTTCATCAAGGTCTTGACCACCGGCGTGAGCGTCCTCGTGCTCGGCTACAAGCTGCCGATCTCCGCGGCATGCGCACTACTGCTGGCCCAGCTCGGAGAGTTTTCGTTTGTGCTCGAGCGCGCCGGGCGCGAAGTCGGTTTATACCCCGCAGGAAGCGCCGGGGCGGGTATCGCGCCCTACTCAATGAACCCGCCGAGGGTGAGAAGCCGGTGGTGGAATGCGATGTGCCCGAGGAGTGCCTCGACACCCGGACGGTCACGGTCCGCTCGGGAGCGCCCGTCACGACGCGAATCGTTTCCGAATGGGAAGGCGAGTCAGGGTACGGCATCACCCTGAACTCGGCGCTTCGCGAGGGCAAACCCCTGGAACCGCCCTACGACGAGATCAAGCTGCGTCCCGGCGACGAACTGGTGCTTTCGGGTACTGCCGCCGCATTCGCCCGAAGCGCTTGTCGTTTTCGCGCAGGCGGTGTTGAACTGGACGAAGCCTTCGATGGTGAAGGTTCGTCCGCTCTCGCCGATCCGGAAAGCACCATTGACACCGAACAGGTGATCGAGCTGACTGCCGAGATGGCCGCTTCGACCGCCTGCTCGCACCTGGATCAGGTTCATCCGGTGATGCCGAGCGCGCGCGGCTGCGAGGAGTGCCTGCGGATGGGCGATCGGTGGGTACACTTGCGAATCTGCATGACCTGCGGGCACGTCGGGTGCTGCGATTCCTCCAAGAACAAGCATGCCTCGAAACATGTCTCCGAAACCGATCACCCGATCGTGAAATCCCTTCAGCCCGCGGAGCACTGGGCCTGGTGCTATGCCGATGAGAGTTATCTGTAGCCGGGCAGGCGGTGGTGAATTGCAGACTCGTCATTCTCATCTCACTCGGATGAGCGAGAGAAGGGCTTGGCAACGAGGCCCAACCGGACATGTCTCAAGGTGATGGAGGCGTCGGGATTCCTGTCGGCTCTTCGAGCCTCGTGAATTCTCGGAGGGCATTACCCCGACCTGACGGTCGAGGCTATTGTCTGTCGGCTCTTCGAGCCTGGCGATGGGCTTGTTTCCGCTCGGCTCTTCGAGCCTGACGATGGCCCAGTTCTTTTGGCTCTTCGAGCCGGGTAAAACAGGTCCGAAGGACCGCCAGGTAATAGCCCCGCGCGTGGCCCCGCGCGTGAGCGCGGGGAACGAATCGCTAAAAGAACTTTACGCTGTCTCCTGGTTACATCCTTTTTTCTCAAAAGGTGGCCGTCTAAGGACGATGCGCGCTTCTCCTTCCCGCTGATCTCGTTTCGCGAACCTTGTGATCCGCATCCTTAACGGAAGGAAGAAGCGCCCCGCCGGCGGGAGGTTCGGAGATCTTCGCTACAAAGACATCGGCCGGACCGCCGCCATACATGGCCTGCAAGGGGTTAACGGTCGGATAGTCAGCCGAACTGGTCTGGCCTGAGATGTAGACGTTGTCGGCAGGGTCCAGGCCAAGATAAACGATCTCTTCTTCGCCGCTGCCTCCGAAGTAGGTTGAGTAGATCAGCGCCGAGCCATCGCTTTTCAGCTTCGCTACCCAACCATCGCCTCCAATCATGCCGCCGCCTGGAGGACCGCCGTATGTTGCCTGGATGGGATTGACGATCGGGAAATTGGCAGAGGCGGTGAATCCCGCAACGTAAACATTGCCGTCACCGTCCAGAGCCAGTCCTTCGCCCGCGTCCTGCGCGTTGCCTCCGAGAAAGGTCGAGTAGATCAGCGCCGTGCCGTCTGCGTTGAGCTTGGCTACAAACGCGTCGAACGGGCCCCCGCCGTATGTCTGCAGCGAGTTCCGAGTCGGGAAGTCAGCTGAGCCGGCGAATCCGGTTATACAGACATTCCCGCCCAAGTCCACCGCGATCCCTCGGGCAATGTCACGTCCGGAACCACCCAGATAGGTGGAGTAGAGGAGGGATGTGCCGGAAGCACTCAACTTGGCTACGAACAGGTCGAACATGCCTCCTCGGTTGTTAGGCTGCAAGGGATTGACGGTCGGCAAGTTCATCGAAGTAGTTTGACCATGGAGGTACGCGTTGCCGACGGCGTCCAGCGCGATGCCGATGACAAACTCGTTTCCTGCGCCACCGAGGAAGGTTGAATAAACCAGCGCCGAACCCGTGGAGTTCAGCTTCGCGACAAAGGCGTCGGCACCTCCGCCAAACACGGGCTGAAGCGCGTTGACGATCGGAAAATTATTTGGACTTCCCGGCATCGCTCCGCTACCTCCCGTCACGTAGGCATTGCCGTCAGCATCCACCTTAATGTCGCTGCTGCTCTCAGACGCGCTGCCGCCCAGGTAGGTAGAGTAAACCAAGGCTGAGCCGTCCGGGGCAAGCTTGGTTACGAAGACGTCGAAAAAGCCTCCCGGACTCGACTGGTACGAGCTCATCGTTGGAAAGTTATTCGAGTTGGTACGCCCAAGTACGTAAGCGTTGCCGGCGCTGTCCACAGCGATGCTGCCAATCGTGTCATCCCCGCTGCCACCGAGGTAGGTGGAGTAAACCAAGGCCGTCCCCGACGCATTCAGCTTAGCCACGAACACGTCGAATGGCCCGCCCCGATACGTCGGCGGGATCGGAGCCGGCGAGGGAAAGTTGGCTGAGTTCGTATTGCCGGCCACGTAAGCCTGGCCCTCCGCGTCCACGGCGATGATGGGGATACGGTCGTTCCCGCTGCCGCCGAGGTAGGTCGAGTAGGACAGAACCGGATCGATGATCAGCGGCTTGGAGACGTCATAGGCGGCCACCTGGAACCCGACCGCCATACCCGCGGTCCAAGAGTCCCCGTCCGCCATCCGGGGTGCGGACCCGTTCCGGGTTCCAGAGAGGGCGTATCCACCTTCAACCGTCTGCCGTTTACCGTCGACTTCCTGGTAAATTACCGGGGCGCGCTGGATGACTTCTCGGCCGTCCAGTTGCAGGATCAAATTGCCCTCCCTGTCGAGCTCGAGTTCGTCGGCACCTTCGAAGCGGAGGCTGATGAGGTTTGGATCCGCACCGGGCGCCAGGACAAAATCGTACTCCAACTGCTGGCGGCGGCCGTAATAAATCATGTCCACGCCCGGGTAGACGTCAGGATATTTCACCTTGGCAAAGGTAGGGATGTCTGCGCACCACGCTGCCGGGTCATTCCCGATAAATTGGTTCAACCTACCGGGCAGTTCGTCGAGCCCGACCAATTCTGGCGAAGGATTCGCGTCCGCGAGCTTCTTCCGCATTACCGCCACAGATGACTCGGAACTGCCGAGTTCGCCATCCGGCGATACCATCGTAAGCACCATCTCGGATGGAGTGAAAAACAGCGTGTGGCTTGCGCCACGTGACAGGAACTTCACCTGGTGATCGGTTTGGCCCCGGTTCGCTTCAAACACGAACGGCAGTCCGCCCAGAGCATCCTCGACACGTACTTCAAGTTGTGAATCAAGTTGAGCGTTACCGCTTTCCGACCGCGGACTTTGAACCATGCTGAACGGCAGAAGAGTCCACGTGAGGAAGATCTGTAGAACAAGCAAGCGCACTGGCAAACGGGCAGTAACCATATCCATCCCTCCAGGATCGATGACTTCGGTGGACTGCGTCGGCGAATTCCCGGCAGAACCCTTCGATTTTCAATTTCCGTAGTGTGGGGACGTGAGGAGACTACCCGCCATTGCCGAAAAGGAGAAGAATCGGTCCCTTCTTCTCCCTAGAAGTGTCGGAACCACCGAACCTGAACTCGCCCTTGACCGCGACCAACCGCGCTGCGGACTGCCTAAGGCCTGCTCGCGATGGCATCGGGGAATTCAGCCCGGTAAATTATTGATCCTATCACTTCGTGTGCCGCAACGCAAAACCATGAGCGAGGTGTCATCCGCCAGCGGACGAGAGCAGGCGAAATCCTGGACCGCGCCCAGCACGGAAAACATCACGGTCTCGGCGGATCCGGTTTGCGAGCGGCGCAGTTCCGCCTCGAGACGTTCATAACCGAACTCCTCTTCGACGTCATTCTGCGATTCGAGGATGCCGTCGGAGCAAGCCAGCAGAATATCGCCTTCACCGATGCGTACATCCCCTCCGGTGAAGGCGGACGTACAGAACGCGCCCAACAACGGTCCGCCCTCAGCCAGCCATTCCAACCGACCATGCGCGCGCAGGAGCAACGCCGGGGGATGTCCGGCACTGGAGTAATCCAGCCTTCCCGTGTCCGGATCCAACCGCGCCAGAAACAAGCTGGTCAACGGCGCCGACGGCGACATCCGGCAGAGGTCGCGATTCACCCCGGCCAGGATCGCCTCCGGTTCGGGGTTCGCCGCGGTGTGCGTTCCAACGAGTCCTGCCAACAGCGTGGTCCACATCCCCGCGGCCAGACCTTTGCCACAGATATCTCCTAGGGCCAGAACGAGCCCCGCGTTCGTCTCCGCAACCGTGAAGAAGTCACCGGGCAGATGGCGGACGGCGAAAATCTCACTGGCGATTTCAACGTCGCCGTGACGGACGAGTCGCGGCGCACACAGCCTACGGTACCCTTGTGCGGCTTCGAAGAGCGCGGTGTGCAGTTCCGCGTAGTCCTTCTGAAGCGCCGAAAGTTTTAGTTCCAGGTCCCGGTTGCGAGCCCGGGAGTCCGCGCTCGAGCGAGGTGGAGAATCATCTTGGATCTCGACCGCTCCACGTGCGGGCCAACGGCCATCAAATTCCGGCTGACTCACGAAGTCCTCTCCTCATCCGACGAACTTATAGCCGCTGCCGTGGACGGTAAGAATGATCCGCGGTTCCTCGGGATTCACTTCCAGCTTCTGCCGGAGGTGAACGATATGGGTGTCAACCGTCCGCGTGTTGGGATAGTTCTCGAAGCCCCACACCGCGTCCAGCAGGCGGTCGCGGCTGAGCGTTTCCCCGGGATGGGAGATGAAGTAGGCCAGCAGGGCAAACTCCTTCGATGAGAACTCGATGATCTTACCCGCGCGACGCACTTCATGGTTGTGGGTATTGACCTCAAAATCGTTGAACCGGTAAACCACCGGAGCTCGGGATGGCGGTGAGACCCGTCGCAACACCGCTTTGACCCGGGCCATCAGTTCACGCACCGAGAATGGCTTGGTCACGTAGTCGTCGGCTCCCAACTCCAGGCCCACCACCTTGTCAATCTCCTGTCCGCGGGCGGTCAGCATGATGACGGGTAACGAAGGCCGCTTGGCCTTTAATTGCTTGCATACGTCGAGACCGCTCATCCGCGGCATCATCACGTCGAGTACCACCAGGTCGGGGTAGTCCGTCAGCGCCCGCTCGAGCCCCGCGGTTCCGTCGTGCGCGCTGATCACTTCGTAGCCTTCGTACTCAAAATTATCGCGCAGTCCAGCCACCATGGCGGGCTCGTCCTCTACGATCAGGATGCGCGTCCGCTTGATAGCGCTCATCGCGGTTTCGGATCCGTGCCCGCCGGCAGCCCTCGAGCCATCCGCCGCGGGATCCCGGGGTCGTCCGGGGACTTCCTGCTTTCGGTTCATGACATCGCCACCTCCGAGGGGGCGGCGCTGGCCAGCCCCGGCGAGGCCCCCGGCAACGGGAGCAGCAGCGTGAATTTACTTCCCTTCCCGGGCGTACTCTCGACTTCAACTTCACCCCCGTGCGCGTGCGCGATGTGCCGGACCAGTGAAAGGCCCAGGCCGCTTCCCCGCGTGTTGTGCACCAGCGGGTCGCCGGTTCGATAGAATTTCTCGAAGATTTTCGAGTGCTCGCCGCGAGCGATGCCGATCCCGCGATCGACCACCTCAAGCCTCAACTTGTCGTCAACACGGTACAATCTCACGCACAGAAACTTCTCGTCGGCCGAGTACTTCAACGCATTGTTGACCAGATTGACTAGCGAGCGTGCGATCGCCTCCCGGTCCACCCGCATGGCCGGAAGGTTCGAGTCGATCCGCTGCTCGAAAGTGAATCCTTGCTGTTCGATCTGGTACCGATAAGCGTCGAGCGTGTTGCGCACCAGTTCCGCTAGGTCGGTCTCACGGAAGTCGTACTCCTTGCGTCCGGCTTCAATGCGGGAGAAATCGAGGATGTTGTTGATCAACGCGGTCAGCCGCTCGCTCTCCTTGCGGATGATGCGGTAGTACTCCTCCGCTTTTTCCTGGGTCCGGATGCGTCCAAGCTCGAGCGTTTCCGCATAGAGCCGGATGAGCGACAGCGGGGTGCGCAACTCGTGAGATACGTTGGAGACGAAGTCGGACTTCAGCCGGGCCAGCGCCATCTCCTTGTTCACGCTGCGGTAGGTCAACATGAGGCCGCCGACCAGCAATACGGTCAGCACTCCGAGGATGAGATAGCTCCCCTGCACCCAACTCTGACCGAGCGCTTCGACTGTTGTGTCCTGGTACTTAATGCCCAGAGCCAGTCCGCTGAAGACCTCGCTTAAGTTGCGTGATACTTCGGGCTTTCCCTCTTTCCATCCCGCCGACGTGGCAAGAGTTCTGTTGCCGGGACCGCTTCCACCCTCTATGGGATACACGATCATGGCAAGCCGGTTGCCGCCCTCATCGTTCAGCTTCTGGCTAACCAGTTCCTCCAGCAGCTCGGGGAAAAAAGATTGCTTCAGGTAATCCGGATTGAAGATCGCGCCGCCCATGGCGCCTCGATGCTCCGGCAGTTGGGGGAAACAGAAGAAAGCCGTAGCGGTATAGGTCTTGCCGCCGGCCCGGTCTACCTCATGACCATAGCAACTGATGGGCCGGTTCTCCTCGTGCATTTTCTTAACCATCCCTTTGCCTTCCAGACCAAGCCAACCTCCATACATCTTTGCCTGGCGCGCGCCCTCTTCGCGCAATTCCGGGTCACGCAACTGCTGCGGCTGTGAATGGAACACAAATCTCCGCTGATCGTCGTAGAGGAAGACGTGTGACAGCCACGGATTCGCCGCCAGGATAAGACCGAGCTTTTTCTCCTTGTCCGCTTCCGAATCGGTGTCGGGGCATGGGAACTGAGCAATGACCTCCTTCGTGATCGCGTATGCCCGCTGGTTGATCTTCTTCTCCGAAATGGCCAGCATCTGCTGGAAGTCCCGGTGGATGGCGGCCTCGAGCACCTTGTCCCGCTCGATCGACTTCAGGTGGTGGTAATTGACATAGACCAATGCGGCCGCCGGCAGCATCACCGCCAATTCCAGCGTCAGCATCAGCCGGAACCGCCTGTTGCCGCTCCAAAACCATTTTCGCCTTGATCTCATCCTCTCCTTCACACGTGTCTCAGGTGTCCAGGGAAGAGCATAACCCAAGAGATATTAAATTTTGTCAAGCGAATGTAAAAGATTGTCAAAATAGTTCTACTTCCACCCTACCCCAGGCCTGGCGTAGCACGGCGACGGATGACGAGCAATGGGTTTCACGCTTTCAATTGAAAGTCTTCGTCCGTATACTGTGTAAAAAGCGGACCATCTACGGGCTTTTGCCAGGAACAGCCGCGGCAGTCGTCGCGATGATGAAACTAGAGGTGTGCAAATCACGATCCACACTGGAACAGGCGAGTTTAGAAGTTTTGGAGAATAGAAAATAATGAAAATATTCAAGCAATGCGTGCTTCTGAGCGTCCTCGTAGGCACATCACCCGTCCTATCCACAGCCCAGGAGCCATCCCCGGGACCCTACTACTTCGTTTCGGATAATGTCCCTGGACCTGGACAGTTCTATTGGGGAGGAGCTGACTCCTATGGAGGTATTAGGGTTATTGAGAATCTAAACCTGCTTGCTGCCGTGCTTGCTGACGATCCGGCAACACGGACTCAGGCTTTCTGGTTTCTTGTTGATCAAGAGTCTTTCGATTTCGGCTCAGACTCGGTCTTACTCCAGCCATTTGCTTACAGGGTTTTCGGATTCGGAAAGAAGCAAAACCTGTCTATCGGTCCCAATCTGAGAGCTTTCTTGACCTTTCCGCTTGGCGGCGCGGCTTTCGATCTCACGCTGCCATTCTGCGATCCTCGGGTTGCCCTTTCGGACGCGAGTGCGCTGCTGAGAGTTCTGAGCGGACCACGCACCTGGCACACGGCGGTAGACCTGGATGTTACCGGAGGCACCTCTTATACCGGAGGCACCTCTCAAGGATTCGATGTGCTGGCCCCCTCCGATGGTATCGTCTTCGGGAATACCGGTACCGATACGTTGTGCCTTAGGCACATCGCGTCGAACGGAAGGGAGTTCTTGACTGTTTATTCCCATATTGTACCTGCCTCAAAGAGCCATCTGCCGGTCGGCACTCAGGTTGCGAGGGGACAAGTGATCGGATCCGTGCAGGAGCCGGGAGGGGCCTACACCCACCTACATTTCGGCGTCGCCGTAAAGGGTCCTTCCCGGACCATCAACAGCATGTTGGTTCCTGAATTATGGTACCTGATCGATCCATTTGGCGTGTACGATTACAGGAGAAACAGGTTCAGCCAAACCGATTACAACTACGTTCCCAACAACACGATGGCAATGACAGCCAGAGGTGTTCGCCATGCGTACGTATGGAGGACGAATCCGCCGCTCGGCTCATTGCCCCCCTGTACCGCTGTTCCCGTCGTTTCGACTGAGATGGAAAACCAATCCACTGGCAGATGACTTCACGCCGTAGTCGCAGGGTGGCTTGATAGCGATGCTCAATACTCCGCCGGGTTGTCGTGCGGGTAGCAATACAGCCAGCGCTCTCCAGGTTCTGCCGATGCGATGACCGGATGTCCGCTGGATCGCGCGTACCGGCTGGCATGGCGGTTAGGCGAGCTGTCGCAACAGAGCGTGGCCGCGCATTCCTGACAGGTACGCAGATGGACCCAGGTTGCGCCGATCGTCATGCAGGCATCGAATCAGATATCGCGACATGCTTTCGGCCAGCCCGCTCGACCGGATCAGCAAATAGACACGCTGGGCCGACTGTGCGAGAAACACGGCCGCCTGCCCGGCTGAGTTTCCTCCACCCACCACCACTTCTTCACCGCGGCAGACCAGCGCTTCGATCACGGTGGCGCCGTAATAAACTCCCGCGCCTTCGAACTGCGCCAGATTCTTGATCGAAAGTCTTCGATACACGGCGCCGGTGGCAATGATGATCGTACGCGCCGGCACGCGAGCGCATCATTGAAACCAAGGCAGTCCGCGATTTGTTGATTGGTCGGATTGCGAAGCACCCGCTCGCCGCGGCAGATCAGCACCGGCACGTCGGCCTCGGTGAGATGAAACCCATCCAGCAGATCCTGAACCCCTTCATCCCGATCGAGATCGATGAAGGAGTACGGATGGCCGTTGCGGGTCAGGAATTCCTGGATCCGCAAGGTTCCCGCGCAATGTCGCGACCCGACGAGCACCACATCGCCGATCCCCCGGGCAATGAGCTCAACCCGGCGAAGGATGAAGGCCCGCATGAGGATATCGCTCAGTTCACTGTCCGTCTGCACCAGCGCGAGAAGCCGCTCTCGATCGACTTCGATCACTTCTCCCGACTCGCCGACCCATATGCGGGCCAATCCGGGTCAACCCGAGAGCAGGGTCACTTCGCCGGTGAACATGCCCGGCCCGAACGTGGCCACCAGTTCTTCGGATGCGGGCAAGGGCCGGACGACGTCGATTCGACCTTCGGTGACGAGGAAGAACCGGGTCGATCGCCGATCCGGTGGGGCAGGTGAAGCACAGGATGAGGAGCACGGAACCCAGCCGGCTATTTCGCTTCACATCCCGAGTCTTCATCGACGCCGTCATTGAAAGTGGCTCCAGGGAGCGTCCTGGCAACTGCCGGATTGTATGGCGCCCGACCGACCCCCTACAATCGCAGGCGGGTTCAGGGCTGAAAGCTTCATTAC
>JACQTD010000065.1 GCA_016210985.1 Acidobacteriota bacterium
ACCCTTGACTGTACCATTGGGGTTGAGAAACAAGAGCCACACCGCGCCTCGGTTATTTCCCCCGTCATCAGCCGACGGTGCCCCGACGGCCAGGTCGATGACGCCGTCACCGTCCAGATCGCCCACTGCCGCCGAGGCGAAGCCAAAAATATCCGTATCATTCAGCGTGCCGGTGAAGCCGCCCTCGGTGGAGCTGATCTTCTGGAACGACTTGACCGTCCCGACCTGTGCGAGAGTTGATCCGGAGGGCACGCCGCCTCCTAGAACCAAACTCACGATCGCGAGAATGACGAGACTGAAACGGAATCTACGGAAATTACTGATGGTTTGATCGTTGATCATGGAAATCTCCTCCTTTAAGACTTCTCCTTGAGTGAGCGTGGAAGCTCACCATCCGCGGGTGAATGAATGAGTGAGCGATCCGCATCGAACGGTGCACACTCGTTGAAGGGCTCTTTTAATGTGGGAGGGCTCTCCTGGTGTGGGAGGGCTCTCCTGCAGCCCGATCGCCCTGCATGAGAGGGCTCCCACAAAAGAGAGTCCCACACGCGGTTCATGCTGATCATGCTTCACTTATCAGTGACTACTGACTTCAATGAGTTGAGGCAGATGAGGAGGTGGCCGTCGGGTGATTCGGTGAAATGCAGCTTTGCCGCTTCCACCCAGCGGTAGATCGTGCGCTGCGTCACGCCCGCCAGCGCTCCAGCTTTCTGAGGGCTGACCATGGTCGTGGATCGCCGGCAGATCTCGCACCGGGCCTCAGCCGTAGCGCTCCGCTGCTCAATGACCAGATCCCGTTCGGTGTCGATCGTGATCGTCCTCCGGCGCTTTCTCCTCATGCCGCGCCGATTAGAGAGCAAGCCAAGGTGGAAAATCCTTTGGTTTTTCTCCGAAATTTCTTAGGAAATTCGGTATGCGGTTAAGTTCTGTCAAGCCTATGGATTGGAGTCGGAAAGCCTCGCGGTGGATCGATTCATTGGAAGGTAGCAGAACGTTCACAAGTCTCAGTTCATTGGATTAGTGACCCGATTAACCGACCTTGTTGAGGATCACGCCCTCAACTAATATGCTGGCGTCAACTGATCAGGAAGGCATGGACAGCAGGGCTTCAGCCCTTCGTTCAGGGCCAGGAGGGCTACCGAGACTCTAAGAGCCGGATAATAGTCAGGCTCTTGGATGGAGACTATGGGAAGGCTCTCCTGATGTGGGAGGACTCTCCTGAGCCCTAGGTGTGATGCAGCTACCCTCCCCATCGGGCTCAGGAGAGCCCCCCCCCACGAGGTGAACGTTGCAAGTTACTTATGAGTAAGACACGACCACGCCATTACGAATTCGGGGCTTTCCAATTGGATACCGCGGAATATCGCCTGCTTCGCAATGGCGACACGGTGCCGCTGCCTCCCAAGGCCTTCGATCTACTGTTGGTGTTGATTGAACACAGCGGACATGTGCTGAACAAAGATGAGCTCATGACGGCGCTCTGGTCCGATACGATCGTCGAAGAGGCCAATCTGGCTCACACGGTCTCGGCGTTGCGAAAGGCGCTGGGTGAGACCGAGGAGCAGAAGTACATCGAAACCATACCGAAGCGGGGTTACCGGTTTGTGGCGAGTGTGAAGGAGGCTGCGGGAGAACAGACCACGCTGGTGGTACATGAACATACCCGGACCCGACTGGTGCTTGAAGACGAAGAGGAGGTAGAGAATGGGCGATCGAGTATCGAAGATCGGGGATCGAAGATCGAGGAGGGGATTGTTGTCCAGCCGTCAGGATACGCTCATTCAGCCGATGCCGTCGCTGTGGCAGTTCTGCCCCGGCAGTCCTCGATCCTCAAGCCTCTTTCTACTATCCTCGGTCTCATCGCCCTGGTAGTCGCAGGCACTCTGGGTGCTGCCTACGTTCTACGCGAACCGACCGAAGCCCGCGCCGTTCGTTCTCTGATTCCTCTGCCGGGAAAGCCGGATCTCTTTCCCGCCAATTTTGAGTTTGGGCCGCAGCTCTCGCCTGATGGAACGCGTATCGTCTTCGTAGCCCGGACGGAAGGCCAGCCCCGACAGCTTTGGGTTCACACGCTCAGCACGCTGTCGGCCCAGCCGCTCGCAGGTACCGAAGGCATCGACGTTTCCTGTGACCCCTTCTGGTCGCCCGATGGGCGCTACATCGGGTTCTTCTGGAACGGGAAGCTCATGAAGATCCCGGCCTCGGGCGGGCCGGTCGTCACCTTATGTGAAGCTACGGCGGGGGACCGCGGAGGGACGTGGAGTCAGGAGGGGGTCATCGTCTTTTCCCCCGGAACGGGCGGTCCCCTGTATCAGGTTTCCGCCGCGGGCGGCGTGCCTGCTCCGGTCACGAGACTTGAGGAAGCTCACGGGGTCGTGTCACACCGCTATCCGTTCTTCCTTCCAAATGGACGGCATTTTCTTTACTTGGGGAGGTGCAAGGCGGGTACGGAGAGTGAAGGAGACTCGATCTACATAGCATCCCTCGACTCGAACGAGAGCAAACCCGTGGTTCAGAGCAGCTATAGCGCGGGATACGCCAATGGATACCTGCTTTTCATACAGCAGGACAACCTGATGGCTCAGTCGTTCGACACGAATCGCCTCGAGGCATTTGGCGAAGCGATGGTGGTTGCGGAACAGGTCAAACTGCGCCTAGCGCCGGGATGGGCGGCGTTTTCGGTTTCTCAGAGAGGGGACCTCGTCTATCTGGTCCAGGAAGAGCGCGTGTCGCACCTGACCTGGTTCGACCGTAGCGGCAACTCGCTTGGTGTGCTCGGCGATCCGGTCGCCGGTCAGTCTGCCCCTCGGATCTCCCCCGACGGGAAACGAGTGATGGTAACCATATGGGATCCCAAGACTAAGAATAGTGACATCTGGATTTACGAGGTAGCACGGGGCATCAGGACACGCTTTACGTCCGACCCGGCGAGGGACTCGACTCCGGTTTGGTCGCCCGACGGCAGCCGGATAGTTTTTTCATCGAACCGAAAGCGCCAATGGGACCTTTACCAGGGAGTGTCCACGGGGGTCGACAATGAAGAGCCAATCTTTGAGTCCGATCTGATCAAGCACCCCATGAGTTGGTCCCCGGATGGGCGGTTTATCCTCTATTGGTATTGGAATCACGAGACGAAGTGGGATCTGGGGATACTTCCTGTTCTTGGGGAACAGGGGGCGAGACTTGATGCGGGAGAGCCGTTTCCGTTTTTGTACACGAAGTTCAGTGAATCAGCGGGTCAGTTTGCGCCCGATGGTCGCTGGATCGCATTCACATGGCCGGGGTCTGGACGTCATGAGGTTCACGTCGTGCCCTTTCCAGGGCCCGGGGAGAAGCATCAGATCTCGATCGCGGGAGGCCACCAACCAAGATGGCGTGCCGACGGAACGGAGATCTTCTATGTGGCCCCGGGCAGTAAGTTGATGGTTGCGGCGGTAAGCATCGAGGGGAGCACGTTGGAAGTGGGGGCGGTCCGGGAACTGTTCGGCACCCGTTCATATGGTGAATCCATTGCGTTTGACGTGACGCCTGACGGCCAGCGCTTCCTGGTAGGTGTGGCTGCCGAACCCACGGGTCCTCCGCGGATCACGCTCGTCACCAACTGGACGGCGGATTTGAAGCACTGAGATGAGTTTGGAGTTCAACCCGTTCGGAGTTCAACCAGTTCGGAGTTCAACCTTTAGGTTGGTCGTTCTTGGGAAGCGGGCAAGCTAAAGCTTGAACTCCAAACGATCCTTTGCCCGCGCCGTCAGCCACGGGCGCAACCCTCAGCCGCCAGCGTACAAGTTCCAGTTCCGGGCAGGCGGATTGAGCGCGCGGCCGGTGCCGACGAGTGCTTTTCCGCATACTTCCCTGATGGTTTCCCACGCGGAGCCGCAGAGACGCCGAGGGGATATTTGGAAGACACATTGCATTCCCCAGGGCCCGGCATCGACTCCGCGTGATCCGAGGACGAGTGTGGCGGTCCAGGGCTCAGCGCCGCAGGAACAACGCCCACACCGCGCCTCGGGCATTTCCCCCGTCATCATCGAGAGGTGCCCCGACGGCCAGGTCGATCCATTCTCCAGGACGCCCTCGAGCCCGCCTTCGGTGTAGCGGATTCTCGGGTGACGTTTCACCGTCCGGTCGCCGTTGAATGATAGGCTCCAGACAGGGCCTGGCAGGATCGCGGGAGCCGGCGCGGGACGCCGCCCGGACTCAGAACGATGTCCCGCAGCTGCGCGGGATGTTGTGCATTCGAATTTACAGTGTCTTCAGGAGGCGGTCGTAATCGGCATGACTCCCGATCCAAAACCAAATGATTTCGTCGTTCTCTACAAGTCCTACGGCCCGGTATCCACGAGAGACCCGAACGGAGTACACCGGATCTCGCTCGTGGACCCTGCTGAACCTGAGGCTGGGGTGCCTGGGGTTTTCGCGAAAGAGACGGTAGGCTTTCCGGGCAGCCTCGCGGGTTGCCGCAGGCAGTTCTTGGAAAGTAGCCCAGAAGCGCGGCGTGGCGCGCGACTTCACAAGCTCTCAAGATCGACGTCTGTAGTTCGGCCCGCTGCCTTGTCTGCACGAGCTTCAGCCGCGAGCTTGCTCAGCGAGTCTTGTGAGGCGCTGAACTGATCGGTCCAACGTTCCTCATCACAAAGCTCTTCTAGCAGCCAGCCAGCAACACGGTCCTGCTCCTCTGGCGGCAGAGCCACCAACTTTGAGATTGCGGCGTCCAGCGCTCGGGTCATGTATGCAGTATACTGCAAGATGACGGAGCGGACCAGGAAAGAGCAAACTGTGCTTGCCCGCGGGCGGGAGCGGCAGGTTCAGCCAATGAACCTACATCAAATAGTTTCCCACGCGGAGCCGCAGAGACGCTGAGGGGGATGATCTGGATGAAGCATTGCCTTCCTCAGCGCCCGGCAGCGACTCCGCGTGATTCGCGGACTAGGGCAGCCGCTCAAAACTCAGCGGCGGAGGAACAGCAGCCAGACCGCGCCTCGGTTATTCCCCCCGTCATCGTCATTAACCGCCCCGACGGCAAGGTCCGGGACGCCGTCGCCGTCCCGATCCCCCACTGACACAACGGCGTGACCAAACTGATCCCCATCATCCAGTGCGCCGATGAGCCCGCCCTCGGTGGCGCTGATCTTCTTATGACCCTTGACCGTACCGTTGGGGTTGAGAAACAACAACCACACGGCGCCGCGGTTATTTCCTCCGTCATCGTCTTGTCGGGCTCCGACGGCCAAGTCCGGGACTTTGTCGCCGTCCAGATCTCCCACTGACGCTACGTCCCAGCCTAACCGGTCACCGTCATCCAGCGTACCGGAGAAGCCGCCTTCGGTGTTGCTGATCTTTTGTTTGTGCTTGACGGTGCCAGTGGGATTGAGGAACAACATCCAGACCGCGCCTCGGGCATTTCCCCCATCGTCATCAAGAGATGCCCCGACGGCCAGGTCCGGGACACCATCGCCGTCCAGATCACCAACTGACGCCACGCGGATGCCAAACCCATCGCCGGCATCCAGCCCGTCGCCAAATCCACCCTCGAGAGCGTTGATCTTCTGGTGACGCTTGACCGTGCTGTCCGGATTGAGGAACAACATCCAGACCGCGCCTCGGTTAATACCGCCGTCACTATCGCTCCATGCCCCGACTGCCCAGTCTGTGACGCCATCCCCGTCCAGATCGCCAACCGACGCCACGGCATGGCCAAATCGATCGCCTTGGTCGAGCCCGCCGGTAAAGCCGCCCTCCGTGTTGCTGATCTTCTGGTGGCGCTTGACCGTGCCGTTGGGATTGAGAAACAGGATCCAGACAGCGCCTGCACCAGTTATTCCTCCGTCATTGTCACCAGGTGCCCCGACGGCTAGGTCCGGGACGCCGTCGCGGTCCAGATCTCCCACCGCCGCTACGAATCTGCCAAACTGATCCGAATCCTCCAGTGCGCCGGTGAAGGCGCCTTCGGTGCTGCTGATCTTCTGGTGACCCTTCACTGTGTTGTTGGCGTTAAGAAACAACACCCACACAGCGCCTCGGGCATTTCCCCCGTCATCATCGCCATCTGCTCCGACGGCCAAATCAGATACGCCGTCGCCGTCTACATCCCCCACGGACGCCACGGTCATGCCAAATCCAGTCGAATCGCCCAGCATGCCTGTGAAGCCGCCCTCGGTGTTGCTGATCTTTTGAAACGACTTCACCGTCCCGACCTGTGCGAGAGTTGATCTGGAGGGCACGCCGCTTCCTAGAACCAAACTCACGATGGCGAGAATGACGAGACTGAAACGGAATCTACGGAAATTACTGATGGTTTGAACGTTGGTCATGTAAATCTCCTCCTTTAAGACTTTTCCTTGGCCGAGGGTGAAAGCTGACCATCGGCCGGTAAATGAATGAATGAGCGACCCCCCGTCGAATGGAGCACACTCGTGGGAGGGCTCTCCCGAGCCCGATCGTCCTGCAGGAGAGGGCTCCCACGACAAAGAACTCCCACAGCAACGTTTCCTTCGGGAGATGTCACCTCCTTTTGCAATCCTTCATAGCGGCGAGCGGGAAGGGATGAGCCGTTCATATTCGTCACCTATTACTTGACCCGGTCAGTTCTGTTAGCGAGTTGAGGCAGATGAGGAGCCGTCGGTCGGACGATTCGGTGAAATGCAGCTTTGCCGCTTCCACCCAGCGGTAGATCGTGCGCTGCGTCACGCCCGCCAG
>JACQTD010000003.1 GCA_016210985.1 Acidobacteriota bacterium
AGTGCGGGGGCAATCCGCCGCGGCGGAGACACCGCTTTGGCTGCGTTGCGGAATCACGTCGGCACGGTAAAGCGCCGTCGCCGCATCGCTGCGGCCGGCGCACTCCAAATGGAGCAGATCCAGCATCCGGGACGGATGATCCATGCGGTCCTCCAGCGTTACCTCCCGCAACTGGAATACCGCCTCAGGCGTGAACGATCCCACGCGGAATTGACTGACCACCCCGCCCGGGGGGTGTCAGTCAAGCGCCGCCAACAGCTTCTGATGGATGCCCCCGAAAGCGCCGTTGGACATGATGGCGATGACGTCGCCGGGCCGGGCCTCCGAGGCTACGTACTCCACGATGGCCTCAACGCCCGGCGGGCTGACGGCCTTGGTGCCCTGCCGAGCAAGCGAGGCCACCAGTTCCTCCACCGAGAGCTGCATGTCGGCGTCTCGACTGGGCGGTCGAAAAACGGGTGCGAGGACGACGAGGGAGGCTTCGTCGAAGGCCTTTGGGTACTCCTCCTGGAAGATCCGCATCCGCGACGTCTGCGATCGTGGTTCGTAGACGGCGATCAGCCGGCGCCCGGGGTACTTTGCGCGCAATGCGCGGAGCGTCTCCCGAACGGCGGTGGGGTGGTGGGCAAAGTCATCGATGAGCGTGATGCCCTTGGGTTCACCGATGACTTCCATTCTTCGCTTGACGCTCTTGAAACCCGCCAGCGCACCGGTGATGGCCTCCTGGCTGACGCCCAAGTGTGTCGCGGCCGCTACGACGCCGAGCGCATTTCGTATATTGAATGCTCCGGATAGGGGCGTGCGTATGCGTTGCCACGTTTCGCCTGCCCTCATGATCGTCAGACTGGTTTCCTTCTCGCCGGAATGAACATCCAAAGCCCGCCAGTGCGCGTGTTCGCTCAAGCCGAAGCCTTCGACGGGACAGAATGCCCGCGCGGTGAGCTCGTGGCTGTGGTTTGAATCGAAGTCAGCGGCCAGGAATCCGTCGGAGGGGATCAGGTTGACCAGCCGCTGGAAGGCAGTCAATACCGCCTTGAGATCGGCGTAGATGTCGCCGTGATCAAACTCCACGGCGTTCAGGATTACGACTTCGGGCAGGTAATGCATGAATTTGGGGCCCTTGTCGAAATAGGCGGTATCATACTCGTCGCCTTCGATCACGAACCACGGACTCTCCGTCAGCCGGTAGCTCGATCCGAAATTCTCAGCCACCCCGCCGATGAGGAAACTCGGATTCAGGCCAGCGCATTCCATCACCCACGCCATCAGGGAAGTCGTGGTCGTCTTACCATGGGTGCCCGAGATCACAATCGGCCGCCGGCCGCGCAGGAATTGCTCTTCCAGTACCCGGGCCATGGAGGTGTAGGTCATCCGGGCATTCAGCATAGCCTCGATCTCGGGATTGCCGCGGCTCAAGGCGTTGCCCACAACCACGACGTCCGGGACCGGAGCGAGATGCTCCGCGCGGTACCCGGTGAAGACCGGAATCCCCAGTTTTTCGAGTTCGATCGACATCGGAGGATAGAGATTCTCGTCCGACCCGGTTACCTTGCAGCCCTTGGCAAGCAGGAGACCTGCCAGGCTGGCCATCGCGGTACCGCCGATTCCGATCAGGTGATAGTGCATCTCCGGCCTCTATGGTTTAAGTTTGGCATCGACCAGATTCTCGTAGGCTTGAAAATTGCTCAGCACGTGCCTGACATAATCTTTGGTTTCCCTGTAGCCGATCTCGCTAACGAAACGGTCTACATCCGACGTTCGCGCCCGGCTCAGCCATCGGTCCACGTTTTCCTCGCCACCGTTGTAGGCCGCCGCGGCGGCCTGAAGGTTGCCCTTATAGCGGTCGATCAGCTCACGCAGGTACGTGGCACCGAACTGCAAAGCCACTTCCGGCTGATAGAGCAATTCCTGAGTAAATCCTGCGACCTGAAGTTTGCCTGCCATCTGCGCGGCCGTCTCGGGAATGAACTGGAGCAGACCTCGAGCGCCGGCGGGCGACTTCGCCCGAGCATGGAACCGGCTCTCCTGACGGGCGATGGCCAGCACGAAGCGGGGATCGACGCCGGCTTTCGATGCCGCGCTCATCAACTCGACCGGATGCGCAATCGGATAGAGGAGGTGTGCCACTTCGGGTGGCAGGAGTTCCAGCCGGATGTCCCGAGGAATGATGCCACCAAACTGTCGTTCTCCGATGCGAAGTGTTCTATAGGCATCGCCACCGCGATGGGCGTAGACCGCCAGCGTGAGAGCATTCGACAGGGTCAATGCCCGCTTCCCTGCCCTTCTGCCCGGCGTTGATGGGTCAAGATGGGCGGCCAGGGCCTCGGCGCCTTCATCGTAAAGTCCGAGGAAATTGAATTCACGGGCCAGATCGCCGAAGGACTGTCTCGATCCAGCCGTGGACCCTCCTGCAGCCCATTCCCGCTCCCAGGAATGGGTACTCAGCGCGCGGAGACGGCGATAAGCTGGAAGTGCTCCATAAATCTCCTCCAACTGTTTTCTGAGAGCCTTCTCCTGTCTTTCACCCGGGACCAGGCGCCATGCTTGGTGTGCCAGGGTCTTTGCCTGGGTGTAAGCACGTCTGCGTATGGCGGCGGCGACCTGATCCTGCAACGCTTCGTACCGCTGGCGGATCAGCTTCGAAGCCGGCTCGCCCGAAAGCAGCGCGCGCAGTCGCCCGGTTGCCCGCTGCCCATAGTAATGGTCGCGCTCGTCGGGAAGGGCCAGATAGCCATTCATCGCTTCCTCGTGCCGACCGAGACGCTCGAGGCAGACGGCCCTGAGGAAGGTGACTTCCGGTCGTGAAGGGGCGCTCGGGCCGATCCGGGTTAGGTTCAGCTCAGACAGTTGCTCGAAAACCCTGAGGGCGGTTTCATACTCTCCTGCCGCGAGCCGGATCCGAGCCTTCGAGAATATCGCCGTGACACCGGCAAGTTGTCCGGGAAAGCGGTTCCAGGTGCGGTCGCACCAGGCCAACGCCTCTTCCGGCCTCCCGGCGGTTCGCAGCGCATCGATGGCATTCAGATGGGCGCCAGGGAGCCATTCGCTTGTCGGATAGGACTTGATGAACGACTCATATCGATCCACCGCCTGAACATCCCGGCCCGCCCGGGCATGCGCATGGCCTGCCTGGTAATAGGCCTGTTCCCCTTGCGGTTCCTTCGGCGCGAGCGCATGTGCGCGATCATAACACTCGATCGCCTGATCGAACTTGCGCTGCTGGTAGTAACCGCGGCCGAGGTCGAAAAGCGCCTGGGACCGGGATCCCGTGGTCCGCGCCCGCTCCGCAAGCCACATAAGATGCACGCGAGCCTCATCGAAAGCACGGTTCTCCTGATATACCCGCGCTCGCCGGATCCGGTCGAGTTCGGCCGGCTCTACACTGCGCTGCCGGTCAAGACGATCTAGCACCCGTGCGGAGGCCAGGCCGATGTCGTCGGAGGCATCGCTGATAAGTAGCTTTGCGAGCGTTACTCGGGCTTCGCCGGTCTGTCCCAACTCCATCTGACATTCGGCGATCCGGAGCGCGCATTCCCGTTTTAGCCCGGGTTCGACCGCTGCCACGTCGCGGAAGGCATTGATGGCATCCTTCCATCGCCGGTCCTCGTAGGCCGATTCCGCAAATCGCTGTACGGCCGGCTTCCGCCACAGGCTCCGCGGAAAGGAATCGATCAGTCGGCGGATCCAGCGCTTCTCCGCAGCCCGATCACCCTCAGCCCGGGCTACCATGGCGCGGTGCCACACCGCATGATCGGCCAGCAGTGATCCGCGCGCCGCTACCGCTTCGAAGGCCTCGGCCGCTTCGGCTCTCCGGCCTTCCCGCTCCAGCAGCCGACCGAGGAGGTAGTCCAGATTATTGCGCGTGAATTCCGGATCCTTCCTCTGGCGCCAATCGAGCAGCTCGCGCGAGGCCTTCTTGGATTTCCCTTCACGGACCCACCGGCGGATCCGCAGGAACCGGTCGGAGGAGGAATCTGCCTCTGCAGGACTCCAGCCCGCGCAAACTTGAGCAAAAACAATGAGTATGGAGACGGCTACTCGGAATCGAACCGTCGGGCGCTGTGACATCAGGATCCAGACTGCGGGATGATTAGGTCCGGTGACGTGATCTGGCGTGCTCCAAATTCCGGAATCGGATCATCCTTGTGAAACCACCACTCGGTGATTATAAATGGACTACCGTGAACCGACAACGGATCTGACAAAGGTTCCGGCCCGCGACGAGGGCCGACTCGCGGAGGGCGGGCCCTTCCCGCAGCCGAAATCAGGGTCCGGCGGAGGGGCAAGCCCGGTGGAGGACGAAGCATGACCGCTCGGAAGTTGGATGGAACGGCGATCGGAAGAGCTATCAAAGAAGAGGTGAAAAAGGAAGTGGAGGCATTGGCCGAATCCGGTATCCGACCGGGTCTGGCCGCAGTCCTGGTGGGTGACAATCCCGGTTCCCGGGTCTATGTAAACAGCAAAGTGAAGACCTGCGCCGAGCTCGGGCTCTATTCGCGCAAAATTGAACTGCCCGGGGAGACTACGACTGCGCAACTTCTCGAGCTGATCAACTCGCTCAATGGAGATGAATCGATCGACGGCATCCTTGTGCAGCTCCCGTTGCCGAACGCGATCGATACCAACGCGGTACTGGAAGCCGTCCGGCCGGAGAAGGATGTGGACGGCTTCCACCCGGTCAATGTAGGTCGCCTGGTCCGGGGACAAGCGTGCCTGGAACCTTGCACGCCGGCCGGAATCATGGAGATGCTGCGACGCTCTGGCCTGCCGATCTCCGGAAAACGAGCGGTGGTCGTGGGTCGAAGCGACATCGTCGGCAAGCCGATGGCCTTTATGTTGCTGCACCGGCATGCCACGGTGACAATCTGTCATTCAAGAACGAAAGATCTGCCCGGGGTCTGCCGGGAGGCCGATATCCTGATCGCCGCAATCGGCCGCACCGCGATGATTACCGGTGATTTTGTGAAACCCGGCGCGGTGGTAATCGATGTCGGCATGAACAAGGCGGAAACCAGGGAAGAGGCGGAGCGGATCTTCGGCCCGGATGAAGCACGGCTGGCGGAAATCGGGAAGAAGGGCTACACGCTTGTAGGCGATGTCGAGCCGCGCACGGTCGCTCCGATCGCCGGCTACCTCAGTCCCGTACCGGGCGGTGTAGGCCCCCTCACGATCGCCATGCTGATGAGCAACACGGTCAAGGCGGCAAGATTGAGGAGGAGGCTGGCTTGAATCCTCGAATTGCGGATTGCGGTTTACTGGATGATCAACAGTTGCGCCGCATCAGCCGCGACAAAGATGAGACCACCGGCAACGGCAATACCCCGAGCATCAACCGGCGGCAATGGGAACAAAGCGCCCGACTGCAAACCGGGGGGATCGGAAATATCGATCACCCGGATCGCTGCGTAGGTGGCCAAATAGGCCAGGTTTCCCGACACCCGCACATTATTTGCACAGCAATCTTCCAGTGAACTACGTTCCTGCGGCACGGCCGGATTAGATACATCCACAACCCGCATTCCCCCCTCATGATCCGCCACGAAAGCGAAGTTTCCCGAAAGGCCGACCTTGTGTGCATGACCCGGCGTATCCAAGAATCCGACCTCAACCGGTCGCGCTGGATTTGAGACATTAATGATGCGCAGGCCACCTTCTTCATCAGCCACATAAACCAGATTCCCGGAGACGGCCACACCGACGGCGCGTCCAGGCGTATCCACAAAACCAAGTTCCTGGATTCTCGCCGGATTGGAGACATCCATCACTCGCAGCCCGTTACCCAGAGAGGCGAGGTAGGCCCGGTTGCCGACAACGACAACATCTGCAACGAATCCACCCGAGGATCCCAGTTCGCGGGGCGCGGACGGATAACCAATATCGATCACCCGCAGGCCTTTCCCACCATCGGCAACATAGGCCAGCGATCCCACAGTCTCAACTGCGATGGCCGTGCCGGGCGTATCAATAAACCCAATATCGCGCGGTGTGGTCGGATCAGTGACATCAAATGCCCACAGCCCGCCGTGACTGGCGGCGAGCCAGGCTACGTTGCCTGATACACGGACGTCGTTTGCGAAACCGGGTGTGGAAAAGACACCGCGCGGCAGTGGATTCACCGGATCGGAGACACTGATGATTTGCAGGCCGCCTTGATCCGCCACATACGCCAGGCCCTGTGAGAGCTCAATCCCTCGGGCGAAGCCCGGTGTGTCGAAGAACCCCCATTGCGAGGGGCTGGTTGGGTTTGAGACATCAATGACCACCAGCCCGCTGTTCCCATCGGCTACGTAAGCCAGAGTCCCCACCACCGCGACATCCCGAGCCAGGGAGGGCGTATCAAAGAATCCTCGCTCGCCAGGACTGGCCGGGTTTGATACATCAATGATACGGAGCCCATCACTCTGATCAGCCACGTAGGCCAAGTTCCCCACCACCGCAACATTGTAGGCCCAGTCTCCGGTATCGAATCGCCCCACCTCTCGGGGCTGATTAGGATCGGAAACATCGACGATGGCCAATCCAGAGGTGCTGTCGGCGATATATGCGAAGGTGCCCGCGAGTGCAATTCCCTGGCTGTCTCTCATATCCACTGAAGCGATTTCGCGCGGATTGGCCGGGTCGGAAATGTCGAGGATCACCAAATCCTTCCGCGCCGCCACATAAGCAAAATTCCCTGAGATGGCGAGGTCGCGTCCGTTGCTCATGTTGTTCAGGACCATTCGCTCCACTGGAGCCATAGGGTTGGAGACATCGATCACCCGCAGCACAGGTTCATCCAGAACGTACGCGAAATGGCCGATCACTTCGACCGCGTTGGCGACCCCCGGCAGGCTCAGTCTGGACACTTCACGCGGCAAAGATGGATCGGAAACATCAACGATGAGCAACCCGACACCATCGGCAATATAGACCCTATTTCCCACCACGGCGAGACCGAGCACCGGGCCGATGCTGGTCCGGCCAAGCAAGGTCAGGCCTGGACTTTGAGCGAGCATCGGCTGTTGAGAAACAAGCGACATGCTCAACATCAAACTGGCTGTGAATCCAGTCCTCAAATACTTCATGGGCATTTCACCTCCCTATGGGCACGAGCAGGATGAACAATTGCTACAGATGCAGAAGTTCGCATCGCTCGCGTTCGCCGGATTTGGGCCTGATGTGACCGCGCTTAACGCCGTGATCCGAACTCGGCATAGATTGGAGGCCGGAGTGGCTGATGGGATCGTCCAGGAGTACGAGCCATCGTTGGCGGTGCTGGACGTAATCACGGTGGGATATGTACTTCCACCGTTCGTGGACAGCTCGATTCTCACATTCCCACTGACGCCGACCGATGACCATAAGATGGTGTGCGTGCTGCCCCGACACCATGCCTCATGACCGTTGGGCACACTCACCGTTATTTGGGAAACAGTGAAGTTCGCATTGCTGGTGTCGAAGACCAGCGAAGTACTCACGCTCTCGATTCGAATCCGACAGGTCGTCGAGCCGAGTGTGGATGGGACCGTCGACGGGTAGGAACCATCATTGGCTGTGTTGGAGGCGATGGTCGTCGGGTAGCTGCTCCCGCCATTGGTCGAAAGCAAGATCTTCACGTTCCCGATGACCCCCGCTGATGTCCAACTGATCGTGTGTGCGCTTCCAGCCGCCCAGTTCTCACCGCCATTGGGCGTCGTCACAGTGATCGAGGCCCCCGAGCCGCTCAGCGCCACGTTGACCATCGATTCATCGGGATCGCTGCTGGAAATCTGCACCGAGGTGGAGCGCGTCCCCACGCCGCCCGGCGAGAAGATCACACTGAACGTGAAGCTGGCGCCCGGCGTCACGGTCCTGGGCAGAGCAGGCAAACCGCTGAGCGTGAAATCGGTGGGGTTCGCCCCCGCTCTGCTGATCGCGCTGACCGTGAGCGAGCAGGACATGCTGGTGTTGCTCACGGTCAACGTTCGCATTGGACCGGGCGGAGAGGATGGCGGAGGGTAGGGCCACATGCCAAAGTCGATCGACGTCGGACTCACGTTGATGTCCTGCGCTACGCCAACGCCGCTCAAGCTGACAGTTCGCGTGGACTCATCCGGGTCGTTGCCGGCGATGATGACCATGCCGGACTTGGTTCCTGTGGTCATGGGTTTAAAGGCCACCATGAAGGTGAAGTTGCCGCCGGGCGGGACCGTTCGGGGAGGCGGTGGGGTCACCATCAACACAAAGTCGATCGTATTGGAGCTGGTGATGGTGTTGATGGTAAGCGGGGCGGTGCCAGAGTTACTGACGGTGACCGTTTGGGGTGCGCTTTGCGCGTTGACGCATTGGTTGCCGAACGCCAGCGACAGGGGAGTGACGTCCATGTCCGGCGCCACACCCGTGCCACTCAAGTCGATCGTACTCGTTGGCTGATCCGGGTCATCACTGGTGATCGTGAGTCGGGCCGTCTTCGCGCCCACGGATGACGGCTTGAACGCCACTTCAAACACCAGGCGCTGATTCGGACCGACATCCCGGGGCAGGGCCGGGACATTCATCAGAATGAAATCGTTTGGATTGGCACCGGCAAGGGTGATCTCCCGGACCTTACTTGCGCACGATGAGTTGTTATTGGTGATGGTCACGGTTTGCGGCGTACTCTGCGTGTTGATCAACTGATTGCCAAAGGCCAGCGACGTGGGAACGACGCTCAGCTCTGGCGCCACGCCCATGCCGCTCAGGTTGATCGTTTGCGTGGGCTCATCGGGGTCATCGCTGGCGATGGTGAGGAGGCCGGTCTTGGTCCCGACGGTCGTCGGCTTGAAGAAGCTGTTGACAATCACGCTGGCCCCGGGAGCGAGCGTTCGAGGCAGCGGCAGCAGACCGATAAGAATAAAGTCGATCTCGTTGGAGTTGGTACTGGCGGTGATGGTCAGCGGAGCAGTGCCGGTGTTGCTGATCGTCACGGGGTGCGCCGTGCTCTGCGTGTTGAGGCATTGGTTGCCAAAGGCCAGCGAGGTGGGACTGACCTCGATGTCGGGCGCCACGCCGATGCCAGTTAAGGAAACCGCGACCGTCGGCTCGGTCGGGTCATTGCTGGCGATGAGCAGGCTGCCGGTTTTGCTGCCCACCGTCGTCGGCTTGAACGCCACGTTGACAGTGAAACTCTGCCCTGGGCTGAGCATCATCGGCAATGAGGGCAACCCGCTCAACACGAACTGTCCAATCTGGCTCCCGGCTAACTGGATACTCGACACGGTGATGTTGACGTGGCCGTCGTTGCGCAGGCTCACCGGTTTGGGCACACTCTCAATGTTGATTCGTTGCAGGCCAAAGTCCAGCAGCGTCGGGTCGACCTTTATGTTGGGCGAGCAAACGAGCAGGAGTGGTTGGGTGAATTCCGACGTGTTGTTTCCGGCATCCGTGGCGGTGGCGGTGATGACATGCGGTTCAGGTGTCACCACTGAGAAAAAGAAATCGAGAGTAGACCGGAAGCTCGCGTCGCCCATGTCATCGGTCCTCACACTGCTAGAACCAATGAACGCTTTCCCCTCGAAGTCGCCGTCGCCGGGCGGACAGCCGGAGTTGGCGAAGAATTGGAGGGTAAAGTCGGTATTGGGCGTGCTGTTGAGTCTCCCCTCGACGACGGTGGCCCTGCTTAGATCCAAGCGGATGAGTTCACCGACGGACGTGATAACGGGGAAGTTCTGCAAATTGTTGGCTCCCGTGTCGCCATCGCCGGCATCATTGGCTGTCCTCCCATCGTCGCTCAGATCGATCCCCAGGCC
>JACQTD010000072.1 GCA_016210985.1 Acidobacteriota bacterium
CTCTTGTACAGTGCGCCCAAGGCCCCCGCGTAAAGCGTGCCGGGGTGAGCGGGATCCGCTTCCAGGTCGAAGAGGTAGGTGATGGCCAGTCCGTTGTTCCTGCTTGTCCACGTCGAGCCGGCATCCTGGCTGACAAAGAAGCCCGTAAAAGTGGCTGCCATGACGATCGAGCGATTACCGGGATCGACGACGATCGCCGAACACACTACCGGCCTAGATAGACCGGTCCGGATCCAGTGGGCTCCACTGTCGGTACTCTTGAAGACGCCGACGTTGTCGGCGGCGGCATAAAGCGTGGCCGGGTGACTTGGATCAACTGCCAGCGCCCCGATACTTCCACCGTAAGGACCCAGCGCCGTCCACGCTGAAGCACTTCGGCGCGCGGCGGAATGTCCCGTCGCCAGCAACACGAGACTCATAAAGATGGCCGCCGTGAAGACCCACCTCAAATTGGTCCTGATCATGACGATCACCGTGCTGAGGACGAAGTTTGGCTTCACGCCACCCGATGACCTCCACCGTTCCGTCGATTACCTCGCGGAAGAAGGCGGCACGTTAAGCAATACTGCGGTGGAGAAGGGCGGGAGCGTCACCTCGGTGACAGGCCGAAAGCGAACCACACCGTCCGGCACCCCAGACGCCGGCACGACGCCTCCACCTCCGGGTTCGGCAAGGTACCGCGTGCCGCTGAAGTTGACCGTTCGTGTAACGCCGGTGCCGTCCCAGGGGCTCGTGGGATTGACCAGGACCAAGCCATTGTCGAATTCCCGTTGGTATACACCATCGCCGTCCTGGTCGAATTCCATGATGTCACCCGCGTCTTGTTGGGCGGTCCCGATCGGGATGTCATACTCCGGCCACCACTCCGGCTCCATGCCCAGATCAATGTTAAGGTAGGACCGGTTACCCTTGATGAGCAAGTAGGAGCCCAGCGCGAACAGGCGTTCCTGGCCTCCGGTGACGTAACTCTGGCCGAGTATGGCTTGCCCGCGGCGGACTGCGCCCAGTATCCGGTTCATCTGAAGCCGCCAATCCTCGAGGTTATAAGGACTCTGGTCGGCCTCGATGGCGAACCCCTCGACCATCAAACCATCGGCCGGACTGTAATCGGTGGCCTCACGGGAGGTAATCCAGCTTCCCACATTCGGTACCAGGTGGTAACGGCCCAGCGCCTGCCCCCGGAGCCAGATCAGCCACCCGGTGATGCGTGCCACCCACTCGCTTTCGAAGCCGTCATCGACTTCAGGCAGCGCAGGGACATAGTGGTCCGCCCCGAGGTAATTGGGTACACTCAGGCTGTCCATGAAGACGCCATCGTTATCGTTGGCCTGTAATTCACCAAGCACATCAGCTTGCCAGAACCCGCGCAGGCCGGGATCGTTCAACTCCAGCAGATACCATCCCCAATCGCAGTTGTAAACCCGCTCTCCCCGCCAATGGAAAAACCACGACTCGCTGACGGCGGAGTCGCCCGGCCACTCCCTGGTCCAATCACCGTCGATGATTTGCAGCCATTCGCCCACAGGCTGGCACGCTCCTTCCGCTGCGCGATAACCGAGCGCATGTCCAAGGCGGTAATGCAGGATCAGGAAATTCGGATTCAGGGTACGGAGGCGTTCCGCGTCGGCTCGCGTCATTTTCTGTGCCCCCGAGTAGTGTGTTGCAGCGAACCTGACCTGTTCATCGGTGAGTGCGTTCAAGCTGACGAGTTGATCGTTGAAGACGTGAATCCCTCGCCGGGTGTCAGGGAAAGGGCGAGGGGCTGACGATGAGATTTGAAGGTCGGATCTGCTGCCCACCATGGGTTCCTGCCCGACTCCGTTCGACGCCACAGCAAAAACCGCTACGGGTTGGAGAACCAGGCGATTCCCCGCCTCACCGACTTGCAGGCCGGTGAGGGTGATCAGGCCGTCGGCATCCGCCGAAATCGTACCGCCCTGAATGACCTGATCGTCTGAAAGCCGGGTATTCAGCCAGGAGAAACTCATCCCCGGTCGGATGACGAACCGCTGTACGCGACGGGGCGTGACATCAACGGTTTGGGCGCCCTCGAGCGACCGCAGGACGATCTCGTACCGACTCGGCGTGTCCACCGGCGGCCCGGCGAAATCGTGCCAGGATGCCGACCACTCCAGATTGAGGTTGTATCCTCCCGCCCCCGAGGGTGGCACCCTCAGGCTTCCCGAGGCGTGGTGAAGCGCGGGAGTGGTCTCGTCGCTGCGAAAGGTGAAATCGTGGAAGGGGGCGTAGTCGCCCACGGCGTCCGGACCCTCTCCGGCGAAGCCGAGCCAGGTGTGATCGGCCTCCACAATCGCACCTGAGAAGGCGCGAAGGCCGGCATAGAACTGTCCATAAACCGGTCTGGCCTGGGTTTCCCATTCGATCACCTCATCCAGCGTTCCGTGATCGATCGAGATGAACGCCATCTCCCGGGCGCGCCAGCGCGCCAGTGTCGCTTGATGATTCTGCCAGTCCCAAACGCTCATGCCGTCATAGCGTGCCAGATCGGTGGCGTAGACGCCCCGGTTTTCAATGGGCAGCTGCGCCTCCACCCGACCCCACTTGGGAACGTAATCGTTCAGCCAGTCGCCACCCAGATTCGGATTGTCCGCGGCGTAGTTGGTCATCGGCTGTCCGGCATGAATGGCGGCGAAGACGTTCGGGTACCGGATGCCGAGCGAGAGTGCGCCGCTGCCTCCCATGGACTGGCCATAGCTGTAAATCCGCTGGCGGTCGACCTGATAAAACCGATCGCGTAGCACGTCATAAAGCGCACGCAGGAGCCGCTCCTCCGTGTAATTGACAATCGGCCCGGTGTCGGCGATGCAGCCCGTGCCCTCGTAGGATCTGCAGTGCCGGTAATCGAATGTGGCGCTGAAGCCGTAATACCAGGTCTGGTGCGGGTCGTCGCCCCAAATCTCGATCGCCGGCCAATCGTAAGGCGTACTCTCGCCGATGCCGTATCGACTCCCCCAGCCTTCGATATGCAGATAAAGCGGCAACGGCGTACGACCATCGTAGCCGACCGGGACGCCCACCCAGTAGTTGTATGCATACTGATGCGTTTTGTTCGTTCCCGATCCCTCGGGATCGCGCGGCGCGTCGAAGGTCGGGTTCCAATGCTCGTAGTCCATGAACTGGGTGTAGACCCGTCCGAAACCGGTCTTCGACTGCCAGACCAGAATCGGCCTTGGATCTTCCACGGCTTCGGCCATGGGCCCAGTGGTATTGTAACCGGCACTGAAGTCTGTTCGGTTCTCCCGCCCGTCCCTCGGGATCGTCGTCACTGCGTAATAGAAGCTGCCGGACTGCTTTGCGGTCCACACAAACAGGCCAGTAGTGCCGCTGAGCGGCGATCCGAGATCGGAGATGACATAGTTCTCCAGCGGCGTGTAGCCAACGGCCTGATCGGCTTCGCGGACACCGTCATCCAGCCGGCGCTCATCTTCGATGTAATACCGGCTCGACCCCTCGGGGAGCGGTCCCCATCGCGCGGTGAGCCGCTGGGCTTGAGCGAGATTCGCGGCTGAAATCGGCTCGGTGTGACGGTAGATCTCGTAGGACTCGCCGTCTTCACTTGCCAGTTCCTGCCACGTGACAAAAGTTTGACCGGCGCGATGAATGCCCGCTATCCCTGATACCTGGGCGCCGGCCTTCCATGCCGTCGACATGCCGGCGGCGCTGCCGCTACTTACATGCTCCAGGGTTGCGGAATACCCGTTGCCCGTAACACCGGGGATGGCCATCAGGAGCGCAGCCCCGCATAA
>JACQTD010000070.1 GCA_016210985.1 Acidobacteriota bacterium
GACGGAGGCAGACAACGAGAGCCACGGCGGCCGGGTGGTCAGTCCGGTGAGCGGGAAGTACGGGCGCGCGGTGGAGCAGGGCGTGCTGCAGACGCTGGAGACGATGGTGAGGGTACTCCGAGCCAGCGGGGTTTATGTAATGGGCCGGTAAGGGACGCCTCACCCGAAAGGAGTCGTTCGAATTAGGTAAGGCATAGCGCGCCGCAGGGAAGGGGACCGAACAATCCTCAGCCCGGGCGGTGTTGCGCCCGGCTGGAATGCGGTTGGCGGATCGCTTCGCTTTTCGGCGGGTGCTGCTATTCGTCGTGGTATCATGGCTTGGATTGTAGCACCGGATGGATCTCATGTTCCCGGGTAAGTTGAAGTGACGAACACGAGCAGGCGAACGCTCCTGATTATTTTTGCGTTGTTCCTGGCGATTCCTGGAAGCTGGCTCCTCCTGACGCGTCCGACCCAGGGGCAGGAGTCGAAACTACGGATTTTCTTTGTCCACGTGGGACAGGGTCACTCCGCGCTCATCGTATCACCGGAAGGCCGAAGTTTGCTGATCGATGGTGGCCCGGAAGGTGCAGGTGCGGCGGAGGTCGTTCCGCTCATGCATTCACTGGGGCTCACCAGGATCGATTACATGGTTGCGAGTCACTATCACTCGGATCACATCGGCGGCCTGGACGAGGTGGCTAGCGCCTTTCCGGTCGGCGTGGCTTTTGACCGGGGAGACCTGGCGGCTCCCTCGACCTTCGCACCTTACCGCCGGTATATCCAGGCTGTCGGCTCGGCTCGACGTACAATAACTCCTGGCACTGAAATCGACCTGGGGGGCGGGGTTATCGCCACCTGCCTTGTGACCGGCGGCAGGCTGATCAGCGGGGGCGACATCCCGATCCTGAGCCGGAATGATCAGCTCGACCAATTGGAGAACAGCGCTTCAATCGGGCTGCTGATCCAGTTCGGGGACTTTGACGCCCTGATCTGCGGCGACCTTACCGGTGGAGGAATCAATACGACTGATTTGGAGTCTGTCGTTGCGCAACTTGCCGGAGACGTGGATCTGGTGCAATTGAATCACCACGGAAGCCGCACCAGCGGCAATACGGCCTTTCTCCAGACCCTTCGAGCGGAAGTTGGGATCGTGCAAATGGGTTCGAACAACGAATTCTTTCATCCGTCGCTCGTCGTGACGGACCGGTTCATCAACGGAACCCCGACCAATGGCCAGGTCCCGCCGGCGCCGAACTTCAATGTGCCCGTCGAGCGGGTGCCCTTCTTTATACAGAACCAGCTCAGCCCCAACAGCTCGAGCGTCAGCCAGCAGGGTCTGGTGGCCGGCGGTCACATCGAAATCGCGACGGATGGAGCTACTTATGTTGTGGGAGGCGGGGTCCTCCACCCCATCACGATGGCTACGGATGGAGCCGGAAGGGGAGTCCGCCGCGATTTTCCTCCTAGCGTGCGGCTTCGATCGGATCCGTTGGTCCCCGCCGCCCGTCAGCCCGCGGCGATTTTTGTTCAGGCGAGCGACGACTCGACCTTCCCCGCGCGCCTTGAAGCCACCGTCGAGATCGATGGCGGTAGTCCGATCATTCTCCCTGTACAAAAACTTCACGAAGCGAATTACCGGCTCGAGGTGCCGGGCCAGGTGGATGGAGCCAGGGTCGAAGTGAAAATCTGCGCCACCGACGATACCGGAGGGGAGTCCCGGGCCGTGCTCGGTTACTTCGCGGGCGTCACACCCATAGCCCGATGTCGGAGCAACGATTCCCTTGGAGAGGTTTTCTTCGAGCATTTTCCGGTGCGTATTTCGGGCACCGTGACCGTGGGCTCGGGTTCGTTTTCCGTCGTGCAGAATGACATCTACGTCGAGGACGGGAGCGGTGGAATCCATGTTCAGGAATACAACTCGATATCTCGCGCGGTCGCCGCAGGTGACCAGGTCACGGTGCTCGGGCGGCTAGGTCAATCCGGCGGCGAGACCTTCCTGGACAGCACCAATCCATTCCCCAGCTATCCCTTTGAGCCCGGATTCGGTTTCGCCATCGTGTCGCCGGGTAGCGCCCGGGTTCCGGCCGTTGAAAGCATCGGCTCCATCGGGGAGGCCACCGAAGGCAGGCTGGTGCGGATCGACAACGTCAGGATCGCCAGCGGTACCATCCGCGTGTCCGGGAGCAGCAATCTGCGGATAAGCGATGGGACGGGGTCGCTCACGCTGCGCATTGAGAGCGCGACGGGTATTCCGGGAATGGTCACGCCGAATCAGCCGTTCAGCATTATCGGCGTGATCGGCCAGTTTGATTCCTTCCGGCCCTTTTCGAGCGGGTATCAGATCAGTCCGCGGAGCCGCTCCGACCTTCTTCTCGCTTCGACGCCCTAGCCCTGCGCTCCCGGGCCATCAGCGATTCCCCAAATTCGGTGTTCATCCGTGGTTGATTCAACTACTCGTCTGGAATGATGACGTGGGTACGGCGTTTACTCATGGTCGAATGAAAAAAGGTCTAAGGTCCACCTTCAGGGTACCACCCCGTTGGCGCTTGTCAAAAGCAGTTGTGTGGATAGCTGAGCACACTGTGAATGTGTCGCACGGTTGCTATATAGTAGCGGTCCCCTGAACTCAACTTCATGGCCCATCCAAGCCCCCGTTTGCCGTGTTAGGCCCGTGTTCATCGTACGATTCGCCCTTGCGACCGGCGGCAGTGAAGGGTCCGTCGGTACGTGGTCGGGAGGAGTTCGATCTGAGGGCAAGGCAGGGGAGCCGTGATGACCTGATCCTTCACGGATCGCGTCAGTGTGTCGCGATCCGTTCATCCAAGATCACAATATTTCATGGCCTTCCAGTGTGAGCTCCTGCAGGCTGACTAGTTTTAGGAGGAAAGCGGCGGCCGAACGGTCGGCTCAGGAACCCGGGGCCGGGAACCGGGTTTGGCGCCTTTGTAGGCGGAAAGCAACACAAGTGACGCCAGGGATTCACCCTTGCGCGTCCAGCACCGCCCGAACTTTATGCAGCAACTCCAGGAGCGTATACGGCTTGCTGATGAAGTCAACCCCTTCGACAAGCACTCCATGGTGGGCGATGGTGTCGTCCGTGTAGCCTGACGTGTAGAGGATCTTGATCTCGGAGCGGCTGGCTGCGAGCCGCTCCGCCAGATCCGGACCGTTCATCCCAGGCATCACCACGTCCATCAGGACCAGGTGGATCGGTCCCTCCTGACCCTCTACCGACAGCAAGGCTTCTCCGGCGTTGCTGGCCGTAAGCACCCTGTAGCCGGCCGACTCGAGGAAGCGCCTGGCCAGACCGCGTACCGAGTCCTCATCTTCGACGATGAGGATGGTCTCGCTGCCTTGTACCTCCCGAACGATCAGAGCCGGCTCGGGCTTGCGCGCTGCCACCTCGAGCCGCGGCAGGTAAACCTTGAAGGTGGTCCCCAGGCCGATTTCGCTGTATACCCAGATGCTGCCGCCGGCCTGCCGCACGATGCCGTACACGGTGGACAAGCCGAGTCCCGTTCCCTTCGCGGGGCCCTTAGTGGTGAAGAAGGGTTCGAAGATCCGCTCGCGGGTCTCCGCGTCCATCCCCACACCCGTGTCGCTGATCGCCAGCATCACATGGGGCCCCGGCCGGACGGATAGGTGCCGCACCGCGTGAGCGTCATCGAGCGCCACGTTCGCCGTCTCAATCGTGAGCGTGCCGCCGGTGGGCATGGCGTCTCGAGCGTTGACGGCGAGATTCAGGATCACCTGCCCGAGTTGGCTGAAATCCGCCTTGACCGTGCCCAAGGCCTCCGCCAGCTTGAAGACAAGGCGGACGTCCTCCCCGATCAAGCGCGGGAGCATGCTCTGCATGTCCGTGACCACCGCGTTCAGGCTTATTGGCTCAAACTTCGTGACCTGCCTGCGGCTGAAGGTCAACAGCTGCTGCGTCAGTGCGGCAGCCCGCTTTCCGGCAAGGAGAATTTCCTCAAGATCCGCGCGCAGCGGTTCGCCTTGTTTCAACTCCGTTAACGCAAGATCGGCAATGCCGATAATGAAGGTCAGCAAATTGTTAAAGTCGTGGGCGATGCCGCCGGCGAGCCGGCCCACGACCTCCATCTTCTGGGCCTGGAGAAACTGGGCCTCCAGCCTTTTCGCTTCCGTGAGATCGCGCTTGATCGCAACGAAGTGCGTGATTTCGCCGCCGGCGTCCTTCACCGGGGTGATGGTTTGTTCCTCGGGGTGGCGGTTGCCATCCTTGCGGCGATTGATCATCTCGCCGTGCCAGGGTCTTCCGGCAAGGAGGGTGTCCCAAAGGTTCTTATAGAACGCCGGATCGTGAACGCCCGATTTGACCAGTTCCCCAGGGTTCTTGCCCGTGGCTTCCTCCGCGCTGTATCCGGTGAGTTCCGTAAAGGCCGGGTTGACCCACTCAATCGTTCCGTTGCGGTCGGTAATGATAATCGCGTTGGCGGCAGCGTCCAGGGCGGCGCCTTGCAGGCGCAGGGCCAACTCGGCCCGCTTGCGCTCGCTGATGTCACGGATCGCCGACTGCGTGCCGATGATTCGTCCGTTTTCAATGACCTTTGTGACCGTGACCTCAAGCCACATGGTGCTGCCATCCCGCCACAAACCCTTGTATTCAAACTGGTCGGGCACATCTTCCCCGCGGACGCGGCGGTTGTTCCTGTTGCGCAGGAATTCGCGCCATTCGGGGGCGATGTAGTCCTCCAGCATCAAGGCTGCGGGGTTCGTCTCCGGGAGGTTGAATAGCTCGAAGAAACGCGAGTTGGCAAAGACCACGCGTCCATCAAGGTCGTCCTGGATGAGTGCGTCGCTGATGTGCTCAACCACACGCTCGAAGCGTGCGTTCGCCTCACGAAGCGCAACGATCGCCTGTTTACGGTCGGTGATGTCCTGAAACGCGCCGTAAAGACGAACCGCCCTGCCGCCCTGGATCTCGGCTGTCCCCTGGGCACGCACCCAGATGTGCCGGCCCTGCGCGGTAATCAGCGGGAGTTCAAGGTCCCAAGGGGTCCCCGAGTCGATGCAGGCCTGCACGGCGGCGGCGATGACCGGCCGGGCCTCCGGCGCGTAAAAATTAATCGCGTCGGCGAGATTCACCCGGGTGGCAGGATCGACCTCATGGATGCGATAGACCTCCTGGGTCCAGGTAACGGACTGCGTTGCCAGATCCAGTTCCCAACCGCCGACCCCGGCCATCTGACCGGTGAGATTGAGCAGGTCGTGTGAACGTCGCAGGGCCTTCTCAGCCTGCACGCGGGCGGTCATGTCGCGACCGTACAAATTGACATAATCGGTGCCCACAACCGGCACGACGGAGAACAAGTACGTTCGGCCACCGTGTTCGAGCTCGACCACCTGGGTCGACCTCTTGTCCATCGCTTGCGAGACAAGATTTTGAAATATGATCGGCGCCGGCTTGCCTGTCCGCAGATTCCAATCGGGCAATCCACACACGCCTGAATCGTTGATGTAGAGTAACGTGCCATTTCGTGCAATGCGCAAAATGGGGTTGGGGTTTTCGGATGCCAACTTCGCTAGGCTTTGGATCTCCGCTTCCGCCTGTTTGCGCTCGGAGATATCTTCTTTGACCGCCAGAAAGTGGGTTATGACTCCCGCACGGCCTCGAATGGGTGAAATGGAGGCCACTTCCCAAAACAACTCCCCGCTCTTCCGCTTGTTATGAAACTCACCCCGCCATTCGCCTCCTGAATTCACGGTCTCCCATAGACGCCTGTACTCTTCCGGAGCGGTCTCACCCGATTTGAGAATCCGTGGGTTCTTTCCTTTCACCTCCTCGAGCGTGTAGCCCGTTGCCTGGCTGAATTTAGGATTCACGTATTCAATCCTGCCCTCCGTATCTGTGATGATCACGGACGCAGGACTCTGCTCAACGGCTCTCGACAGCTTTCGCAGTTGCGCTTCTGCACGCCGGCCTTCCGCGATCAGCACGCTGACGACTGTCGCCGCCAGCAGGAATACAGTGACAGGCCCTGCACTGCGCGGATCCGTCAACGCTAGGGAATGGTATGGAGCTAGAAAGAACCAGTCGGCCACCCAAGCTCCCAAAACTACCGCTAGCAGCCCTGGCCCGTGCCCACCGCGCCAGGCGCTGAACAGCACGGCGATGATGAAAAAAAGAAAAGTCGCGCGCTCCAGCATGATGGGGTGCAGTAATGCCGTGAGCACGGCCGCCAGGACAACAGCAGCGATCGCCAGGGCATAGCTGAACAGCGCAGAGGGTTTGATTCCGCGCATACCTCACCTTCCCCATCACCCGGGATCGGGCGGCGTAGCCGCGAATCTTAGGTGAGACGCCGGGGAGCACTCGATTCTCTGGACAGGGAATACGATCTTCAAATGCGTCTGATAATGGATATTTTGTTTGGCCGTTTTCCTCACCCGATCCGCACTTTCACGGTCCGCGGCTCAAATCAGCGCCGTTCGCCCGTGTCTCCGCGACCGACGCTTGAACAACACGAGTGCAAACGAAGTTGGCATGTCTCTCTCTCCCGCCGGGCAATCGTTCCAACAATAAACGAAACTTTTTTGCAGGTAAGGAATTCTCTTCCCGCCGCGAAGCCGTGTCAAGCTAGATTTCACGTGCAATCCAAGCGCCCTGGTTCCAACCAAACGACCGATCGTTGCACTTACCCTGACCATCCCGACTCAGGACATGGCCGCCATGCGGCGGGCCGCCGCCGCGGCCCTGGGTACGATGTCCTCGTCACGACCCTCACGCACTTCGAGCATATAGACCCCCGGATAGGACTGCGCACCTAAGGCCCGCAAGACGCCTTCCCAGGGTACGCTCCCCTCGTACGGAACCCGATGCTCGTCATGGCGGCCGGCATTGTCATGAAGATGCGTCGTCCGTATGCCGGGTCCGAGGATCTCGATGGTGCGGAGTGGATCTCCCTCCATGTTGGCGTGACCGGAATCGAAGCAGAACACGATGCCGCCGAGGGTCCTGCGGAGGTCCAACAGTGCGTCGGTGGTGGAGAAGGAGTTGGGAATATTTTCGACGGCGATCTCCACGCCGAGCTGTCGGCCATATTCAAGCAGCTCCGTCAGGCTCCTGATGCCCTGCTGCCTGTCATCGAATCGATGACGCTCGCCCGTCGGTCCAAGATGTACGACGACATAGTCGTAGGCGAAGCGTGAGCGAAGTTCCATGGCCGACTTGATCTCCGAGACGGCAAACCGGCGCTCGTCTTCATCCACGGAGGAGATGGAGTAGTAGGCGCGTTCGCCTGATGGATTCAGCGTGTAGAAAGGAGAATGCAAAGAGTTGACCCGGAGCCCCGTGGATCCTAGCGTGGCGGCCACTTCCTCAACCTGCCGCCGGTCGTGAAAATCAAAGTGATGTAACGCGCAAAAGATTTCGATATGCGTGAAGGGCTCCCGCTTGAGCCGCTCGATGTGGCTGCCGCTCAGGCGCTCGCCGTAGAAGGCATGAGTCGAGATCCCGAACGGCTTGGACGCCATCAGCTTCCTTCTCAGCTCATCAGGTCGGCCAGCGCGGGAAAGCGTCCGAGTCTGCTGAGCGCGGCCAACGCCCTGCGGCGGGCCCTGGGAATGTAAGGGACGTAGACGTCGTTGCCCATCACGGCCGCCTGGTAGGCGTAGGTTCCAATGGCTTTGACCAGCCGCTGGACGGACATGAGGTCGTATCGAAGCCCGAAAGTGGCCGGCTCAGCAGCACTATCCGTCGACAGACCGGCTGCCCGGCGGCGGTCGACGAAGAAATCGCGCAGCCGGATGGCGATGCCCGGCTGCAGATCCGCGTAGGGGTCTTCCAGCAGCGAGGCGATGTCATACGTGTCCGGGCCCATCCTCGCATCCTGGTGGTCGATGATGATCAAGGTCTCCCCTCGAACCATCAGATTGCGGGAATGGTAATCGCGGTGGCAGAGCACGCGGGGAAGCGCGGCGAGTTCCGCGGCCAATTCAGCAAACTCAGCCTCCAGCAGGGCCGTCTTTGCCCGTGACCAGGTGGATTTCAGGTAGCCCTGGAGATAATGCCGCAGGAAGAAGGTCAGCTCCCATTCCAGCTTCTCCTTGTCGAAGGCCAGTCGTGACGAAACCGATCCCGCGGTAGCGGCCAGCTTCGTTGACTGCTGAATCCGGATAATCAGATCGATGGCTTGCCGATAGGCGGTCTCCACCTGGTCCTCCGTCCTGCCCGTCAGCCAGTCCTGCATGCGGAGATCGCCCAGGTCCTCCTGGAGGATCATTCCCCGCTCCCCTGACGCATCGAGCAACTTCGGCACCGGGAGTCCCCCGGCCAGAAAGAGATGTGTGACGTCGCAGTAATTCAGCGTGCCGGGATCGAACGGCTCGGGATAGTGGGCGACCACAAAGCTGCGGCCGTCGGAGAGCAGCGCTCTGAAATACTGGCGCGTGGAGGCATCTCCGGTGATCGGCTGGATCCGGATGTCATCCTCCCGGCCGCCGCAATACTCCGCCACGTAGCCGCGGACCGTGGAGGAGACCCGATCCAACTGTTCTCTGCTCATGATCAGTCTTCCTCCGGGATCGGCACCACCAGATTTTCGCCGATGATCTGTCCGCGGTCGTACTCCGGCTGCGCGTGGGCTCGAACCACAACCACACGATCGAAGGACGACTCTGCCGGGATTTGACAATCGTCTCCGATGATCGAGCGGGTGATCGAGGCCCGGGAGCCGACCTGGACGCGGTCCCAAAGCACGCTCTGGCGTATGTGTGCTGAAGGCTCCAGCCGGCAGTCTGAACCGGTAATCATGTCACGACTCGATGCTTTGAGAAAGAAGAGACTGGTCTCCAGATAGCGGTGCAGCGTGCTGATTTCGAACCACGGGCTGTCACTGACATGGGCCACTACCGGTCGTCCATCCCCGATCGCCGCCGGATAAGCCGTGGTCGTGGTATGTGAGAAGACATGTCGGGGGATATAGTCGAAGATTCCGGGTTCGAGGATCTGTATTCCGGTGAACATCAACGGCCCGGGCGAATCAGGACGGTCGGGCGGAACCTCCGGTCTTGCGGGAAATCCGTTGAACCGCCTGATCCGGCAGCGCTCGTCGATTTCTACCATGCTATAACGCTCATGGAGCCGGTTGGGTCGGAGGACCAGGGTAGCCAGCGCACCGGCCGAGCGGTGGGTGCGGAGGGCGGCGTTCAGATCAATCTCCGTGATGATCTTCCCGTTCACCACGACAAAGGTTCCTTGCATCAGGTGGTCGCGAACCCGGTCAAGCGCGCCACCGGTGCCGAGAATCTCCTCCTCTTCCGAGTAGTGAATGTCCAAGTCCGGGGGGAGATGGCCGGCCAGCGCCATCCTTATCGAGTCCGCACAATGGTGGAGATTGATGATGCCTTCCCGGATCCCGAACCGGTACAGATAATCGATCGAAGCGGAGATGACCGGACGGTTGAGGAAGGGAACCGCGGGTTTCGCCCGATCCGTCGTCAAGGGCCACAAACGCGTACCGAATCCTGCCGCCAGGATTACGCCTTTCATCGAGGCTGTACGACCTCCCGTCCGGAGGACAGTTCGAAGGTCATGTCGCCGAAGGGAATGCCGCGCCGCGCACAATATTCCCGATGCAGGGCTCCATAGCTTGCCGAGGTGGTCCGTTCCTCCGGGATGTTGAGGCACCGGAGGGCCTGCTGAATCGCCGCTTCCTCTCCCTCGAGCTCCAGGAAGCTGCCGATGGGTGTCTCGTCGAACATCGCGGCCAGATGGCTGCCATCTGGAAAGCTTACGTGAAAAACAGTTCTGTATTTCTGATAACGGAACACGGTACGAAACCCGATGCCCTGAAAGATCCTTAAGAGTCCCTGGACCTCGCCTACTTCCACCTCGATTTCTTCGCGGATTTTCAGCATCGGATGGGCCACCGGGGCGCCCTTCCAGGTGATCCATCCCTTTCCCGAGGCCGTCCTCAGCCTGAGCATGACGCCCGCGATCCCGAGCCGATGATCGTCGGAATCCAGTACAAAGTTGTCCTCGAAATGGCGGGGAAGGATTTCCTCCACTTCAAGACCGGACTCCCCAGGCAGCGGGTTGGTCTCGCACCTGATCTTAACCTCGATTTCCATGGGCGTCGGGTTCATCCGGCGGGGTTCCGGGCAGTATCGAACGGGCCATATGACATTAAATGACTCAACCCGCCAAAATCAAGACATCACAGGTCGCCCGGGAACGCCAATCTCCTGATTGGCGTCGTCATGGTCCGAAGC
>JACQTD010000071.1 GCA_016210985.1 Acidobacteriota bacterium
CTTCATCGGCGCGACGGGCAAGAGCGCTCAGATCCCGCTCTATGTGTGGCTGCCGGACGCCATGGCCGGCCCGACGCCGGTCTCCGCCCTGATCCACGCGGCGACGATGGTGACGGCCGGGGTCTATATGGTGACCCGCAGCAATGTCATTTTTCAGAAATCGCCGACGATGATGTTCGTGGTGGCCGTGATCGGAATCATCACCGCGATCTGGGCGGCCCTCATTGCGTTCTCGCAGAATGACATCAAGAAGGTGCTGGCTTACTCCACCATCTCGCAACTCGGGTACATGTTCCTGGCCTGCGGCGTCGGCGCCTTCACCGCCGGAATTTTTCATTTGTACACGCACGCGTTCTTCAAAGCCTTGATGTTTCTCGGGGCCGGGAGCGTGATTTGCGCCCTCCACCATGAGCAGGACATGCAGCGGATGGGCGGATTGGAGAAGCATCTCCCCACCACGTACCGCACGTTCGTGGCCGGATGGCTGGCGATCTGCGGCGTGCCGATCTTTGCCGGATTCTTCAGCAAGGACGAGATTCTCTGGCGGACGTTCAGCACCCACCAGATTCCGGGAGGGCCGGCGTTCTGGCTGCTCGGGTTGGCCGGCGCGCTCTGCACCGCCTTCTACATGACCCGGCTCATGGCGCTCACCTTCTGGGGGGAGCGTCGCGCGGGCGAGGGCCACCACGACGATCATGGCGGCCATGCTGCCGGACACGGGCATGGCGCGGGCGCGCCACACGAGTCGCCGGCGGTGATGACCCTGCCGCTGCTGGTCCTGGCGGCCGGGGCGGTGGTGAGCGGTTTTATCGGCTGGCCGCAGGCGCTCGGTGGCAGCAACCGTTTCGAGCACTGGCTCGATCCGGTTATTTACAAGCCTTCGGAGGCCGGCGGAGCGGAGCATGCCGCCGGGGTGCACGATCCCATGGAGTACGTATTGATGATCGCCTCGGTCGTGCTTTCCCTCGCGGTCATCTTCGCGGCGAGAACGCTTTACTTGCGGAGACAGGCCACGCTCGAAGCCCTCACCCGGAGCCTTCACCCGCTCTACGAAGCCAGCCGGAATAAGTTTTGGGTCGACGAGCTTTACGATCTCCTCTTCGTGCGGGGCCTGGTCCTCGGATCGAGCCGTCTCTTCCTGAAGGTAGATACCAGCGCGATCGACGGAGGAGTCAACGGATCGGCCTGGCTGACGGTAGCGTCCAGCCGGATCTCCGGGTTCTTCGATAAGTATGTCGTGGATCTCCTGGTCAACATGATAGGCTGGATCTCGCGCGTCTTCTCGATGTTCTTCCGCGCGGCCCAGACCGGTTTCGCGCAGAACTACGCCTTTATTATCGTATCCGCGGTCTTTGTGATAACGCTGTCCTATCTATTCCTGAGGTAGTCACCGGCCCCCGGCCGCTGCGGGGGCGGGGCCGCGGGCGACTACTTCCCTTTGGGAGACGGCATCGATGTCGGAGCAACTGCTGGCGCAATACCACATCCTCTCGGTGATCACCTGGCTTCCGCTTGCGGGTGCCCTCATCCTGATCCTCTTCTTCCGAAGCGAACAGAAGAGCGCCATCCGGGCCTTCGCCAATTTCTGGATCGTCCTCGGGTTCCTCCCTTCGCTGCTGCTGCTCGGTTACGACCGGACCCGGGGTGGAATCCAGTTCATCGAGGATGTCGACTGGATTCCCCAGATCGGTGCGCGCTACCAGCTGGGCGTGGACGGCATCACGGTGATCCTGACCCTCCTGACCACGCTCATCGGCATCCTCGCCGTCCAGTGTTCCTGGAGCGCCATCCAGGAGCGGGTGAAGGAGTATTACGCGGTTATTCTGCTCCTGCAGACCGGCATTATCGGTGTTTTTGTCTCGATGGACATGTTTCTCTTTTATGTCTTCTGGGAAGTCATGCTGGTGCCGATGTATTTCCTGATCGGCGTCTGGGGAAGCGACAACCGGCTTTACGCGGCCATCAAATTTTTTCTCTACACACTCCTCGGATCCGTCGTGATGTTGCTGGCGATCCTGAAGCTCTACTTCATCTTTCCCGAGTACCTTTACGGAAGCCCGAACAGCGCCCAGGTACTGGAGTCGGTCACCCGCGCCGCCCATCTGATCTCGGGCGGGAACGAGAAGACGCTGGAGATGATCCAGCAGGCGATTGCGCTCGGGGCGAGCGGGCAGCCCACGTTCAACATCATGGCCATGCAGGCGCTGGGCACCGCCAGACTTGGCCTCGAGCCGGTGATCCCGCTGAACTTGCAGATATGGCTTTTTGCCGGCTTCTTCCTCAGTTTCGCCATTAAGGTGCCGATGTTCCCGTTCCACACCTGGCTTCCGGACGCCCATACCGAAGCGCCCACGGCCGGGTCGGTGATCCTGGCGGGTGTCCTGCTGAAGTTGGGAACCTATGGCTTCGTCCGCTTCAATCTGCCCATTTTTCCGGACGCCAGCTCGGATACCCGTGTGGTCCAGGTCATGGTCGGGCTCTCGATCATCGGCATCATTTACGGCGCACTGGTCGCGATGGCGCAGAAGGACTGGAAGCGGCTGGTCGCCTATTCCTCGGTCAGTCATATGGGAATGATCATGCTGGGAATATTCGTCCTCAATCCCAATGGCTTGAACGGCGCGATCCTCCAGATGGTGAACCACGGGATATCGACCGGGGCGCTCTTCCTGATCGTCGGCGTAGTTTACGAGCGGAGGCACACCCGGCTGATTTCCGATTACGGCGGGCTGAGTCACGTCATGCCCGGCTTCGCGGCCGTCTTCCTGATCATGACCATGTCGTCGATCGGATTGCCGATGCTGAACGGGTTTATCGGCGAGTTTCTGATTCTACGGGGCGTCTTCGAGGCGAATCGGATCTGGGCTGCCTTGTCGGCCACCGGCATCGTGCTGGGCGCGGCGTACATGCTGTGGCTCTACCAGCGGACGATGTTCGGCAGCGTGACCCATGAAAAGAACCAGTCGCTGCGGGACCTCTCCGCGCGCGAATGGCTCTACTTCGTGCCGTTGCTGGTCCTGGCTTTCTGGATCGGGATCTATCCGAAACCGTTCCTGAGCTACTTCGACAAGCCGGTCGCCACGATCGTCCAGCAGGTGAGACCGGGCTACGGCCAGGGCCGCCGCGCAGAACAGCACGCCGGCGTGGAATCCGCCCCTCGCGTCGTGGAAGCGGCATCGCTCCCCGCGGATCCGAAGGAGATGGAATGAGCGCTTCCCTTTTCATCGCCAGCGGTCTCGATTGGCGCTTACTGCTCCAACAGGGAGTGGCGCTGCTGATGCCCGAGGTGCTGCTGACGGCGTTCGCCTGCTTCGTACTGGTCCTGGAATCGACGGTCAAGGCCGAGCAGCGGCGATGGTCAGCCTATGCCTCGCTGGGCGGCATAGCGGCTTCCGCCGTATCGCTCGTCCAGATGTACGTGCAGTTCAAGGACACCCGGGTCACGGGTTTCTACGAAATGTACGTGATCGATCCTTTCGCGCTGGCGTTCAAAGGGATTTTCCTGCTGACGGCCGGGATGGCGGTGGTTCTCTCCATCCAATTCCTGGATGTCGAGCATGAGCAGCGGGGCGAGTACTACGCACTCATCCTCTTCGCCACCACCGGGATGATGTTCATGGCGTCGGGCGCGGATCTGCTCAGCATCTTCATCAGTTTCGAGCTGAGCGCGGTGGCCGTGTACGTGCTGGTGGCGTATTTCAAGGCCGACCGGAAGTCGAATGAGGCCTCCATGAAGTATTTCCTTCTTGGAGTATTCGCTTCCGGCCTCTTCCTCTATGGCATTTCCCTGATCTACGGCTTGACCGGTGAGACCAACCTCTCGCGAATCGCGGCGGCGCTGGCGACCACGCAGGACATTCAGTCGTTCGGATTCCTGGCGTTCTTTGGCATGGCGCTGATCGCCTGCGGCCTCTTTTTCAAAGTGGCGGCGGCGCCCTTTCACATGTGGTGCCCGGACGCTTATGAAGGAGCGCCTTCGGCGGTCACCGCCTTCATGTCGGTGGGAGCCAAAGCCGCGGCGTTCGCTATCTTCGTGCGGATTTTCGCCGCCGGCCTGGGCGCGTTACGTGGCGCCCCTACTGAAGGCGGGATGGGCTGGGCGGTGCTGGTCGCCGTCGTTGCCGCGCTGACGATGACGTGGGGAAACCTCGCGGCGCTCACGCAGAGCAATGCCAAGCGGTTGATGGCTTATTCCTCCATCTCCCATGCCGGGTTCCTGCTGCTCGGGTTGGTGGCGGGAAACGCCACCGGCTACCAGGGAATGATTGTTTACCTGCTGGTGTATGTTTTCATGAATCTGGGGGCCTGGGGCGTATTGATCGCGCTTCGCCGCGGTAAGATCGCGGGCGACCAGGTCGACAGCTTTAACGGCCTGATGCGAACCCATCCGGTGATGGCCGTCATGATGACGGTCTTCATGCTCAGCCTCGCCGGAATACCGCCGACGGCCGGTTTCATCGGTAAGTACCTGCTCTTCGCCGGTCTTATCGAAACCGGAGAGCGCTGGTGGACGATTCTCGCCGTCGTGGCCGTGCTGAACACCGTCATTTCGCTCTATTATTACGCCCGATTCATCAAGGCCATGTTCACGGCCGAAGCCACCGAACGCGAGCCGCTGGCCGCCTCACGGGGCATGCGCGCGGCCCTGATCGTGGCGACCATCATGGTCGGGATCATCGGCATCTACCCAGCCCCGTTTCTCAAGTACGCCCGCGTCGCGGCGAGCGGGCTTTCCAGCGCGGTTTCATCACCGCTTGTGACGATAAAATAGTCCGGCTTCGCGGTGGCAGAGGACCCTGGCGATAAGAACCCGGAGGAACGGGTACCGCCGATCAAGCGGGTGGCCCGCTCCTTGGCCATCGTCGATTCCGCCATCGGGATCATGATCGGCTCGCTGGTGGCGGGCTACTTTGCCGACCGGTGGCTCAACACCTCCCCCTGGTTCCTGTTCCTGTCGATCTGTCTGGGTCTCGCATCGAGCATTTATAACCTGTTGCGCAGGCTCTCCAAGAATCAGTAAGCGGTTTTTCCGGGAACGCACGCATCTTGCGGGCAAACCGTCAGGCGAACTTCCGATCCGGATACCGGGGCGCTTTCAGCTGCGGTCTGCCCGCGAGATGTCCGGGGTGCGGACGCGTTCCGCGCGTGCGGTCCCCGGGGCTGGCTTGTCGTGTACCTGGAGCCATGCTAGATTCCGCGCTTGAAAGGAGAAAACTGGAAGATGTCCGAAAAAAAGGCGCCGATCTCGGGCGAAGAGGTCCGCAACATGATCGCGATGCGGGCTTATTACAAGTACGTTGAGCGGGGGTATCAGGCAGGGAGTTCCCAACAGGATTGGCTGATCGCGGAAGCTGAAATCCTTGCGAGCCTGCCTTCTACGGCCGCTCCAATCCCGGACACGAAGAGCCGCACGAAGGTACCGAAGCCTGCACCCGCTGGGACTTCAACCGCAAAGAAGAAAGTTTCCCGCGCTAAGAAACCCGGCCCGGCCAGGTAACCGAGACATTCAAGCCGTCACCGCGGCCTTGCCGGCCTGGGCCTGAACCGCGGTTATCGCTATCGCGTCGACGATATCATCGGCTTTGCAGCCCCGCGACAGATCATTCGCCGGATGATTCAGTCCTTGAAGTATGGGTCCGATCGCGGTGGCGCCGGCGAGCCGCTCCACCAGCTTGTATCCGATGTTTCCGGCATCGAGGTTCGGGAAGATGAGCACGTTGGCGCGCCCGGCCAGCGACGATCCTGGAGCCTTCGCCATCCCGACCGCGGGCAGGAGCGCGGCGTCGACCTGAAGTTCGCCGTCGACAAGCAATCGCGGAGCCCGCGCCTGAACCGTGGCCGTCGCTTCGACGACCCGATCGACGAGGGGATGCGAGGCACTGCCTTTGGTACTGAAGGAGAGCAGCGCCACCCTCGGCTCGCAGTCCAGCAGTGTTCGCGCGCTCTCCGCCGATTCGAGGGCGATTTCCGCCAGCTCCGAGGCCGAAGGATCGGCCACGACACCGCAGTCCGCAAAGATCAACGCCCCATCGACTCCTACTTCCGTCCTTGGCGTCGCCATGATGAAGAAGCTGGAAACCACGCGAAGGCCGGGTTTCGGTCCGATCACTTGAAGCGCGGCTCTCACCGTCTCCGCCGTGGTGTGCGTGGCCCCGGCCACGGACCCATCCGCCCTTCGTTCTCTCACCATCATATTTCCGAAATAGAGCGGGTCGCGCATCTGCTTTTTCGCCTCATCCAGGAAAAGACCCCGCGAACGCCGCAATTCATAATAACCGGCGGCAAACCTGTCCAGATCCTGTGATCTTGCCGGATCCAGAACGGTCAGGCCGGAAAGCGAAACGCCCAGCCTGGCCGCCGCAGATCTGATTATGGCCTCATCTCCGAGGAGGGTCAGGCTGGCGAGACCCAGCGCCGCGGCCTTCACTGCAGCGACGAGCGTGCGTTCTTCTTCGCCTTCGGGAAGCACGATACGCTGCCGGTCGTCGCGTGCGCGCTTCCGTATTCGTTCAAGCACGGTCATGACCTGGTCTTCCCCTTCGTATGGGTCCGTGATCCTGGTGTGGCTGCCGGCTTCCGGGCGTGAGCGGCAATCTAACAACCGCGCAATGGAGAGTCAATCGGGCCCAGGGCCGCGTCGTGTTATACTTTGATTAAGGATGCACCTACAATCCCTGGCGATCACTGATTTTCGGAATATCGCATCCGGTCAATGCTCGCTCCACTCACGGCTGAATTTCTTTTACGGTTCGAACGCCGCCGGGAAAACCAATTGGCTGGAGGCGATCTATTTCCTCGGGACAACCCGGTCCTTCCGAACTGCGCATCCGGCCGAAGCCATCGCCTACGATCATACTCAGGCCGTTGTGCGTGGAACTCTGGCGCGGGGGGAAAGCCGCCGCGAACTTGCGGTGAATCTGGGCGTGCGTTCAAGGACCGCCTATGTGAACGCAAAGCGGGAGCCTAATCGAGACTACCTGGCCAACATGCCGGTATTCGCCTGCACCATGGCCGATCTGTCGGTGATCAGGGGAGGGCCCGAATTCCGTCGCAAGTACCTCGACGAAGGCCTCCTCAGCGTGGATCCCGGCTACGGTGATACGCTGGTGGATTATGATCGGACGCTCCGGCAGAAGAATCGCCTCCTCAGGAAGGCCTCGAGGAAAGGTATAGGTGCCATTGATATGAAGGAGTTAGAGGTTTGGGAGGATCGACTGATCGACCTGGCGCGAGGGGTGCACCTAAAGCGGAACCTTTACGTAGGCGAGCTCCAGCGGCATTTTCAGCAGGGGCTCTTCGACCAGGAAGTCATTGATTTTCAGTATGTTTCCTCAGTCACGGCGGATTCGCGTTCGGACATGTACCCTGCCCGGTTTCGGGAACGAATCCGGGCTCGCCGAGAGGCCGAGTTTGCCCTGGGATACGCCGTCGTAGGCCCGCACCGTGACGAGCTCAATTTGAAGCTTGGAGGGCGGGATTTGAAGCGATTTGGGAGCAGTGGGCAGGAGCGTAGTGCCTTGTTAGTTCTTGATTTAGCTCGTTTGGCAGTGTATAATGCCAGGTTTGATGAGAAGCCTCTTTTCCTGGTCGACGACGTGGATGCCGAACTGGACGGGAGGCGCATTGAGACGCTGGTCGCGCAGGCCCATGGGCACGGTCAACTCTTCTTCAGCACCTCCAAATTTGACCTCCCCCTTGCCTATTCTTCAGATGCTGCGCTGTTTCTGATCGAGAACGGTTCCCCCACCTTACACAGTCTATGAGCAGAGTGAAGAAAGAATCGCCAGACACCCAAGCTGATCCCCGCCAGGTTGCGGACCAAGATTCTTCCGGGATACTCGAACTCGGCAACGACGGTAGCTATACCGCGAGTTCGATTACGATGCTGGAAGGACGGGATGCCGTCCGGAAGCGCCCGCACATGTATGTCGGTCCCACCGATGAGATGGGTCTGCACCATCTGGTTTACGAAGTGGTCGACAATTCGATTGACGAAGCGCTCGCGGGATACTGCAATCAAGTCGACGTGATCGTGCACGTCGACAATTCGATCACCGTCATCGACAACGGCCGGGGCATTCCCGTCGACAAGCATCCGACCGACAAAAAGGGGCGGTCGGCCGCCGAAGTGGTGATGACGGAACTGCACGCCGGCGGAAAGTTCGACGTCAACACTTACAAAGTCTCAGGCGGCGTCCATGGGGTAGGCGTCAGTTGCGTGAATTTTCTCTCCGCCTGGTTGCGACTGGAAATTTGGCGCGACGGCCAGGTCTACGAACAGGAGTACGATCGGGGCGTGTCATCGGGTCCGCTTCACAAGACCGGGGTCACGAAGAGGCGAGGCACAAAGATCACCTTCCTGCCGGATTCCGAGATCTTTCAGGTTCTGGAATTCAGTTTCGAGCAGTTATCCCAGCGGTTGCGCGAAAAGGCATTTCTCAACAAGGGCGTCCTGGTCACCTTGACGGATGAGCGGTCCACGCCCGAGCGCAAGGCCCGGTTCCAGTACGACGGCGGGATCGCCGAATTCGTCAGGCACCTCAACAAGAGCAAGAACGTGCTCCACCCGGATGTGGTCTATTTCGAAGCTCAGCGGGACGACCTGACGATCGAGATCGCGCTTCAATACAATGATTCGTACTCCGAAGCCGTCTTCTCCTTCGCGAACAACATCAACACCATCGACGGCGGCACCCACCTGACGGGATTCCGCACGGCGCTTACCCGGACGTTCAATCAGTATGCCCAGTCGATGGGAATGATGAAGGATATGAAGGAAAACCTGGCGGGAGAAGATGTCCGCGAAGGCCTGGTGGCGGTCGTCAATGTCAAGATTCCGCAGCCCCAATTCAAAGGGAATGAGAAGCGTGAACTGCTCAATCCGGTGGCGGGTACGGTGCAGTCCTACATTTCCGAGCAGATCGGCCTCTATTTCGACCGGAACCCGAAGGTGGCGAAGGCAGTGCTCTCGAAGGGCATCGACGCCGCGCGGGCGCGCGAGGCGGCCAAGAAAGCCCGCGACCTGACGCGGCGGAAGAGTGCGCTGGACGCGGGCAGCGGCCTGCCCGGCAAGCTCGCCGACTGCCAGGAGAAGGACCCTGCCCTGTGCGAGATCTACCTGGTGGAGGGCGACTCCGCCGGAGGCTCGGCAAAGATGGGCCGGGACCGGAGAAATCAGGCTATTCTCCCGCTGAAAGGCAAAATCTTGAACGTGGAGAAGGCGCGCTTCGACAAGATGTTGTCCCACGGGGAAATCCGCGCGTTGATCACCGCGCTGGGAACCGGTATCGGAAAGGACGATTTTGATCTCGGCCAGCTCCGCTACCACAAGGTCGTCGTCATGACCGACGCGGATGTGGATGGAAGCCATATTCGAACCCTGCTGCTGTCCTTCTTCTCTCGCCAGATGCCCGACCTGGTCGAACGCGGCCATCTCTACATCGCCCAGCCTCCGCTCTTCAAGGTGAAAAAAGGCAAGAGCGAGCAGTACATCAAGGACGAGAAGGGCATGACGCGCCATCTGATGCGCAAGGCCGCGGACGAGATGAATCTCCGGATCACGAAATCAGACAAGACCGTTCAGGGACGTGATCTGGCGCGGATGCTGGAGAAGCTGGTGGAATTCAATGCCTACTTTGAAAAGTTGGAGCGGAAACTGCTGAACCGTAACCTGGTCGAAGCGCTGCTCAACGCGCTGGCCGGCCCGCAACCGGTGCTGGCGCAAGGCATGACCCTCCACAGGCTTTTCGGCAATGAAGACGCCCTCTGCAAGGTCGAGCAAGCCATTGCGAACGCCGGCTTCGAGACCGAGATCTTTCAGGACGAAGAGCATGGACTCTCCGGCATTGAAGTCTCGATCAAGGATGCTCCCGGAAGCGCCCGCGTCGATTGGGAATTGGCTACCCACGTCGAATTCCAGAAGGCCGTAGCGCTTTACCGGGAACTGGCCGATCTCATGACGCCGCCCTACGAACTCACAGAAAACGGCAATCGCGCCGCGATCGAATCCCGGGACGACCTGCTCGACCGGGTGCTGGCGACGGCCAAGAAGGATCTGACGATTCAGCGATACAAGGGTCTGGGCGAGATGAACCCGGAGCAACTCTGGGAAACCACCCTGGACCCGGAACGGCGCACGCTGGTTCAGGTTCGGATCGAGGACGCGGTCGAGACCGACGAGATCTTCACCGTCCTGATGGGCGATGCGGTCGAACCGCGGCGCAGGTTCATCGAAGAACACGCGCTGGATGTGCGGAATCTCGACATCTGATCGGGTCGGCGGCTCCGAATTCTTTTTCTTCAAATACCACAGGCGTTGAGGAGAGGTGATGGCTTCACCGCTGTTCATGACCAAGAGCCCGGATCGGCTCATGCGCGAAGCGGAGGCGCCGGAACGCCAGATGAAGCGCGCCCTCGGCGCGCTGGACTTAACCGCCCTCGGCATCGGGGCCATCATCGGCGCCGGCATTTTTGCGCTCACCGGGACGGCGGCGGCGGGCCAGAGTTTCAGCAGCCAAATCGAGACGCCGGTGATCAATTTCATTTCGGCGGCGATCACCGGCACCGCCGTCGAGCTTGGACGGCCGGGCGCCGGGCCGGCCATTGTGCTCTCCTTCGCCTTCGCGGCGCTGGCTTGCGCTTTCGCGGCGCTTTGTTACGCCGAGCTGGCTTCGATGATCCCCATTTCGGGCAGCGCGTACACGTATGCGTACGCCACGCTCGGGGAGATCATAGCCTGGATCATCGGATGGGATCTGATCCTGGAATACGCCGTGGGCAATATGGCGGTGGCCTCGAGCTGGTCGGGTTACTTCGTAAAACTCCTTTACAGCCTCTTCGACGTCAAGCTGCCGCTTTGGCTGATTACGGATCACCGGACAGCCCTCGGGGTGATCGAGCGGGGCGGCGACGCGCTTCAGTATTATTCCACCACGGCATTGCCGGTCGTGGCCGGACGGACTATTGCCATCAATCTGCCGGCGCTTCTGATCGTGCTGCTGCTCACAGTCGTGCTCGTCTACGGCATCAAGGAGAGCGCGCGGGCGAACACGGCAGCCGTAATCATCAAGACGGCCATTGTGATTTTCTTCATCGCCTTCGGTGCTTTCTACGTGAACCCGACCAACTGGCATCCGTTCATGCCGCATGGCTTCTCGGGGGTGATGAGCGGAGCGGCGATCGTGTTTTTCGCTTTCATCGGATTCGACGCCGTCTCCACCACGGCGGAAGAGACGCGCAATCCGCAGCGCGACCTTCCGATCGGAATGATCGCAAGCCTGCTGGTCTGCACGCTGCTCTACGTGCTGGTTTCGGGTGTCCTGACGGGCATGAAGCACTACTCCTCGTTCGTGAGTGATGCGGCGGCGATTGCCACCGCCGTCGAGGTCTCGGGCAAGCCCTGGGTGCAGGCGGTGATCAGCGCGGGCGCACTGGCGGGAATGACTTCGGTATTGCTGGTCTTCCAGCTCGGGCAACCCAGGATTTTCATGGCCATGGCCCGAGACGGCCTGCTCCCCAAGTACTTTTCGCGAATCCACCCCCAATTCCGAACACCGCATATTACGACGATTTGGACCGGCATCGCGGTCGGGCTGGTGGCCATGACGACCGACATCGGCTCTCTCGCCGACCTCACCAACATCGGGACCCTGTTTGCCTTCATCCTGGTCTGCCTGGGCGTCATCGCCCTGCGGCGCGCTTCGCCGGACGCCAGGCGCCCCTTCAGGGTGCCCTTCGTACCCTTCTTTCCGCTCCTGGGCGTATTGCTCTGCTTCGTGTTGATGCTCAGCCTGCCGGTGCTGACCTGGTACCGATTCCTTGGATGGCTCGCGATCGGTCTGCTCATCTACTTCACTTACGGCGTCCGTCACAGCCGATTGCGGGCCGATGTGGCGGCGTCACGGTGAGGCGAAAGAAGAGGGGGAGCGGAGGAGCCGAGGGGCTGGGGAGCGGAGGAGCCGAGGAGCCGAGGAGCCGAGGAGCCGAGGAGCCGAAGGTGGAATCAGGGGCCAGGGGTTTCACCGTTGTCTATAAGAAATACCGGGCCTTCTGGACAGCTCCCACCCTGTCCCGGAGGGACATTGGATATTAGCCGGTGGTGAAACCACCGGATGAGGACGGGACAGCATCGCGCCCCGGCAGGGGCGCAGGACCCAGCCTCACCACAAATACCTTTCGTCGTATTCGACCCCGCTCTGTCTTAGAAATTCAAGATACTCCTCCTGAAAGGTCTTCTTCCGGTGGTGTTCCTCCTGGTGATCGATGTACCGCTTCACCGCTTCCAATTGCGAAGCGCTTACCGTGAAGGCGCCATACCCCTCCTGCCAGGAGAATTCCCGACACTTGATTTCATCGTGAACCCATTTCGACGATGAACCCTTGATATCCTTCAATACATCGGCCAGACGATGCGTGGCCCTCAGCCCAACGAGCAAATGAACATGATCCTCAACTCCGCCGATCTTTTCAGGTACCCCGTCGAGTTCATTCATGATCCCGCCAAGGTAAGCGTGCAACCGGCCTCTCCAATCGGGGATAATCAGGCCGACACGGTTCTTGGTACTGAAGATCAGGTGATAATGGAGGCTTAAATGGGTTGATGGCATATTCCCCTCAGCATACCGTCCGGCGCCCCTGCCGGGGCGCGAGGTTTTTCTGTTGGTTTTCCGGTGGTTTCACCACCGGCTAATATCCCAGGTCCCTCCGGGACCCATAACCGATTCCGCCCATTCGGTTCCCGGCAATTCGACCACCGGCAACATACCGCCTACTCCCCTCCGCCTACTCCCCTCCGCCTACTCCCCTCCGCCTACTGCCCTCTGCCTACTGCCTACTCCCCTCACTTCTGCCAATCCTCACTGATCTTCACCTCGACCTCGATCGGCACCGTTTCGATAATCTCCTGACCCGCCGTGACCATACCCTGCCGCAGAACCTCGGCAGTCCGCTCGGCATCGGCACCTGAACTCTCCACCACGATTTCATCGTGCACGCAATTCACGATGCGTGCGTCGATCCCTACCAGAGCGTCATGCACCAACCGCATGGCCCGCTTGAGAATATCAGCCGAAGTACCCTGGATAGGGGCATTCTTTCCCAGCCGCTGGATCATGGCCACCTGTTCGCGATTCTGGTGATCGACGCGAAATCGATACACTCGGCCCAGCTTCGTCCGGATATGCCCGGTGTGCAGGGCGGTATCGGCAGCGGAGCGGAGCCACTCGGCCACCCGCTGATAGACCTGGAAGTAGGTCGCCAGCAGCCGCTCCGCCTCGGGAAGCGGAACGTCAATTCGGGACGCGAGGGCGCCCGCGCCCATGCCGTACATCAATCCGAAGTTGATCTGCTTGGCCGCCGAGCGTTGATCCCGGGTGACCTGTTCGATGGGCACTCGAAACATCTGGCTCGCCGTGGAGCGGTGAAGATCGACTCCAGCATGGAAGGCTTCCAACATTCGGGGATCCTGCGAAAAATCCGCGAGAATTCGCAATTCGATCTGAGAATAGTCGGCAATGACCAGCTTTCCGCCCGGCGGAGCGCAAAAACACCGGCGGATCTCGGGAAGATTTGGTATCTGCTGGACTGAAGGTTCCGACGAACTGAACCGGCCGGTGGGCGTTCCGATCTGGTGAAAGTCGGTGAAGATGCGGCTCGTTTCCGCATCGACTCGCTCCAGCAGGGGTCGGCCATAGGTACTCAGCAGCTTCTGCAAGCCCCGAAACTCAAGGAAGCGAGCCACCACAGGTGAGCGAGCGGCCCACGGCGCCAGTTCAGACTCACGGGTGCTCCTGACATCGATGCCGAGCCGGTGAAACGCGTCCACAACCTGCGCCGGGCTGTTCAGGTTGATCTCAGGATGGCCGAAGAGGTCAAGTTGGCCGAGGGCAAGCCCCAACTCACCCGTCAGGTCGAGTTCCAGTATTGCCCGGGCGCCCTCGAGGTCATCGACGGTCGACTCCCACCGCCCCGCGTCGAAGTAAATTCCCGTCAACTCCATCTCCGCCGTCGGGACTACACATTCGAACTCGACTCTTGAGGCGGCGATCAGCCTCTCCCGCTTGATCTCCTCCACAAGACGCGATCTCAGCGGCAGGAGGATCTCCGCGTCGGCGGCCGCATACTTGAGCTGTCCTTCGGTGAGCTCGCCGGTCCAGTCGGTCTTTTGAAAGCTCTTGTCCAGTTGCTGATTGAGGTAGCGAAACGCCACATCCGCCAGACCGTGATGCCGTTCCGGATCACCAGCGCCGAGAATCCTCGACGCGAGGTAAGTATCAAACAACCTGCCCAGGCCGATCCCGGCGTGATGGCGAAGCATCTTCGCGTCAAACTTGGCATTGTGGAGAATTTTTACCGGCCGGTCGCCCGCCAGAATTTCTCCCAACGGACCCAACGCCGGCTTCGAGACGTTGAATAGATCGAGCACATAGGTTTCCGGCCCCGTCGATAGTTGCAAGAGCCGGATTCTCCCCTGCCGGGGGTTCAAATGGGTTGTTTCGCAGTCGACACCGATGTAATCCGCGGCCTGCAGGCCTGTGACCACACCCGCCACCCCGGCGTCGCTCGTGACCAACTGGATCGTCATCCCGAGATCATATCACCCTCCCCCGGGACCGCACGCTCGGAACGAGTCCGCACCCCGGACTTCCAGCGTGCACTGGAGTTTCTACATTTTGCGCCC
>JACQTD010000073.1 GCA_016210985.1 Acidobacteriota bacterium
GGCTCGCGGCGCGGCGCACGTTGATATTGGCGGCTACAATATGGCGTTGTCCCCAAACTTTTCTAAGCGCGTACCTGATCTCGGTGACTTCGTGGTAGCCCAGGCGCTGAATGCCCAGAAAGACACAGAAACCCACAATGAAGAGGACCAGTCCGATCAGCTGGCCATTCGGATTGAGGAACAGGAGGCTGAAGAGGGCGAACAACGCGCAGACGCCGTAGAGCAGGATGATCGATTGTCGAATCGACAGGCCGCGCTTCACGATCATGTGGTGGATGTGCTCGCGGTCTCCGGTGAAGACCGGGCGTTTACCGAGGAGGCGCCGGACCATGGCCCAGACCGTGTCGAGGATGGGCAATCCCAGCGACACGATCGGGATCGCGACGGCGACCGCTGTCGTGCTCTTCTGCGAGCCCTCGAGGGCGAGTGCGGCGATCGCGAATCCGAGGAACAGGCTTCCTGAGTCGCCCATGAACACGGAAGCAGGCGCGAAATTGTACCGGAGGAATCCGAACGTGGCGCCGGCCAGCGCAATCGACATGAGCACGATCAGCGGATGGCCGTGAATCAGGGCCACCACCAGGACGGTAAGAATGGCGAAGAGCGCCGCGCCCGCCGACAGGCCATCGAGCCCATCGATCAGGTTGAAGGCATTTGTGATCCCCACGAGCCAGAGCACGGTCAGTGGCAGCGCCCAGATACCCAGGTCGACGGTGCCCCCGAAGGGATGCCAAACGTGGGTAATTCGCAACCCTAAGGCGTAGACCAGCAGCGAGGCCAGAATCTGGACGGTGAATTTGATCCGGGCGTTCGCGCCGCGGATGTCGTCATAAATGCCCAGCAGGAAGACCAGGGTGCAGGGGATCAGAAGCCGGAGAACCTGATCGGTGCTGAGTCTCAACTGATCCGCCACCAGATTATTCAGAAGCGGAATGATCGCCAGCGTGAAGAGGAACGAGAGATAGATGGCCACACCGCCGAGCCGTGGAATCGGTTGCTGATGAAACCGCCGCACGGGATCGGGATAATCGACCACGCCCCAGCGACCGGCAAGCCATTTCGCCAACGGCGTAAGAAGAACGGATAACAGCGTCGACAGAACGAAGAGGGAGACGTACGTCTTCATACTTCTGACCCGGGCGCTTTAACGCGCGGCGGCTTCATGAAACGTCTCATTAAGTGGCCATGAAGATGCGATCGCGGATGATGCGTGAACATATCACCCGACTTCGGGGGTGTCAACAAAACGATTTGTGGGGCCCTTACGACGTCTCGCGCGGCGCGATGAACAGCCGGGAACCAGGATCGGGAGGAGAGAAAATGCTGGTGGGCACTACAGGATTTGAACCTGTGGCTTCTACCGTGTGAAGGTAGCACTCTACCGCTGAGTTAAGTGCCCACGTTTCCGCATGCATCATAACAAAGCGATTTTCCACACGTCAAATCACGGCCGCCGGCGGTTCCCGCCCGGCGCCGCCGTGGGTGGCCGCACCGCGGTGTGGCATAATGCCGGGCATGACACATGAGGTTCGCGCTGGTGATCAGGTGCTCCTATTGTCGCCCGATGGCAAGACCTATTTACTCGGATTGGTGCCGGGCGGCAGCTTCGGAACCCATCATGGGAATTTGCGTCACGACGAGATCGTGGGCAAGGGGTTCGGCCATGCGGTGAAGACTTCGCTCGGTCACCGCTACCTGATCCTCGAGCCCACGCTCGAGGATCGCATGATGAAGGTGAAGCGCCTCACCCAGATCATCTATCCCAAGGATGCCGCCCTCATCCTGCTCAAGACCGGCCTCGGTTCGGGGATGCGGGTCATCGAATGCGGCGCCGGTTCCGGCTCATCCTCGATGGCGATCGCCAACGCCCTGGCGCCGAATGGAAAACTTTACGTGTACGACCGGCAGGAGCGATTCCTGGAAAACGCGCGAGCCAACCTCGACCGCGCCGGGCTCGGCGGGATGGTCGAGTACCGGCTGCGGGACGTGACTCAAGGCTTTGACGAAAAGAATGTAGACGCCGTGCTGCTTGATCTGCCTTCGCCCTGGGAAGGGGTGGCCCCCGCGCGCCGGGCGCTACGCGGGGGTGGGCGGCTCGCGTCGCTCTCGCCCACCTACAATCAGATCGAGAAGATGGTGACGGCGCTCGATGAGGCCGGCTTCGTGCTGATCGAGACGCTGGAGCTTTTCATTCGTCATATCCTTGTACGGGAAGGGAAGACGCGCCCATTCGAGCGGGTGATCGGTCACACCGGTTTCCTGACCTTCGCGCGTCTGGCGCTCGACCGATTCTATTCGTCAGAATTAGAGGAGGTTAGAGAGCCGGTTTCAGCTTCGATAGCGGTGGAGGAAGAGGAACCGTCAGGCTCCCTTTGAGGTCGCCAGTCCGGTTTCCAGGTCGTGCCGGATCGCATCGAGGAGCCCGTTGATGAATTGCGTCGCTTCCTGCGTGGAATACCGTCGCGCGATCTCGAGCGCTTCGTTGATAGCCACGATCCGCGGGGTGTCGGCCTCGTAGAGGAACTCGAAGACGGCAAGTCTAAGAATGTTGCGGTCAACCAGCGCCATCCTCGGGAGCCGCCAATGCGCCGCGCGCTGCGAGATCAATCCGTCGATTTCATTCAGGTGCAGGAGCGTCCCCCGAGCCAGGCGGCAGGCGTAAAGTCGAACGCCCTCATCCGCGCTCTCGCGGAACTCCTTCCAATACGTTTCAAGGAGCTCCTCGATCGGCTGTGCCGTGATGTCATGCTGATAGAGCATCTGCATGGCTGATTCTCGAGCCCTACGTCGTGCACCCATAGTTTTCCTGAAGGTAACTAACCGGCTTCAATGCTCTTGAGGAGGTTCGCCATCTCGACCGCGCACATCGCGGCGTCCGCCCCCTTGTTGCCCGACTTAGCCCCGGCGCGGTCAATAGCCTGTTCCAGTGAGCCCGCGGTGATGACGCCGAAACTGATCGGGACGCCCGTCTCGCAAGAGGCCTGGGCGATCTCTTTCGCCACGGCGGTCGCGATAAAATCGAAGTGGGGCGTCTCACCCTTGATCAGCGTGCCGAGGCAGATCACCGCGTCCCACTTCCCGGTCTTCGCCAGCCGTCTCGCCGCCATGGGAATTTCGAAAGATCCCGGTACCTTGAACACCGAGATGTGCTTTTCGTCCGCTCCAAGTCGTTCCAGTGTATCGATGGCGCCGGACACGAGTCGATTACTGACGAAATCATTGAACCGCCCCACGACGATCGCAAAGTGGAGGTGGTCAGCCCTGAGGGTTCCTTGGATGGTATTGGCCACGTTTTTCTTCTCGATAGGTTTGCAGAATTCATATTCTAAGACCCGCTTTGTCCGGAAGGCAAGGAGGGTTGTCCCGCGGTCATCTTCCAAGGAAGTTCGGCTTGCGCTTCTCCAGAAAGGCGTTCAGCCCTTCACGCATGTCCTCGGTGGCGCAAAGGAGGCCGAAGAGCGAAGCCTCGTACCGCGCCGACTCCTCAAGCGGCATGCCGGCGCCGTGATGAACAGCATCGAGGCAGAGACGTACTCCGAGCGGGGCGTTCCCGACGATCTGCCGCGCCAGTTTCTCCGCCGTCGGCAGCAGATCCGCCGGCGAGGTGACGCGGTTGACGAGGCCTATCCTGAACGCTTCCTCGGCATCGATCATCTCCCCGGTCAGCATCAATTCGAGCGCCCTTCCGGCACCGACCAGACGCGGTAACCGCTGCGTGCCCGCGTAACCGGGCATGATTCCGAGCTTCACTTCCGGCAGCCCGAACCTGGCGTTCTTTGAAGCGATCCGCAGGGTGCACGCCAGGGCCAATTCACATCCGCCTCCAAGTGCGAAACCGTTGATCGCCGCGATCACCGGAACCCCCGCGGTCTCGATCCGGCGCAGCACTTGCTGGCCTCGCAGCGAAGTCCGCGCACCCTCCAGGGGCGTCTGCCTGGCCAGTTCACCGATGTCGGCGCCGGCGACAAACGCCTTTTCGCCGGCGCCGGTGAGGATAACCGCGCGCAGGGCCTCCGACCCCGAGATGTGGACAAACACGGCGTCAATCTCATCGACCGTGGCGCGATTCAATACGTTGAGCCGCTCGGGATGGTTCACGGTCACGTACGCGATCTGGTCCCGCTCTTCATAGAGCAGATGGGCATAGGTCATCAAGCGACTCCCTCAATATTCGAGCGGCGCCGGTTTCGCCGGATCCGCGTAATCGTAGAATCCCCGGCCCGACTTCCGCCCGTATAAGCCGGCCAGGACCATCCGCTTCAGCAGCGGGGGAGGAGCGAACCTCTTCTCGCGGAACTCCTCGTACATGATATTCGCGATGTAGTAAGTGGTGTCGATGCCGACGAAGTCGAGAAGCTGAAATGGACCCATGGGGTACCCGCAACCCAGTTTCATCGCCAGGTCGATGTCCGCGATGCCGGCGACGCCTTCTTCGAGAGCGCGAACGGCATCGAGAAGATAAGGAACCAGCAGCCGGTTTACAATGAACCCGGTTCGGTCGCTCGTCCGGACAACGGTCTTGCCCAGGCTGGCGCCGAAAGTGCATGCTTGCCGATAGACTTCAGGATCGGTCAGGACGGTGCGGATGACCTCGACCAGATTCATCAACGGCACGGGATTGAAGAAGTGCATGCCGATAAACCGACGCCGGCGTTCGGGACCGGTGGCGGCCATCAGCTCGGTAATCGAGAGCGAGGACGTGTTGGAGGCAAAGATGGTGGCAGGCGGGCAGAGCCGGTCGAGCCGGGCGTAAGTGTCAAGCTTCTCATCCCGTTGCTCGATGATCGCCTCAAGGATGATGTCGCTGGCCGCCAGGTCTTCGAGACGGGTGGTTCCACGGAGGCGGGTCAATGCCGCTGCCTGCTGATCTGCCGTCAGCGCGCCTTTCTCTACGCGTTTGGCGAGCGACTGGCGGATCCGGGTGAACCCGGAATCGAGAAGTTCCTGGCTCACGTCGCGAACCACGGTCTCGAAACCGGCCGTCGCCGCTACTTGAGCGATTCCGGCGCCCATCAGCCCGCATCCCACAACGCCTACCCTCTCAATCTGCATCCTTCCCTCAAGCGGCTGATTCCAGGAGCATGGCGATACCCTGGCCTCCCCCGATGCAGGCCGTGGCCAGGCCGATCCGGGCACCGCGTCGCCTTAACTCCAGCATGAGCGTGAGCACGAGCCGGGTCCCGGTGGCGCCCAGCGGATGTCCAAGCGCGATCGCGCCGCCGTTCACATTAGTCTGCTCGCGATCCAGATGAAGCTCGGCTTCGACGGCCAGGTATTGCGCGGCGAAGGCCTCGTTAACCTCGATCAGATCGACCTCCGGAAGTCGCAGGCCGGCCGATTCCAACGCCCGCCGGGTCGCCGGGACGGGCCCAAGTCCCATCTCTTCAGGTGGGACGCCGGCGATTCCCCACGAGATGATTCGGCCGAGCGGTCTGCGAGCCTCTCTGGAGATGAAGGATTCCGAGGCCAGGACCACGGCAGCGCCGCCATCGACGATGCCCGAAGCGTTCCCGGCCGTCACCGAGCCATCACGGGAGAAGGCGGGTTTCAATATAGCCAGGCCTTCCAGTGTGCTGTCCGGTCGCACATGGTCGTCGGCCTCCACGCTCTCCAGGCCCTTCCTGCCGGCGATCTCCACCGGCACGAGCTCTTCGCTGAGACGGCCGCTCGCGCTCGCCGCCGCGGCCCGCCGTTGCGAAAGGAGGGCGTATTCATCCTGGTGCGGTCTCGAAATGCCATAGCGCCGCGCGAGTCCCTCGGCGGTCTCGGCCATGTAAAGCCCGCACTGCCGGTCGAGGAGCGAAGTCATCAAACGATCCTCCAGCACCGCGTGACCCGGCCTCAGCCCGGTGCGGGCGCCGGGGAGCACGTAAGGCACCTGGGACATCGATTCCATGCCGCCGGCGAGTACTGTTTCCGCCTCGCCGAGCATAATCATCTGGGCCCCGCTGATGATAGCTTGGAGGCCCGAGCCGCAGAGGCGGTTCACGGTGAGCGCCGGTTTGTCAACGGGTACACCGGCCTTGAGGGCCACATGGCGCGCGCCGTATATGGCATTCGATGAGGACTGCATCACATTGCCCATCACCGTATGATCGATTTGAGATGCGGGCACGCCCGACCGTTCCAGGGCGGCTCGGGCGGCTATCGCGCCTAATTCAATCTCACTGAGATCGCGGAGCTTTCCCGTGTATTCCGCCATCGGCGTACGAGCGCCGTGCAGGATGTAAACCGCTTTACTCATTCATGCAGGTCCCTGGCCTGATGCGTGTTGGACCGTAGCAAATGGTCCCGAACCTGTCAAATCCGCGGCCATCTCGGCCGTTCGAGCCACTCCCGGTAAAGGGTTTCGAGGACTTGCTCGTCGTCCAACCCTGTGGTCCAGGACGGTTCGCCGATCTCGTTTTCCACCCGCCTCCGAATCCGGCTCGCCCAGTGGGACCGGGGTCCGGTATCCAGCTCGCCGCGCCGCCTGAGGAACGTGCTGAGCAACTGGAAGGTACGGGCTGATGGCGCCGCCGGCAACCGACCGGTTGCGTCAGTCTCCGCTGCCTCGGGCTCGGGCAGGCGACGGGAACCGGCCAGGCTGGTTGGCGGGCTTGAACCGCCTGGGGTCCATCCACGTTCGCGCACGACCACCGTGCCGCCGGCAAGATCGCCCAATCTGCGATTCCTGGGATTTAAAAACACCGAGAGGATGCCGATGAAGTAGGAAGGAAGAATCGCGGCCGCGGGCATCATATCGATCAGCCTGATCAAATTCCGAACCATCGCCTGGAAGAAGGTGACCGGTCTTCCGTCCTCGCTGATGACCCGCAGTCCAAGCCATCGCTTACCGGGCGTTTGACCGTTCCACCAGAACTCGAAGAAGACGAAGTACCCGAAAATCAATAAGAAATTGGCGAGGATCGCCCCTGCCAGAACCGTCTGAACGGCGAAGGTTGTGCTCCAGCGCTGAATGCCGTAGCCGATGGCCTCCGCCATCAGGAAGACCATCAGCACCGCGACCAGCTGTATGGTATGATCGATTGCGCAGGCCAGGAAGCGATTTCCGAGGCTGGCCAGCACGAACCGCAATTCGACGTGCTCGGGCGTCTCGATGAGAAGTTCGTTCTCCAGCGTATGGGTAGTCTCCTCGATCAAAGCCGCTCCGCCTGGATTCAGCTGGAAGGGTATATCCACCGGCTACAAAAGAACGACCGGCATCCATTGAGCCGCGAGGAGATGCGCGAATTCTCGCGTTTCTACCGCCGGGCGGCTGCCGATCTGGCACGGGAACGCGCTGAAGGTACGGACCCTCACAGCGTCTATTACCTCAATCAGCTGGTCGGGCGGGCGCATAGTCTCATCTACCGCACGCGGCGCGGCGAATTCTACAGCATCGCGCGATTTTACCGCTACGAGTTTCCCGAAGCCGTACGCCGCGCCTGGCCCTATGTGCTCTCCGCGTTCGGCATCTTCCTGGCCGCGGGCATCGCCAGCTTCCTGGTAACTTACGCCGACGAGGAGTTCTCCGCGATCGTGGCGCCGGGCATGCAGGCCCAGATCTCCGCAAGGAAGAACTGGACGGAAGCCATCGCCGGCTTCAGCGCCCTGGCCGCGTCCGGGATCATGACCAACAACATCATGGTGACGTTCCTGGCCTTCGCCCTCGGGATCACGGCGGGGGTGGGAACCTTCTGGGTGCTGGCATTCAACGGATTGATGCTCGGATCCATTGTCTCCCTCTGCGTGAAATACCGCTTCTCGCCGATTCTGATCTTCGTCACGGCGCATGGCGTCCTGGAGCTGAGCGCGATCTTTATCGCCGGCGGGGCCGGGTTGATGATCGGGCATGCGCTGATCGCGCCCGGCCGGCTCACGCGGCGCGACGCCCTGGCGGATCAGAGTCGGAGGGCCGTTCGCCTGGTGATGGGGTGCATCCCGCTGCTGGTCCTCGCCGGACTGATCGAGGGGTTTCTCTCCCCGGCGCCGGTCTCGGCGGTCATTAAGTTCATTGTCGCGGGCTTGAGCGGCATGGCGCTGATGCTCTATATCATGAAACCACCGCATCCGGAGTCGAGCACACGGTGACGCTGCATCCCCGGATTGACGGCGTCATTCTCGCCGGAGGGCTTTCGAAGCGCTTCGGGCGGCCCAAGCAGCTGGCCAGTTTTCGTGGAAAGCCGCTGGTTCGACATGTGGCCGAGGCCGCGCTCGGTTCAAAACTGCGCGGTATCGTCCTGGTCACCGGGCACGAGTCCGAGTCCGTGAAGCAATCGCTCGCCGGCGTCGCCGCCGGTGCACGGCTCCGATTCGTTTATAATCCGGAGTATCAGGAAGGTCAGGCCGCGTCGATTCGCCACGGCATCAGGGCGCTTCCTGAAGATTGCGATGCGGGGATGTTCCTCTCCTGCGATCAACCGTTGATCAGCTCGGAGTATCTCAATCTCCTTATTGCGGCATTCCTCGAACGGCGCCCATTGATCTGCTACCCGGTGTTCGAAGGCCGGCGCAGCAATCCGACGATCTTCGCGGCCTCGCTCTTTCGGGAACTGGAACGGTTGACCGGGGATGTGGGCGGAAGGGTATTGATCGAACGGTATCGATCCCGCGCCTTCGAGATGACCGTCTCGGATCCGAGGCGCCTCGCCGATGTCGACGACGAAGACGATTTGAGGACGCTGGAGGGAGAGGCGGGCCCTGGGGGTTGACGGGATGACGGCGCCGTCCAAACGCGTGCTGGTGGTTTCCGACGGCAGCAGTCTGTCGAATCAGACTCGCGATCGGAAGGCCGGGGCGGCGGCGGTCCTGGAGTATCAGGGTAAGCGGAAGGTGGTCGGCGAATTTCTCGGCACGGCTACGAACCAGCGCGCCGAAGTCACCGCGGCCTGCATCGGGCTCGAAGCATTGAGGGAACCGTGCGAGGTCACGCTGGTCTCCGACTCCGAGTACGTCATCCGCACTATGCTGGGAGAATACCGGCGCAGGTCCAACCTCGACTTATGGGAAAGGCTGGACCGCGCCGCCCGGAGGCATCGGGTGATCTGGACGTGGACCCGCGGTCATGCCGGCCACGAGCTCCAGGAGCTGTGCGACCGGGCGGCGCGGTTGATCGCGAAGGCCGGCCGCGTCGATCAGGCCGCGCTGGAGGAGATCATCGCCGCGAGCCCGTGAGTTCGGCTCCCGGTACTCCGGGGCTTCTCCCTTTTTCAAAAGGACGGAAAGAGACCGAAGGTTCCCGCGCTTTTGGTTCTTCTCCAAAAAGTGTGAAGGCACCTATCTCATTCTTGATGATGATGATTCCATGGCACTCTCATCGGGCCGCGTTAGTGGCCATATGACTTTAGCCCGGCCTTGTAAGGCCGGGTTCCAGACAAGATTAGTTCTCGTCGCGTAGCGACGA
>JACQTD010000074.1 GCA_016210985.1 Acidobacteriota bacterium
ACATCCCAGAGGAGGTGGAGTACCAGCTCGACCAGCCGCTTGACCAGAGGGGCTTCCCGGCCGGCATGCAAAAAAAGCAGGTTTAGGCTGGAGAAGGGCGCCAGCTCCCCCCGGCCGTAAGCCCCAAGCGCCACGGCCGCCCAGTTGAGGCGCGCATGTGAAGGCAACTTCATCCGGTGCTGGGCCCATTCGCAGGTGCGGCTGAGCACCAGGTCGCCCATGTAGGTCCGAATCCGGGCGACCTCGAGTCCCCCCAGTCCCAGCCGGTGCCGGGTTTTCAGCCGCTCGGTCTCGATCTTCAAAAAGCGTTTCGTCCGGGAGATCTGGTCCTCGCGGGTCGCAGCGCGCCGTCCCACCGCCAGACTCTCGGCGTGCATGAGTATTTTTTCCTGATCGATCTTCATTTCGCCAAATCGTGGCCTCCCCGACGCCCTTCCTGGACCGGCCGAAGGATCTCAGGCAATGCGACCGCGCTTCGGCGGACGACCCTGACTCCGCGATACGTTCAAGAGACGGTGCTGGACGGGGAAAGGGAAGAAGCCGCACATGGCTGCGGGGGACCTGCTCGCCGGGGCGGCCGTCAGTGCCCCGCGCTGGCGAGCGCGACCTCCGGCGTCTTAAGCAGCTTGTAGCGGACGGCATCCGCGAGCGCGAGCCAGCTCGCCTCCAGAATATTTTCGGAGACGCCCACCGTGCACCAGGACTCCTGGGTGTCACGGGTCTGGATCAGAACCAGGACCTTCGCGGCCGTGGCCCGGTCGGCATCTAGAACCCGCACCTTATAATCGGTCAGCTGGACATCTCCGAGGCATTCAAAGGCGTCCTGCAGGCAGGACCTGAGCGCGCGGTCCAGGGCATGCACCGGTCCGCAGGACGTGGCTGCGGCCTCCCGCAGCTCGCCGTCGAGCCGGACGGTGACATGGGCCCTCGATCGGATCTGGCCGGATTCATCCCGGGCGGTGGTGACCTGGTAGCTCTCCAGTTTGAAGTATTCGCGGGCGGTCCCCATGGCCTCTTCGAGCAGGAGGCGGAACGACCCTTCGGCGGCCTCGAACTGATATCCCTGGTGCTCCAATTCCTTGATCCGGCGGACGAGCGGTTGCAGGCCGGCCTCCTGTGGGTTGACCTCGACCCCCATTTCGGCCGCTTTATACAGGACGTTGCTCTTCCCGGAGAGATCGGAGACGAGCACCCGCCGTTGGTTACCGGTCAGCTCCGGGGAGATGTGTTCGTAGGTGGCCGGATCGCGCATTACGGCGCTCACGTGAACGCCGCCTTTATGGGCAAACGCGCTCCGGCCGACGAACGGCAGGTCGGACCGCTGCGGCAGGTTTGCCAGCTCGGCGACAAACCGCGAGAGGTGCGTGATCAGGGGGAGCCGGGGACGCCCGACGGTTTCGAATCCGGCTTTCAATTCGAGCAGGGGGATCAGCGAGCAGAGATTGGCATTGCCGCATCGCTCCCCATAGCCGTTGATGGTTCCCTGGACGTGACGCGCCCCGGCTTCGACCGCGGCCAGGGAGTTGGCCACGGCGAGATCACAGTCGTTGTGCACGTGCACGCCCAACTCGGCTGAGCGTTGCCCGCGGATCTCACCCACCACTTCGGCGAGACGGCGGGTAAGCGTTCCGCCGTTGGTGTCGCACAGCACCAGGGTGTCGGCGCCTCCGCGCTCGGCGGCGCGCAGCGTGGCCATCGCGTACGCGGCATCGGCCGCGAACCCGTCAAAGAAATGCTCGGCGTCATAAATGACCTCGCGGCCCTTCGACTTGAGAAACGCCACCGAATGCTCGATCAACTCGAGATTCTTATCGAGCGTGATACCGAGGGCGGTCCGCACATGAAGATCCCAGCTCTTGCCGAAAATGGTGACGACCGGTGTCCGGGCCTCGAGCAGGGCGTTGAGATTCGGATCGCGCTCGGCCGGGTAGCGGGGGTGACAGGTGCTGCCGAAGGCCGACAGCCGCGCGTGCCGCAGCCCGAGAGACTTCGCCCGTTCGAAGAATTCCGCATCCTTGACATTCGAACCCGGCCATCCGCCTTCGATATAGTCGATGCCGAACTCGTCGAGCTTCCGCGCGACCAGCAGCTTATCTTCGACGGAGAAGCTGAGCCCCTCGCCCTGTGTTCCGTCCCGCAGCGTGGTGTCGTAGACCTTCACTCTCATCAACGTCCATCCCCCTGTTCCGCCTTAGATCGGTATCGGATCACCGCTCTTTCCACTCATCCGGGCGCCCGGCTGCATCGCGAGCATGCTGCTGACGCGGGGACCCACCGCCGACGCGCCCGTCGTCACCACCTTCCAGAAGAGCGGCTGGTAGTCATCCCAGTACCAGAGAATCTCACACGCCCGGGCGCTTCTCGTCAGCTCATAGTGCCGCCGGATGAACTGGCGCAGGAGCTCCAGATCGCTCTCCTCGATGACCGACTCGAGCTTCACCAGCTCGGAGTTGTACCGCCGGTGGAAGTTCCGACGCTCATCGAGCACATAGGCCAGGCCGCCGGTCATGCCGGCCCCGAAATTCCGGCCGACCTCGCCGAGCACGACGACCACGCCGGCGGTCATGTATTCACATCCGTGGTAGCCGAGCCCTTCGACCACCGCGCATCCGCCGCTGTTGCGCACACAGAACCGCTCTCCGGCTCGCCCGGCGGCGTACAGCACGCCTCCCGTGGCACCGTACATCACGGTGTTGCCCATGATCACGTTATCGGAGCCCTCGAGCCTGGCTTCGAACGGAGGCCGCACGATGATCTCGCCTCCGGACATGCCCTTCCCCACGTAATCATTGGCTTCGCCGAACAGCGTGAGCCGCATCCCCGAGACATTGAAGGCGCCGAAACTCTGTCCGGCGGCGCCCCGGAACGTCAGGTCGAAAGTTCCATCCGGCAGCTCTTCGTCTCCGTACCGGCGGGCGATCTCGCCCGCCAGCCTGGCGCCCACCGTCCGATGGGTATTGCGGATCGGATAAGAGAGCGAGACCGGGGTACCGCTGGCCACCGCATCGGCGACGTCCTGGAAGATCCGGTCGGTAAGCGAGGCCGGGAGTTCGCGGTGGAGGCCCGGAATACTGCGCGACGGCCGCTCCCGGTCCGGATCCACCCGGGCAAGAACGGCGCGAAGGTCGAGTTTCACGCCCTTGGGCGCCCGCGTCTCCTTCCGCTCCGCCAGCAGGTCGGTACGACCGACGATCTCATCGATCGAGCGGGCGCCGAGGCCGGCCAGAATCCGGCGGATGTCTTCCGCCATCGAGCGGAAGAAGGTGACCACCATCTCGGGCTTTCCGGGAAACTTCTTCCGAAGCCCGACTTCCTGGGTCGCGATGCCGACCGGGCAGGTGTTCAAATGGCATTGCCGGGCCATCACGCATCCGAGCGCGACCACCACGGCAGTAGCGAAACCGAATTCCTCGGCGCCCAGCAGCGCGGCGATCACCACATCGCGTCCGGTCTTCATGCCGCCGTCCACTCGTAGCCGGACCCGGCCCCTTAGATTGTTCAATACCAGCACCTGCTGCGCTTCAGCCAGCCCGAGTTCCCAGGGCGTCCCGGCGTTCTTGATCGATCCGAGCGGGGAGGCTCCGGTACCGCCGTCGTGGCCTGAGATGTGGACGACATCGGCAAACGCCTTGGCGACGCCGGCGGCCACGGTTCCGACACCGGCTTCGGAAACCAGTTTTACGGCCACCCGCGCGCCGGTATTGACCTGCTTAAGGTCGTAGATCAGCTGGGCGATGTCCTCGATCGAGTAGATGTCGTGGTGAGGCGGAGGAGAGATCAGGGTCACTCCCGGCACCGAGTGGCGTATCGAAGCGATCTCCTCCGAGACCTTGTGCCCGGGCAGCTGCCCGCCCTCGCCGGGTTTCGATCCCTGGGAGATCTTGATTTCGATTTCGTCCGCGGAGACCAGGTATCCGGTGGTGACGCCGAACCGGGCCGAGGCCACTTGCTTGATCCGGCTGATGGCCCAATCGCCGTTTGAATACGGGTGGAACCGCCGGATGTCTTCGCCGCCTTCACCGCTGTTGCTCTTTCCGCCCAGACGATTCATGGCGATCGCGATGGCTTCGTGGGCTTCACGGGAGAGCGCCCCGTGCGACATCCCCGAGGTCGACATCCGGCTCAGAATGGCCTCGACCGGCTCCACCTCATCGAGCGGGACCGGCGTCATCGGACAAAACTCCAGCAAATCCCGGAGCAGGGCCGGCGGGCGATTGTCCACATGGTCCCGGTACGCGTCGTAGGCTTCGGCCTGATTGGTTCGGGCCAGCTTGTGCAGGGAGCGGAAGACATCAGGATTGAAGGTATGGTATTCGCCGCCCCGCCGGAACCGAAAGTAGCCGACATCTTCAAGACGCGGCTGGGCATCCGGCCCGAAGGCGGTGTTGTGGAAACAGAGCGTGTCCCGGGCGATCTCGAAGAGACCGACGCCCCCCGCCCGAGCCGGCGTGCCGGTGAAATACCGGTCGACGAAGCCCTCAGCCAGCCCGATCGTTTCGAACGTCCGCGCCCCGCAGTAGCTGGCGACCGTCGTGATGCCCATCTTGGCCATGATCTTGAGCAGCCCGGTTTCGACCGCCGTCTTGAAATTCCGCTGCGCGGCCAGGATGCTCATGCCCCGGCTCCCGACCTCGCCCGTGACCACTTCGAGTGCGAGATACGGATTGACCGCGCTGGCCCCGTTGCCGATCAGGCAGGCGAAGTGGTGTTCCTCGCGGGTCTCGGCCGTCTCCGCCACCAGGCTCACCTTCATCCGCAGGCCCGCCGCGATCAGCGACTGGTGGACGGCGGCGACCGCAAGCAGCATGGGCATCGGCGCTCGCGATGCGCTCACCCCGCGATCCGACATCACCAGGATGGAACACCCGTTCCGGACCGCGCCCGCGGCCTCCTCGACCAGCCGGTCGAGTGCAGCTTCCATGCCGGCCTCGCCGCCGGCGGGGTCAAAGAGGGTGGAAAGCCGGATTGAGGGAAAACCCTCCTGGCCCCGATCGAGCAACCAGACCAATTCGTTGTCGTCGAGGATCGGCGAGTTGAGCCGGATCAGCCGGGCGTGGCTTTCGCTCTCCTCAAGGAGGCTCCGCCGTGCGCCGAGAATGCTCGTCAGCGACATCACCAGCCGTTCCCGCAGCGGGTCGATCGCGGGATTGGTGACCTGGGCGAAGCGTTGTTTGAAATAGGTATAGAGCATGCGCGGCTTGGTGGACAGCGCGGCCAGCGGCGTATCATCACCCATGGAACCTACCGGCTCTTTGCCCTCGGCGAACATCGGAGCCAGGATTTTCCGCACATCCTCCTCGGTGTAGCCGAAGGCCTGCATGCGCGCGCCGACCGGCGCCGCCTCGCTCGATTCCTGCGAACCGATGTCGAGCGGAGTCTGGCAGAGCAGTGAACGCAGCACCCACTGGCGGTAAGTCCGTCGCTCCGCCTGCTCGGACTTGATCGACTCGTCCCGCATCAGCCGCCCGCGCTCGGTATCGACCGCCAGCATCATCCCCGGGCCCAATCGTCCATGCTCCCGCACCCGATCGGCCGGCAGTTCGATCGCCCCGGCCTCCGAGGCCATGATCAGGAGGTCATCCCTCGTCAGTGTCCACCGGGCGGGGCGAAGCCCGTTGCGGTCAAGCGCGGCGCCCACGAATCTCCCGTCGCTGAAGGCCACCGCGGCCGGGCCGTCCCAGGGCTCCATCAGGCAGGCCGCGTAATCATAGAATCCGCGCACCGAAGCATGGACCTCGATAGACCGCTCGTAGGCTTCGGGCATCATTAACATCATGGCATGGAGCGGGTCGCGGCCCGATTGCGTGAGCAGCTCGAGCACATTGTCGAGGCTGGCCGAGTCGGATCCATCAGCCCAGATCACCGGCTTCAAATCCTCGACCTGCTCGCCCCAGATCGCTGAAACCAGCTCCGGCTCGCGGGCCTTCATCCAGATCTGGTTGCCCGAAAGCGTGTTGATTTCGCCGTTATGCGCCAGCATGTGAAACGGCTGGGCGAGGAACCAGTTGGGGAAAGTATTGGTCGAGTAGCGCTGGTGAATTACCGCCAGCGCGGTTTCGTAATCCGGATGCCCGAGATCCTGGTAGAACGGCTGCAATTGGGAGGCGACGAAGAGACCCTTGTAGACCAGCGTCCGGCTCGAGAGCGACGGAATGTAAAAACTTTCGATGTCGGAGAGCGACGTCTCGATGCGCTTTCGCGCCAGGTAAAGCGTCCGCTCGAAGGCCCCCGGGTCGATCCGGTGACGGGCGATCAGGAGTTGTTCGATCCGCGGCGCGGTCTCAGCGGCCTTGGCCCCCAGTGCCTGCGGATCGACCGGCACCGTCCGCCAGCCGATCACGCGCATGCCGAGGCCGTGAACGATCGACTCGGCAGCGGCGCGGCACCGTGCGGCGAGCCCCGCGTCCTCCCGGGGAAGGAAGAACATCCCCACGCCCAGCTCGCCGGTCGAGAGTGCTCCGCCGCCCAGCCGGCCGGCCTCCGCGAGGAGAAGCTTGTGGGGAATCTGCGTGAGCACGCCCGCTCCGTCACCCGTCTTCCCATCCGCGTCGACCGCGCCGCGATGGGAAAGATGGATGAGCGCCTGAAGTCCGGTTTCGAGCACGGCATGACTCGCGCGACCCTGCACGTCGGCTACAAAGCCCACGCCGCAGGCATCGTGCTCGAAGCGCGGATCGTAAAGCGATCCGGCGGGATTCACCCGCGAGGCCGGGGCCTGACGGCGAAGATCGTGCGTTTGTAATTCACTTTTCATGGGTCCTAAGAAAGAAGTTCAAACCGCCCAGAGTAACTCGTCGGGATGCCGATGGCGGAAAAGGTCCTCTCCCGTGAGCCAATCGGGCCTGCGAGTACAAATGTCGAGTGCGACGGTGTCCTCAAGCGCTTCGGAGGCGTGCTCTGCACCTGGCGGTATGGAAAGCATCTGGTTCTCGCGAATCGTCACCTCCCCGTCCGGGAGGAAGAATCGCCAGGCGCCTTCGAGGACCATGACGATCTCCTCCGTGTCATGGGTGTGCGGCTCGGTCACGGCGCCCCGCATGACTTCGATTCGGGCGATCATCGTGGAGCCCAGACAGGCGATTTTCCGCTTGTAAAGTTCCGTCACCTCCTGCGCCGGCAACTGCTCCCAATCACAAAGGTCCATCTCCGCTCTCCTCCTTCCAAAAACCAGAAGGCCATCACCCTCGTTGCCTCGGATGATGGCCTTCGGCGCAATCCAGACTGCGTCAGGCGCTCACCCGCTGCCGCGGATCGTAATGAGGCCAATCGTTATTCCTACTATTACTGAAATCGTCGCGGCTGCGTGTGCACGGACGGGCAAGTCCTCAAGAGGCACCGGCGCTTTCTCGTGCGTGACTAGACCCCGCCTCCAAATGTGCCGATGACTATTCATGACTTGTAAGGACGGAATTCGCTCCCGTCGAGCTGTAATTAATACCACATCCCAGGGATGAGACTCAAGTAAATTATTCTTCTATTGGCTGGTTGCCAGGTGATCTGCCCTTGGGCGAAGCTGTCCGCCGAGGTTGTGGTGCTCATGAGCGGCGAGACCAGAACAACCACTAACATCCTGTTGATTCCGATTCTACAACTCACCCGCAGCCCCCTCGAGATACAAGCGCGAGTACCGGATTGCGATTGCAAAAATATCATATCAGTCATAGTCAACTCAATATCGGCCGACCTCGGAGCTGTTCATCCGCATGACTACCGAAGCGAAGACATATCTCGGAGTGTCGCTGAGGTTAATCTCCGAGCTCGCCAAACCTCAATAATAGAACATCATACAATGGGATCCCCGTCCGGGCGGGAAAATTGACTTTCTAGTAGGCCGAGAAATAGAATGGTGCGAATAACTTAGGACCTTTCCCATGAAGGGGCCGGAGGTGTCCCATGAATGGAAACCTGAAGAATATCGCAACCGGAACCGGGGTGATCTTTGGCCTAAATCTGCTGCTCGGGATCCTCATCGGCATTTACGTCGCGCAGATCTCGCTTTCGGAGACGGAACCCCTGGCGGCGGGGTTGGCTTTCGGCACTCCGCTCTTCATTGCGATTTCACTCGGGATATTCTTCGTGGGCGGGTTGACGGTCGGTTTTATGGAGGATCGGGTGAATCTGGCCGAACCGATCCTTGCGGCGCTGCTGGCGATGGGTCTGGTCACCGTGGCCGTGAGCTTCGGTATGCCCGAGACGATCTTCCTGAATGCCTTCGCCCGGTCCGGCGCCTGGGGATCGTTGGTGACGACACTTGCAAGTGGGGTCATCGCGACCACGGCGGGCGCCCTGATCGGTGAGCGCATGCGCACGCCGGCCGGGGACGACGGACTGGCCCGCGGCGCGCTCACCGTAGGCCTGGCGTTGGTGATCGTGGGCCCTTTCATGCTGCTTACCCGATATGGCATGCCCTGGTCAGTGGTCCTGATTGTGGTGCTGATCCTCCTTTCGCTGCTCGGCCTGGCCTACTACCGCTTCACGAAGGGATCTCCGATCGAGGAGGAAATCAGCGACATTTCCATAAGCCCCAGCCGGCGCCCGCCGAGGTAATTCATCGCTTCAACCACCGGCGTACCGCGTACGAGGTGGCTTCGCGGTTCAATTGTGCGATCGAGGTCGTCAGCGGGATCTCCTTGGGACACGCCCGCACGCAATTCTGTGCGTCGCCGCAATCACCGAGGCCTCCCGGACCCATGATGGCTTCCAGGCGCTCTTCCTTGTTGAGGGCGCCGGTCGGATGCGTGATCATCAGCAGCACCTGGTTGAGCGTCGCCGGGCCCAGAAAGGGCGATCGATCATTGACCTGGGGGCAGGCCTCCATGCAGCAGGCGCAGCTCATGCAACGCGAAAGGAGATAACGAAAATCCTGGTCGGCCGGGCTCAACCGCGGGCCGGGACCGAGGTTGTACGTGCCATCGATGGGGACCCACGCTTTCACCTGCCGGAACCGTTCAAACAGGCTCGAACGATCCACCACCAGATCCCGCACAACCGGAAACTTGGAGAGCGGCGCCAGTTCCAGGCGAGTACCGGTTTTGTCGACCAGGGTTGAGCAGGCCTGACGCGGCCTGCCGTTGATGAGCATCGTGCATGAGCCGCAAACCTCCTCGAGGCAGGAAGCTTCGAAGTTGACGGGCGCTGTCCGGGCGCCGCTCCGCGTCATCGGCCGCTTCTGTATCTCCATCAGGCAGCTGATCACATTCATATTCGGCCGGTACTCGATCGCGAATTCCTCCCAGCGGGGAGGCGCCTCGGGTCGATCCCGGCGCTTGATCTTCAGCTCAATGGTGCTGGACATCGAAGGCATGCGCTGAACTCGAAAGCGTCCTCCCGACGGTCAAAGGAGGAACGCCGTCTGCTTCTCCACGTCGTACTTCCGCGGCCGCGGGGGAATCAGGGAAGTATCGACGGGCTCGTAGCTCAATTCCGGCCCCTCGGGGGTCCAGGTGGCCATCGTGGTCCGGAGCCAGTGGGCGTCGTCGCGCGAGGCGAACTCCGGCTTGTAGTGAGCGCCCCGGCTCTCATCGCGACGAATCGCCCCGAGCGTGATCACCCGGGCCAGCTTGAGCATGCCGTCCAATTGCCGCGCATAGAGCAGCGACTGGTTGGCGAACGCGCCTTCGTCGTTGAGGTCGATGCGGTCCCACCGCTCCTGAAGCTCCCGCAGCTTCTCGTCGGTCCTGCGCAGCTTGTCATTGTGGCGGATCACGGTAACGTGTTCGGTCATCCACTGTCCCATCTCCTCGTGGAGGGCGCGGAGGTTCTCCGGTCCCCGCTTGCGCATGATCGTCGCGTTGATCTCACGCTGCCGGAGGGCTTCAGCAGTGAAGAGCGGATGCGACTTCTCCGGGGCGCGTTTCTGGTGCCCTTGGGCGAAGGGAACCGCGTGCGCGGCGGCGGTCTCGCCGCCATACAGGCAGGAGAGGAGCGAATTGGCTCCGAGGCGGTTGGCGCCGTGAATCGAGTAGTCGCATTCGCCGGCGGCGAAGAGGCCCGGAAGGTTGGTCATCTGGTCGAACCCCACCCACAGCCCGCCCATGGTGTAATGTACGGCAGGGAAGACGATCATCGGCACCTTGCGGGGATCGGGTCCGACGAATTTTTCGTAAATCTCGAGCACGCCGCCGAGTTTTCGGGTGAGCACCTGGGGGTCCATATGCGTGATGTCCAGGTAGACCATCATCTTTCCGTCCACCCCGTGCCCTTCCAGGCAGACTTGAAAGATCTCTCGCGTGGCGATGTCGCGAGGCACAAGATTTCCGTAAGCCGGGTATTTCTCCTCCAGAAAATACCAGGGTTTGCCGTTCTTATAAGTCCAGACCCGGCCGCCCTCTCCGCGGACCGACTCGCTCATCAGCCGGTGCTTGTCTTCGCCCGGGATAGCCGTGGGATGGACCTGGATGAATTCCCCGTTGGCGTATACGGCGCCCTGCTGGTAAGCGGCCGCCTGCGCGCTTCCGGTGCAGATGATCGAGTTGGTCGACTTGCCGAAGATGGCCCCGATTCCGCCGGTGGCGAGAATGACGGCGTCGGCCGGGAAGGCGTCAACTTCCATGGACCAGAGATCGATGGCGGTCAGCCCGCGGCAGATCCGGTTCTGATCGATCACGAGCGAGAGCAACTCCCAGCCCTCCTGCTTCGTGACCTTTCCGTCGTCTTCGAATCGGCGGACCTGCTCATCCAGCGCGTAGAGTAGCTGCTGCCCGGTCGTCGCGCCGGCGTACGCCGTTCGATGATGCTTGGTCCCCCCGAATCGCCGGAAATCGATCAGCCCTTCGCGCGTCCGTGTGAAGGGAACCCCCATGCGGTCGAACATGTAGATGTAACCCGGAGCCGCTTCGCACATCCTCAGGACCGGGGGTTGATCGGCGAGGAAGTCGCCCCCGTAGATGCTGTCGTCGAAATGCTCCCAGGGGGAATCGCCTTCGCCCTTGGTATTGACGGCGGCATTGATGCCTCCCTGGGCGCAGACCGAATGCGAACGCTTCACCGGCACGATCGAAAAAAGTTGGACGTGCTGCCCGGCCTCGGCGATCTTGATGGCGGCCGTCAGGCCCGCGAGTCCGCCGCCCACCACTGCAATGCTCACCGGCTTGGCCATACCCGCTTTCCATGATACTCCCGTGCGAAGTCGAAATTCCAACCGGCGGGGTTCCTAGCGTCTGGACGGGATCCGACGGGGTGGTGGACGGCAGGAGACTCGAACTCCCGACCTCCGCGTTGCGAACGCGGCGCTCTGCCAACTGAGCTAGCCGCCCATCCTTCAGGGTCACCAGCATCATAAGAAACACCGCCGGGTGTGTCAATAAATGTCAAGAGCAGGTCCTCCCCTACTCCGATACAACCAGAGTGTGTCATACTAAGTGTCTTCGCCTATCACCCTGGTCACCAACTGGACGGCTGATTTGAAGCGGTAACTTCGTTTGGAGTTCAACCTTTAGGTTGGTTCTTTCCAGGAGCAACGACCAAGCTAAAGCTTGAACTCCGAACGGCATTAACTCGTGGAATCATCCACTTGGACTGTGTCCACAATGCCGACAATCGCGGCGTCGACCGGGCAATCCTTGCAGCCGGATGCCATGCGCGCCGAACTTCCGGTGACGACGAGCACCGTCTCCTTGTAGCCGGCGCCGACGGTGTCGATCGCGACCAGATAACCCGGCTCATCCGCGCCCTCGGGAGAGACCTGCCGGACCAGCAGGAGTTTTTTTCCAAGGAGTCGCTCGTCTTTCCGCGTGGCGACCACGGTGCCCAGCATGCGGCCAAGGATCATCGTCAGCGGCCCCGGGTCTTCGGTGCGACCGGAAGGCTCTCGTCCACGGACTGGTGCGGCCGGGGGATGACGTGGACGCTCACGAGTTCGCCCACGCGGCGAGCCGCCGCCGCGCCCGCATCGGTGGCGGCTTTGACCGCGGCTACCTCGCCGCGGACGATGGCCGTGACGAAGCCGGCGCCGATCTTCTCGTATCCCACGAGCGTAACGTTGGCCGCCTTAACCATGGCATCCGCGGCCTCCACCATGGCCACCATGCCTTTCGTTTCCACCATTCCAAGCGCTTCCATCATGGCTTTATCGCTCCCGCGAGGTTGATCGATCGATCCGGGGCTGCCCCGGGGGCGCCCAGCTCAATTTATAGGTTGGCGCGGCACGGCATCAAGTCGTTCTACGACTTCTTCAGCGCGGAGGGCGGCGCGCTGAGGATGCGGGCGGCGAGCTCGACGGATTCGGCGATCAACTCGACCAGATCTCTACGGCTGATCGTCAGGCGGTCGGTGTCCGTGGACGCCTCCGATCGGCCGAGTTCCGAACGGCAGATCTGCGGCGTCGGTGAAGCGACTCCAGCCTTTTGACGAATCGCGAAGAGCTTGTCGACCGAGGACGGATCGAGCGGGCGCTCGCCGCCGAGCAGCCTCGCGACCAGAGAGATGCGTGCGAAATGCTCGAGGGTTTCCATTCGAAAGTAGGCCGACTCGAGCGTTGGTCCGTAAGTGAGGGCGCCGTGATTCGCCAGCAGCAGGGCGTCGAAGCGAGGGACATAGTTCGCGACTGAATCGGCCAGTTCCTGCGTGGTGGGCGTTCCGTATTCGGCAATCGGAATGCACCCGAGCGTAAGGACCACTTCCGAGATCAGGGCCTTGTCCAGGGGTAATCCGGCCGCCGCAAACCCGGTGCCGCACGGCGGATGGGCGTGGACCACCGCCTGGACGTCCGGGCGCAGCCGGTAGATCACCAGATGCATCGCCAGTTCCGATGACGGGTCGTGAGTACCGTCACGCTTCCTGCCGTCGGGACCCACGCGCACCAACATTTCCGGCGTCAGGAAGCCTTTGCAAACGCCGGTCGGCGTGGCCAGGATCTCGTCCGTCCCCGGAAGGCGGACACTGAGATTTCCATCGCCGGCGACGATGTATTCTCGGGCATAAAGCCGGCGGCCGATCTCCACCAACGCCTGTCGTGATTCACTTTCAGTCATCGAAGGCAGGCAAGATATATGGCGGTCGAAGAAGCGTCAAGCAAACCGGCCCTTGTTGCTGCGCCGCGCGACGGGTTAAATATCTCACGGAAACCGAGGCGGTCACGCATGATCGGACGACTCACCGGAACCCTGATCCACAAGTCGCCTACCTCGCTGCTGCTCGACGTCGGCGGGGTGGGCTACGAAGTCACGGTTCCCCTCTCCACTTACTATCAACTACCCGAGACCGGACTGGGTTGCGCCCTCCTGATCCACACGCATGTCCGCGAGGACGCGCTGCAGCTCTTCGGCTTTCAGACCTCGCGCGAACGGCAACTCTTCCTGAAGTTGATCTCGGTTTCCGGGATTGGACCCCGGCTCGCGATCACCATCCTCTCCGGATTGAGCCCCGAAGAGATCATCCTCTCGATTCGCGGAAGCGATTTTACCCGGCTGACCGCCGTCCCTGGGATAGGCCGCAAGACCGCTGAACGCCTGGTGGTTGAGTTGAGGGACAGAGTTGAGGAGTTGGCCGCGGCCGGCGCAGGCCGTTCTTCGTCCCTCGCGGGATCGGCCGGCGAGAGCGACAGCCAGGTCGCTGATGATGTGGTTTCCGCGCTCGTCAACCTCGGTTACCCGCGGCCCATGGCGGAGCGTACCGTCGCGTCCGTGATCTGTTCGCAGAGTGATCACTCTACCGCCGCGCTCCTGAAGGCCTCGCTCAAGCTGTTATTGCGTTGAGCGAACCGGCCGGTGGTTAACGGCCAGCAGGCACCGGTTCAATAGTCCCGGGTCGAAAAAAGTGATTTCGGTTCCATTTTTCACTCCTCCACGTTTGTAACCTTGAGAGATTGACCCTTCAGAAATGTTGCATCGTGAATCCTCCCGGCGACTCGATGGCGTCGGGGAGCGCCACGGCGCCCTGAGCGGGGCGATCACGCGTCCCGACACTACCCCGGCGCACCATCGGCCGCTCGATCGGGACGAACGGGACCGGTTGCGCCCGTTTTCGAGCACCGGCCCGGCAACCCTGACTAATCTCCCAGCAAACGTTTTTGCAGCATTGCATCGTGATTCCTACATAAGTGTCGGACCTGGCACACCGCCCGTGCGTCCCCTTCAGCGCACATAACCCGCTGACACAGACGGTGTTCTGACGATCCGGACCACTCCGGGGCAACTCCGGCACGTGCCTTGCCCCTGCTGGAACTGTCCGATCAAAAGGGAGTACCCGACCACGAAAGCGCACGGGCGGCGCAGTCACGCTGCGCGCACCGGGAGTTCACAACTGCGCGGCGCGCGGAGGCGGGGGCCCATGTAGGAAGTGATGAGGACGAGTTCCTCAAGGAGGTGGAATGTCGTTGATGAAGAGGCAGAAACTCAAACGCGGAGGTCTCGGAGTGGCATGAGCGAAGCGAGAAAGAGCAGAGCACGACATCTGATGCGGAGTCTCCTTTGGAGCATGGCCGTGGGCCTCGTGGTCTTCGGCCTGCTTACGGCGAGCCACGCCCAGGAGGCGGCGAGTCCTCCTCCTGAGGCCGCGGCGCCCGCGGAGGGGCCGGCGGCCGCGCCCGAGGGCACCGAGCCGGCCCCTACGGTGGAAGGCAACGCCGAGGCCATCAAGCTCGTGCAGTCCCACGCCGATTTCGCCTGGACCCTGGTGGCGGCATTCCTGGTATTCATCATGCAGGCCGGCTTCGCCATGGTGGAGACCGGCCTGACCCGCGCGAAGAACGCGGTCAACATCTGCATGAAGAACCTCATGGACTTCTGCGCGGGCTCGCTGGCCTACTGGATCATCGGCTTCGGGGTCATGTTTGGAGCCAACCCCAGCGGTTGGTTCGGCACGAGCGGGTTCATGCTCTCGGACTTCGGCGTGGATAAAGACCCTTGGCTTTTCGCCTTCTGGATGTTCCAGGTGGTCTTCGCCGCCACCGCCGCCACGATCGTCTCCGGAGCGATGGCCGAGCGCACCAAGTTCGTCTCCTACCTTCTCTACAGCGTCTTCATCAGCGCATTGATCTATCCGATCTTCGGCAGCTGGGCCTGGGGAGGTCTCTACAAGGGCGGGGGCTGGCTGGAGAAACTGGGCTTCATCGATTTCGCCGGATCCACGGTCGTGCACAGCGTCGGGGGCTGGGCGGCCCTCGCCGGCGCAATCGTCCTTGGGCCCCGGCTGGGTCGCTACGGAAAAGACGGCAAGCCGAGGGCCATGCCCGGCCACAACCTGGTACTGGCCACGCTGGGCGTCTTCATCCTCTGGTTCGGCTGGTTCGGGTTCAACCCCGGCAGCACCACCGCGGCGACTAAGGACACTGCGCTCATCGCGGTGAACACCAATCTGGCCGCCGCCGCCGGCGCGGTCGCCGCCATGATCACCGCCTGGATCGTCCTGAAGAAGCCCGAGGCCACCATGATGCTCAACGGCGCCCTGGCCGGCCTCGTCGCGATCACCGCGCCCTGCAATAACGTTACGCCCTTGTCCGGGGTGCTGATCGGCCTGATCGCCGGAGTCCTGGTGGTCTTCGCCGTTCTCTTCTTCGACAAGATCAAGGTGGACGATCCGGTCGGCGCCATCTCCGTCCACGGCGTCAACGGGGCCTGGGGGACCCTTGCGGCCGGCATATTCGACACCAGCGGCTCAGGGTCCATCACCGTTCAGCTCACGGGCATCGTGGCCTGTTTCATCTTCGTCTTCCCGGTCATGTGGGTCTTCTTCAAGCTGATCGCCTCCACGATCGGCCTCCGGGTGAGCCCCGAAGAGGAGGTCGATGGGCTCGACATGCACGAGCACGGCAATGAGGCCTACGCGTCGGACGCCTTCAAGACCCTCCCCGGCGAGGCGCCGGTTTGAGCTCATTTGATTTGAGTGGAGCGTGAGCTCCGCTGACAGGGCATTGACCGGGACGGTGCGACCGCGCTCCGGCCCGGTCACGCCTGGCAACGGGGGTAGGTTCGGTCACCGCGGATACGCGACTTCCCGCCTCCAGCCACTAACTGCTGACCACTGACCCCTCACGCGAGACCCAATTTCCTGAGCGTCGCGAGGACGGCGGATCGGGGCAGATCGGCTCGCACTTCCACTTCGCCGATGCGCCGCGGCAGGATGAAATGGATGCTCCCCGATTCCGTTTTCTTATCTCCTATCATCCGCTGGTAGAGCGCCACGGCCCGCAGATTCCGGTGCAGCGTCAACCGGCCTACGGCATCGACCAGGCGGAGGATGCGCTCGCGCTCAGCCGATTTGAGCGAGCCGGTTCGCTCCGCAAGCACGGCGGACAGCTTCAGGCCGAGACCTACGGCTTCACCGTGGGTATAGTGCCCGTAATCGAGCTCGGCCTCGATGGCGTGGCCGAAGGTATGTCCTAAATTGAGGATCCGGCGGAGATCGAGCTCCCGCTCATCCCGGGCCACGACCTCGGCCTTGATGCGGCAGCAGCGGGCAACGAGCGTCCGGGTGCTGGCCGGAGCGACCTCGAGCAGGGATGCGAGGTTCCCTTCGATCCAATCGAAAAACCGGCGATCCCAAAGGATGGCGCATTTAATCGCCTCGTAAAGGCCGGATCGGATCTGTCGCCGCGGGAGCGTCCCGAGCGCCCTCAGGTCGGTGAGGACCAGGCTCGGTTGATGGAACGCACCGACCAGATTCTTCCCCGCCGGGAGGTCGATGCCCGTTTTGCCTCCAACGGAACTGTCGATGCAGGCCAGCAGGGTCGTCGGCGCCTGCACATAGCGAATTCCCCGAAGGTAAGTGGCGGCGACGAAGCCCGTAAGATCGCCGACGACGCCCCCGCCGAGGGCCAGAAGAACTCCCGACCGATCCACTCGCTGCCGGGCCAGCGATTCGTAGAGCCGCGCCGACATCGACAGGGACTTGCTTCGCTCGCCCTCCGGTATGGAGATCGTCCCGGTCTGGTATCCCCCTTCGGCCAGCGATTCCAGCAACGCCGCGCCGTGCAGTCGAAGGATTCGGGGGCTCGACACGACTGCAAGTTTCGATCCCGGCTTTACCCCCGCGCGGCGAAGCTCTCTCGACGCTGACGCCAGGGCGCCGGCCCCGATTACGATGTCATAACTGCGCGCGCCCAGGTCCACCGTAAGCCGGCGGAACGATGACACCCGGCCGCTCACTCGATCCATCTCATCCTCCCTCCATTCCGATTCGACTTCCCGCGGGATGGCGTGTCGGCAGGCGGCTCAATCACCCAGTTGCTCGGCCCACATGGGTTCGTACGACCACGCACCAAATCCTCCGAGCCGGACAAGTTCCTCCGCCGAGTACCGCTGCCCGGCGCTCCAGAGGTCGATCAGGAATTCACCCGCCTTTCGCCGCCGCCACCATTCGCGGCCGAAACAGCTCCGCAGGTGCTCCCGGATCAGCGATCCCAGCGCAGCGGCGCGAAGGGTCGTCGCCGCCGCGCAGATGGACTCGGCCTCGAAGAGACACTCGGCCGGATGGTATCGGAATCCGGTGGCTTCCGTCAGCAGCGCCGCGTACTGCCGGCCACTCGAAGCGTCCGGCGCGGCACCGCTTCGTTCCCACCCGTACTCGAGAAGCGCGGTGGCGCGCCGCAGCGCGAGCAACCGGGCCAGCTTCACCGCTTCCAGCCGGTCCGCATCCGGCGTGAATCCGATCATCGCTTCCAACCAGCGCGGGTCATCGATGAGGGATTCGAGCAGGCCGGCATAAGCTTCACCAACGGCCGGGTCTCCGCCGTATCGGAACTCGACCGGAATCGCCGGTGAAGTCCGCGCGCGATGCAGGCCATGTCCACCGGCATGAAGGAATGACCTTACGGCCCGTGGACCGGCCGCGGTGTCGTAGACGAGCTTGACCTCTTCCGGCACGCGTATCGGCGCGCAGAATGCACGGGCTCCGAAACCGCGTCCGGCGCCGCCGGTGATCTCCAGATTTCGCAACTGATCCAGCTTCAGCCCGAGACCTGCCCACATCTCCCGGAAAACGATCTCAATCCGAACGTCGGGAAAGTCCGCCAGGTACCACTCGAGGGCTCGAAAGTAGACCTCGTCGAACCGGACCGCGTCCTCCATCCGCAGGTGGAGTCTCCGTGAAACGGTTCCCGGAAGCTGAGCGCGGAAGGCCTCCCCGCTCCGCTCCATCCAGTCTCGCGAAACGGCCAGCGCGGCCTCGAAGTCCGAATCGGTGTGCGACGCGATCATCGCGAGACGGCCCCGGTATCCGAGCCGGCACGCACGCTCCTCCCGTTCGGCGATCCGGCCTGCCCGGCGGGCGTCGCCCGCCTCCAGTGATTCGAGATGGGTCCGATAGTCTCGTTTTCGGTCGGCGGGTGACCGATGCCGGGCCCCGGCCGGGGTCTCCAGGTCGAGGCAGCAGGGCGCGAAGGCCGCGAGCCCGGCTCTCAAGGCGGATGCGCCGTCGCCCGGGTCGGGGTCCTGAGCCCACGTGCCGCCCTCGACCCACCCCCGCTCCGCAAAGACGACCAGCGCGCGAACGCCTGCCCGCTGCGAAGGCAGGCTCTCCGGGGTCGCTTCCCATTCCCTCCGCAACTCAGCGATCGTCTCGGGACGGAAGAGACCGTCATAGCGGCCCAGGCAAGCCGCCGGATCCCAGCCCGTCCGCGAGCCGGTTCCGTACTCGTACCCGGCTTGCGCCAGATCGCGGTGAAATCCGGAGAACTCCTCTCTATAACGATCGAGCATCACCGCCGCGCGAAAGAGCGGGATTATGCGCAGCCCGGCGCGTCCGGTGTCAAGAACGGCCTGCGGGCTGCCGGCGACACGCGATGCGCGGGGCGTCCGTCACGCCGCAAAGTCGGGCACGATGTTGTAGCACTTGAATTCCATTCCCACATTTTTGTTTGATTGCCTCTAGCGGCTCCGCCCCCGGAACCCGTCCCGGCGGCGGAGAGAGGACCCCCGCCGGGACTCCGCGACGCTCCGGTACCGTGCCGGGATCGATGGCGGTTACGCACATGTCGGAACCGGGTTCGGAAGCTACATCGTTGTAGGATATGAACCGAACCCCGGAGGGCTCCACAAAGGCGCCGGGATGCGGGAAGACCGCGTCAGAGAGCGGTCCGGGCGAGATCAGCCGGGGTCCACCGAAGGTTTGGCACTCGGATTGCTCGCACCTCCTTCGGATACGTCTGAAATGTTGATAGACCTCGAAACGATCCGGCAGCAGGCCGGGGAAGGGTGGCGTTCTATCGAACGGCAGTCCAACCCGCTGGAGCGGCTTGCGGCGCTCAAGAAGTATCTCCGGCTGGAGACCCGGCGGCTCCAGCTGCGCCATCGTTACGGGATCAGCGGTTCAAAGATCGTGGCCGCCCGCAGTCTGATCGTGGATCTGATGATCCAGGGGCTCGCCCGTTTGGCCGTCGGGGAGTCGCGGGGCGAGGCGGAAGGGCGCTACGCGATCATTGCCCTCGGGGGCTACGGCCGTCAGGAACTGGCGCCGCAATCGGATATCGACGTGATGTTCCTGCACCGTGGAAAAGGGACGGCCGAGGGCGCCGCCCGCCTCAGTGAGGCGCTCCTCTATTCGCTGTGGGATACCGGATTCACGGTCGGTCACAGCTGCCGCTCGATGAGCGAGTGCCTCGAGATGGCCCGCGGGGATTCGACCTCCCGCAATGCGTTGCTGGATGCGCGGCTGCTCTGGGGAAGTGACGAGCTCTTCCGTGAACTGGCACGCCGGATGGAGGCGGAGATCGCCGGGGGTCGGCGAACTCCGGTGCTGGAGGATCTAGAGGCCGAACGGGCCAGCCGGCACGGCAAGTTCGGGGAAGTTGCCTGCCTGCAGGAGCCGGACGTGAAGGAGTCGGCGGGAGGGTTGCGGGACTTCCACTCGATGCTCTGGGCCGCACGGGTCGCGCATGGATACTCGAATCTCGCCGAAATGGTTTCGGCGGGCCTGATGCCGGAACCGGATGCCCGGGCGATCGGGGTGGCTTACGACTTCATTCTACGGGTCCGGAACGACCTTCATTTTTTCACTGGCCGCCGCGCCGACCTGCTCACGCTCGACCTGCAATCGCGGGTGGCGCCCAATCTCGGTTACGCCGGGACGCCCGCGCTCCGGGATTCAGAGATCTTCATGCGCGAGTATTACGTCCACGCTCGCCGAATGCAGCGCTGCTCGGCGCTCTACTTCGACCGCGCGGTCGCGCAGCGGGGGCGTAGCGGTTGGCTGGGCCGGATGCGGGAAGCCGCGGCCCTCCGGGGTCACCCGGCGCGGGGCGAAACACCCGAGCCCGCGAATGCGCATGAGCCGGTGGACGTCGCCGGCCTGATGCGTGCATACCAGGAGGGCGCCGCGGACGGCCGCAGCCTCGACCTTGCGTGGCTGGAAGACCTCCGCGGCCGGATGCCTGTGATCAATCGCCGGTTCCGGACCTCAGCGGAAGTGGCCGCCGCATTCATGGATCTGCTCCGGCATTGCGGACAAGCCGGCGCTGTGCTCCGGCAGATGTATGAGACCGGATTTCTAGGCAGGTATCTCCCTGAGTTCGGACGCATCACCTGCCTGGTGCAGCACGACCTCTACCATCGATACACGATCGACGAGCACATCCTGCTGGCCATCGAATCGCTCGACGCGCTGATCCAGTCCACGGGCCGGAACCTGGAACGCTATCGTCAGATCTACCGCGATGTGCTCGACCCGGCCACCCTTCACTTAGGGCTACTGATGCACGACATCGGCAAGGGTCTGGGGGAAGGGCACACGGAAAAGGGCATTGTGATCGCCGGCCGCGTCTGCGCGAGATTGGGCCTCCCTCACGGACCGACGGCGGACATCGCCTGGCTGGTGCGGATGCACGTGGTGATGGCGCAGACCTCCCAGCGGCGGGACCTTTCGGATCAGCGCGTGATCGAAGGTTTCGCGGCGCAAGTGGGCACACTCGACCACCTGAATATGCTGACGCTGCTGACCTATGGCGATCTGCACGGCGTGGGACCGGGCGTATGGAACGAATGGAAGGATGCGCTGTTGTGGGAGCTCCACCTGAAGACGCGGGCGGTGCTCGAACCCGCGATCGACGAAGCCGGCGGCGCCGGACGGATGGTGGAGGTGCTGGTGGAACAATTGAGCGGGAATTCGGGAGGCGAAGAAGTGCGGACCCATCTTGCGCTCCTCCCGGACGATTACGCCCGTTACACCTCGAGCGACGACATCCTTGAGCACCTGCGCCTCGCGCAGACCCTTCGAAAGCAGGCGGCGGGCCTCAGTTACCGGTTCAATGCGCAGGCTCGTTGTACCGACCTCCACCTTTGTGCCCGGAACCGCCGCGGGCTCTTCGCCGCCGTAGCTGGAACACTCACGGCGCAAGGCATCAACATCCTGAGCGTCCAGCTCCATACGCGGGCGGACGGCATCGCCATCGAATCGTTCAAAGTCCGGGACAGCGATGGCGAGCCGATCACGGAGCGCTCCCGCTGGGAGGAGTTGGAGCGGGAGATCAAACGCACGCTCGGAGGGGAGACCGACCTGGCGGCAGCGGTCGCGCGGCGGTTGCGCGCGCAGGTTCCGCGGCGACGGCGGGGGCAGGTTGCGCCCTTGCCCACCCGGATCACCTGGGACAATCGATCATCGGCGCGGAGCACGATTCTGGAGATCCGAACCGGCGACCGACTCGGACTTGCCTATAAGATCGCGAGCACGCTCGCCGGGCTCGACCTCGACATCGCCTTCGCCAAGGTGGCGACGGAGAAGCACCGCGCGCTCGACATTTTTTACATCACCGACGCCGCGGGGGAACGCCTGGCGGACGAAGCCATCCCGCCGGTGGAGGCGGCCGTCCGGCTCGCGCTGAATGACCGGAGTAGTGCGCAGGAAGGCATCAAATGAAAAAACAAAAAGAGAAGAAGTCAAATCCTTCGAGAGGGGAATGCCATGTCGAAATCACTTGTGTGGGGACAAGGCTTGGTGGTGGCCTTGTTCATGCTGTATTCAGGGGTCGGTACCGCCCTGGGTCAATCCGCGGATCCGGCGTTGGAGGAACGGCTGACGAAGATCGAGGGTGCCGTGAGCAGCGCGCAATCGGCCGGGGACAACGGGTGGATGATGGTGTGTGCGGCGCTGGTGCTGATGATGACCGGACCCGGCCTCGCCTTGTTCTATAGTGGATTGGTGCGGAAGAAGAATGTGCTCGCGACCATGATGCAGAGCTTCATGCTGATGGCGGTCGTCACGGTGATCTGGGCGATTTACGGTTACAGCCTGGCCTTCGCTGAAGGGACGCCCTTCTTCGGCAACATGAGTTACTTCATGCTGCACGGGGTGGGCGCCGAGCCCAATGGCAATTACGCCGCGACGATCCCGCAGCAGACCTTCATGGTCTATCAATTGATGTTCGCCATCATCACGCCCGCGTTGATCACCGGCGCGTTCGCCGAACGGATGAAGTTCAGCGCCATGCTGGTCTTCATGGTGCTCTGGGTGACCTTCGTCTATTTCCCGCTCGCGCATATGGTGTGGGGGAAAGGCGGGTTCCTCAACGCGGTGCTCGGCGGCACGGTGCCGGCGCTCGACTTCGCCGGCGGAACCGTGGTCCATATTTCTTCCGGGTTCTCCGCGCTGGTCTGCGCGTTGGTCCTCGGGAAGCGGCTGGGCTATCCGAAACAACCCATGCCGCCGCACAGCCTGGCGCTCAGTGTGATCGGCGCTTGCCTGCTGTGGGTCGGCTGGTTCGGCTTCAATGCCGGAAGCGCGCTCTCGGCCGGTTCGCTGGCAACCGGCGCCTTCGTGGCCACCCACTTCGCCGCCGCCGCGGCCACGCTGGGCTGGATGTTCGCGGAATGGTTGCGCAGAGGGAAACCCACGGTGCTGGGCGCGATCTCGGGTGCGGTCGCGGGGCTGGTCGGCATTACGCCGGCCGCCGGATTCGTAACCCCGAGTTCGGGGTTGATCATCGGACTGATCGCCGGTGTCGGTTGTTTCCTCATGTGCTCGGAAGTAAAGAAACGGTTCGGTTATGACGACTCGCTCGACGTCTTCGGCGTCCACGGCGCAGGCGGTACCATCGGCGCCATCATGACCGGCGTGCTTGCGACCAGCGCCGTCAACCCGATGTTCAAGGATGAAGCCGGCAACGCGCTTCCGGTGGGACTGCTCGAAGGAAACGGGGGACAAGTCGTCAACCAGATCATCGGCGTCGGCATCTCGATCCTGATCGCGGTGATCGGGTCCTTCATCATTCTCAAGATCGTGGATGTCGTGGTGGGACTGAGAGTGCGGGAGGAGGAGGAGGTCCAGGGGTTGGACCTCAGCCAGCACGGCGAGGAAGGCTACGCGCTGGACTAGTTCAAGCGATGCAGTGGTTCCGCATGCCGCAAGCCGCGGTAATTTAGAAACGGAGGCAAGTCATGAAAAAGATTGAAGCAATTGTCCGGCCGCATCTGCTCGAGGGCGTCAAGGACGCCCTGCAGACGCTTGGCGTACAGGGCATGACGATCAGTGAAGTCAAAGGCTTCGGCCGTCAGAAAGGGCACACGGAGGTCTATCGCGGAAGTGAGTACCAGGTGGAATTCGTGCCCAAGGTAAAAATTGAAATCGTCCTCGACGAGGAACTGCTTGAAGGGGCGATCGACGCCATCATCAAGACGGCGCGGACCGGAAAGTTCGGAGACGGCAAGATTTTTGTCTTCCCCGTCGAAGACGCGATCCGCATTCGCACCGGGGAGCACAGTGAATTAGCGGTTTAGAAACCGGATCCCTTATCCTTTGAATACCTGACTGTGCGGCGGCGTCGCGAATCCCCGGCGCTGATCTGACCTTCTGCAGCCAACATCCGCGCCGCCGCGCAGGCCACCCTTGGAGGAGCCACCCAATGAGAATATTCAAGAAGCACCGATTAAACGCAGTTCCTCAATTCACTTGCCTCGTCCCGTGGGCGCTGATCTTCCTGATCGCCGCCTCGCTCGGATCGAGCGTGTCGGCGCGGCAGCGCGACGAGCTGAAGCCCGAAAGCGTCGAAACCGTCAAGCGTGATACCGCCGCGACCAGTCGCACAGAGACGGCGGCCGATCCGGCGAAAAAGATTCCCGATCCCGCCAAAGCCGATCCCGCGGAGATGGCCAGGCACCTCGCCGAACTCGAAGCCCGGATCCGTGAACTTGAAAGCCGGCTCGTGAAAATAAGCGAAGCCGCGCCGGCGGGGACCCCGACCGCGGCGGAGATGGCCGCCATCAAGGAAGAAGTCGCAACAATCCAGGCCGACGCCGAGAAGGATAGAGGATTCCTCAATTTCTTCCGCAAGACCGAAGTCAGCGGCATCGTTGATGCGTATTACTCTTACAATTTCAACCATCCTGACGGGAACAACAACACTGGGAGGAACTTCGATCTTCTCCACAACAACTTCAACCTCAACTATGTCGAACTCTCCTTCGAAAAGAAGAACGACCTCACAGATCCTCTCGGATTCCGATTGGACCTGGGCTACGGTCCTACCATGGAGCTTGTGCACGCTGCGGACCCCGGGAGCAGTGTGATCAGGCATCTCCAGCAGGCTTATATAAGCTATGTAGCTCCGGTGGGCTCGGGGTTGACGGTCGACTATGGCCTTTTCGTCACGCCCCACGGGGCGGAGGTGATCGAAACGAAGGACAACTTCAACTACTCGCGCTCGTTCCTGTTCACTTATGCGATTCCCTATTACCACATGGGGCTGCGCGCGAAATACAGCTTCAACGACAAGGTTGGCATGAACGCGTTTCTCGTCAATGGGTGGAACAATCACAACGACAACAACGGTGGGAAGACGGTGGGTTTGGGTTTGGATCTTACCCCGACCAAGCGGCTGGCAATTTACCAGCATTACATGGTCGGTCCTGAGCAGACTAACGACAACACCCGTTGGCGCCACCTCTATGACGCGACGGTGAGCTTCGCGGCCAACGATAAGCTGACCTTGATGGCCAACTACGACTATGGAAGGGACGAACTCTCAGATGGAAGGAGCGGTCACTGGAGCGGGCTGGCGGCCTACTTGCGTTATGCCTTCTCGGACAGATGCGCCTTTTCACCCCGGTTCGAGGTCTTCAACGATCACGACGGTTTCACAACCGGCACGGCCCAGACGCTGAAGGGAATCACGCTCACGCAGGAGTTCAAGCTCGCCGGTAACCTGCTCACGCGCTTCGAATTTCGCCGGGACTTCTCGGATCACGATTTCTTCAGCAAGCATCTTGGCCGGATCGTAGGAAGCCAGAATACGGCGCTGATCGGGTTCAGCTATTTCTTCAGTACCCGTGGGGAATAGCCTGCATCATTGATCGTACCTGCCTGTAGGGGGTGGGCGGCCCTGCCACCCCCGGCTGTGGGGTCGTAAGAAATACGGATTGGCAATTCAGTATGGCGCAATGCCGGGGGTGGCAGGGCCGCTCACCCCCTACGACCAAAAGCCCTACGCCGTTGCCGTTAGAGGGTTATCCATCCCCGCTGGGACGAATCGAGTCCTCCTCAAGCGCGTGTCGCTTTGAACCCCTCTCTGGCGGTGGTGCTCTTCGGAGAGCCACCGCCGCCTTTTTGTCCATCCGGCCGAGAGTCCGATTTAGCCGAGCCGTGGTCAGACGACTTTGTAATTGATCATCATCCCCTTGTCCTGGTGCTCGAGGATGTGACAGTGGTAGAGGTAATTCTGTTCGCCGGTGAACGGGTGTGAAAAATCGACGCCGACCCTCACGCTCTCGCCCGGCCACAGGTTTACCGTGTCTTTCCAGCCCTTGTCAGTAGCCAGGCGCCCCTGGCCGTCGATGACCGAGACGGCCGCCTGCGCGGGAGTGCCGCTCCGCTGGAGCACCTGAAACTGGAATCCGTGCAGGTGCATGGGGTGAGGCATGCTGAAATTCTCGTTAACCATCTGCCAGAGTTGGGGCGTCCCTTTTTGAACGACCACCGGGAAGCTGTCCATTTCGAAGCTGTGCTCCACGCAGAAGGTGCCCTCCGGCGTCGGATCGCAAACCCTGATCTTCCAGGTTCTGTAATCGTCGTGAAGATCGGGAGCTTCGAAACTGAAGACCTTTCCGGCGCTGTCCGACATGCCGGAAATCGGGATGATTTCGCTGAGCCGTTGCGGAATCGACTTGTCATAGGCCGTGGTTCCCTTCACGTTCAGCTTCAGCACGAAGAACTGGAAGCCATCAGGAAGGAAAGATACGCGCGTGCGCGTGGGTACACCGTGATCATGTTCACGGTGCATGGGATCGAAATCGCGGCTCTCGAGGAAGTAGACGTCGCCGTCCCGGGCTGACCTGAGATCGATCAGCACATCCACCCTTTCGGCCGGGGCAAGAAAGACCTGACTGGCCGGGTAAGGCCGGTCGAGGAGTCCTCCATCGTTGCCGATAATCGTGAACGGAACCGGATTCGAGCCGTTGGTGAGCGCGAGCCGGTAATTCCTTGAATTCGAGCCGTTCAGGATCCGAAATCGGTAGATCCTGGACTGGACATCGAGGAAAGGATTCACCGTTCCGTTCACAAGGATCACGTCGCCAAGGAAACCAGATAACAGATCCTCCTCGTTCGGGTCATAGCTGAAGGCGCCTTCGTTAAACCGCCGGTCCTGAAGGATCAGCGGAATGTCCGTCTGACCCAATGTCAAATCCAGCGCGTTGCGCAGCTGGATCTCCTCGTCGTCTTCAACGATGAAAAAGCTGGCGAGACCCAGGTTGACCTGCATGCCAGAGTTTCCGTGCGCGTGCGGATGGTACCAGTAGGTGCCGGCCCGGTTCAGAATCGGGAAATCGTAGTCATAGGTTCCACCCGGTCCGATTTCGTACATCGGATGTCCGTCGTTGCGCCAGTCGACATTCAGCCCGTGCCAGTGAATGATCGAGTGCTCCAGGAGTTCATTCTTCAGTTTGGCGCGGATACGCCCGTTTCGGGGTATCCGAATGATCGGATTCATGAACCGCTTCCCGGCGGATTCGACCTCGAAGTTCCACAGCGGTGTAACGGCGCCGGGCACGAGTTCCGCCATCGACATCCTGGCCGTGATCTCGAAGCTGTCCGGAGGTTGAAAAATGCCGAACATTCCGCCATCGGTCGAGGGCAGCCGGAGCGGGCGAGTGAAGTTGATCGCCCGCGTGGGTTCGAGTTGAGGGTAGGTGGGTCCGGACTGGCGTAGAGAGCCCGCCGCGAAAAGCCTGGAAACGCCGCGCGAAGCCGCCCAGCCCGCGACACCCGCGGTGCCCATGAACTGGCGTCTGCTGATTACTTTCATCGTAGGATTCCTCCCATACTTCAAATGCTTGTTAATTCGACAACGCCAATCGAAATCCGATGACGCCGAGTTTGTTCCCGGGCCCTAGCCCGTTGCGCGAAGCCGAGCGGGAGATCTCCGGCGCGCAATTCCAGCAGCCGCCGCGAAGCATCCGGCGCTCGGGATCGCCGTCCCGTTCCCATACGCTTCCGTCATCGGGAGCGCCGTTGTAACCATCGTGAAACGGGTCGAGGCACCACTCCCAGACGTTCCCGTGCATGTCAAAGAGTCCAAACGCGTTCGCGACACCCGCCGAGCCGACCGGCATGAGCCGCTCATGGTACCTGCCGGTTGGTCCGGACTCATAAGGCGTCGAGCAGTTGTAGTTGGCCAGCTCAGGCGAGATGGTCTCGCCGAAGTGGAAAGGGGTGGTGGTTCCCGCCCTGCATGCGTACTCCCACTCGGACTCCGAGGGCAGACGGTATTTTCTTCCAGTCTTGTTGGAAAGCCGTGCGCAGAACTCCCTGGCCTCGCCACAGGAAATGTTGGTCACTGGGAAGTGATCCCCCTCCACTTCGGACGGATCCGGCTGCAGGATGAGATGGACGCGCGGCCACCGGGCTACCGTGCGCCATTGTGCCTGGGTAACTTCGTAAGCGCCCATGGAGAATGACCGGATCCGGACCTTGTGCACCGGAGCTTCGCTCCCTTCACAAGGTCCTTCCGGACTCTCCGCACCCATTTCAAACGACCCCCCTGGAACCTCCACCATCCGGATCCTGACCGCTCTATCCAATTCCTCAAAGAAGGACCGCGCATGCCACTTTCGGCGCTCGACCATCTCGCCGACTGGATTCACGGTGGCGACACCGAACTCGTAAGCGTTCGTCACGGGGGACTCGGCACGAGCGGAGCCGCTCCGGGTCCCGGATTTCGCGGGGCCGGCTTTCGTTTTACTACTGATGCCTTGAGCGCGCTTCCCAGCCTCCCGCTCCCGGCCACTCTTATGAGCAACCGTTCTCAACCCGGCCGCGGCCTCGGCGCGGACTTGCGAAAACCTGCTTGCGATCGTGTGCATGCTCGAAATCGTAATGACGAAAACAGCAATCATGGAGAACTTCAACATATCGGTGCTCCTGATGGAAGCCTGAATGCCTATCCGGTTTTTTCTACTGCGAACCCTATGGCATCGCAAGAACGGGCGGCGTTCAAACTCAGTGCGAAAGAATATAATGATAACCCAACGGGTTCTCGAGCGACAAGCGGAGCATGGTTCGATTCAAGTTCAATTCTGACTCCTGCAAGACTTGGTTCCTCTCCAAAAAGTGTGATCGAGATTGATGTATTCCTGATGATGACCCGGTCAATCCCCACCTGGCCACGTAAGCGGCCCCTGGAGTTTCTACATTTTGCAAGTGGAAGCCAAGTGAATCAATAACCACCGCAGAGACGGTTTCCCAGCCTCAGCCGTGTTCACACGGCTTACCCGGAGGGCAAATAGGCCGGTCCCTGTGGGGCCGGTACCGCGGCGGCTTG
>JACQTD010000075.1 GCA_016210985.1 Acidobacteriota bacterium
CCTGCACACCTCTCAGCGAAGCCTGCGGATTCCCTCCCAACAACTTCATGCGGATATATCGCCCTGGCGCCACTGCATTTCCGCAGCGAGGCTCCGCCCTTCCTCCACCTTCCTGTTCTCCGTCGGGCGCTCCAACTTCAAGAATCATCTCTGCGGGTGCAATCCGAAGGTCACGCCCCAGGCCTCTTGCCAGGAACTCGAAGCCTCCGTCGAACTGCCCGCGGTTGAATTCAAAAAACAGCGGTGTCTTACCCACCGCCGAAACAACCGGGGCTTGCCGACGAACCGGCCCGGATGGGAAATTCTTGCCATATCCGGTATTCGGGTGAGACGCCATGGAAGCGCCGATCGTCGAAACCAGCAACGTGACCATCAGGTGGCGGCGCCACATCTTCCGCGAAATCCAGAGCAACGTCGTTCGAGTCATATTCGATAGCCCGTCCCGGTCAAAGAAACCTCCATGGCAACCCGAATGAGTGAAGGGTACGCTTTCCCTGGCCGCCAAGCCAGCAAACGCGTGGTTCAACGAGAGGAATCTGACGACAATTCAGAACCCATAGTCCCCCCAGACCAGGCTCCGCGACGGATGACTCGCGCAGTTAGAGACCGCCTCCTGGGCAGGCGGGCCGTTATCCGGAGGTCATCACGAAAGACTTCAATTCACTGATCGGACGTTCTGGAATTGAATAAGGGAGTAAGGTGCAGGTGTCGCGCACCTACACAGAGAGAGGTAAACCGAGATTGCGTTGAGGCTTGAGCGCTATCCTAAACCTTCGTGGAATCTACAGGGCTACCGTGATGCCCCCGTAAAGAGTACTGACGATACCCTGTCCCATCGCCGTGAGCGTGCCGATCGTAACCAGCGCGATCAATGAGATCAGGAGCGTGTATTCGACCAGACCCTGGCCCTCTTCAGATCGGAAAAGGTTGGAAAGTTGGTTCAACATGCTCCTCCCAGGGACTCGTGCTCAATCTATGAAGACTCCGAGAGTGACTTCCATTCACTCCGGTTAGATTTACCCACCCCTCAGATGCAAGCATTATGCCAGATTCCGCCGGCTTCGGGAACGGGCCGGCCACAAATAGTGCAGGTAATGCTGATGGAATCATCTGGGCCCGAAGACTTCGAGAAAATGATTAACTCGATCATTCCGCCCGGCATTTCCGATGTGAAATAAAAGACTGGCCCCATTCATTTCAACCCTGAATAGACGGATCCATCCGATTCCTTCCAAGCCTCGGGTTCAGGAGCACGGTCGATGAGCCATATTGTAGTCAGCTCTACCGGTGGTTATCATTCATGCCCTTTTGACTCCTTTCCGGTGAAATCCATGCGAGCGAAGTATCCATACTACGCGGTTGAGCCCATCACAGACCTCCAGGACATGTTTTGGAAGAGCGTGGATAGGTTCGGCCGTCGGATCGCGCTTCAGATCAAGACACAGGGTGCATATCGGCCGATGACCTACACTGAATTGGGCCGTGCCGTGCAGTCGCTCTCCGCCGAACTCGAAGCGATGGGCATCCGGCCGGGTGATCGGGTCGCCATCCTGAGCGAGAATAGGCCGGAGTGGGCGATCAGCTACCTGGCCATCGCGACCGGCGGTGCCGTCTGTGTGCCGATCGACAAGGAACTTCGTGAGCAGGAAGTCTTTCAGACGCTCTACCTCTCCGAAGCCCGCTTCGCAATCGCCAGCGAACGATGGGTGGAGATGTTGACAGCATTGCAGTCCCGGCTTTCCCGTCTGGAGCGGATCATCAACATGGACTCGAATTTAGAGAACGGGATAGCCCTCAGCTTCGGCGCATTGCTCCGATCCGGCAGCGAACCCGCGTTCCAGCCCGCGCGCGCCATTAGCGCTCATCAGGTCAAGCCCGGCGATCTGGCAGCCCTCATCTATACGTCGGGAACCATGGGAAACCCGAAGGGTGTGATGCTTTCGCATCGCAATCTGGCCACCAGCATCATGGACACCTGCCGTTCCGTTTATGTGGACGAGCGGGACCGGTTCCTGTCGGTGCTTCCTCTCCATCACACCTATGAATGTACGTGCGGCTTTCTTGTTCCCCTCTATCGCGGGGCGACGATCTCCTACGGTGAGCATCTCCGGCGGCTGGCCGAGAATCTGGTCGAGACCCGTTCAACCGTCCTTCTCGGTGTCCCGCTGCTCTTCGAGACCATCTATAAGAAGATCATGGAAGCCATTTCCGAACGCGGGGAGGGCAGGTTCAAGTTTGGCATGGGAATCGCCAATCTGACCGAGGCCCTGCTCCGCTTGAACCTGCGCAAATTCATTTTCCGAACCGTGCATCAGCGCTTCGGTGGTCATCTCCGACTGCTGATCTGTGGCGGCGCGGCCGTGAACCCCCGGGTCGCGCGGGGATTCAGGCAACTGGGCATCCCTTTCCTCCAGGGCTACGGCATGACTGAGGCCTCCCCTTTGATCGCCGTCAATCGCGACCGGGCTTTCAGAGACGATGCCGCCGGACTTCCACTGGAATCAACTGACATCCGGATCGAGGAGGATGAGATCCTGGTGCGCGGAGACAATGTGATGCAAGCCTACTACTGCAACCCGGAAGCGACGGCTGAGGCGATCCGCGAAGGCTGGCTTCATACCGGAGATCTTGGAAGTATGGACAAGGATGGATTCCTGCACATCCTAGGAAGAAAGAAACTGGTGATCGTCACCAAAGGCGGGAAAAACGTCTACCCCGAGGAGATCGAAGCTGAATTGCTGAAGAGTCCTTATATTCTGGAATGTATGGTCTGGGGGGGAGCTGATCCTCGGGAGGCAGAGGTTCAGGCGATCCTCGTCCCCAACAAGGAGTACCTTGCGAGCAAGGCAGGCGGGGATCCCAGGGCCCTGGACCGCGATCGAATCGAGCCGGTCATCCGGGAGGAAGTCAGGCGGTGCAACCGCCAGCTCGCTCCCTACAAGGCGGTGAAGCGATTCACCATTCGTGATGGGGAGTTCGAGAAGACCACAACACGGAAGATCAAGAGGTACCTTTATACGGGAGAAACCGTCGAGAGCTAGGGGTCAGGGGTCAGAGGTCAGGGGTCAGAGGTCAGGGGTCAGAGGTCAGGGGTCAGGGGATTGATTGAAGCCCTTTGTGGATAGTCCTCGTCCAGCTCCGCCCAGCCGACAGCCAGAATCTAATCACAAACCACTGACCACCGGCCCCTAATCCCTGGCCTCTGGCCCCTAATCCCTGGCCTCTTCCCCACAATGTGATAACGAGCGACCAGCTTGCCCTGACTGCGGATCTTCTTTGCGTATTCCGGCATCCGCATGACCGCATGCATGGTCTCCGCCCGCAGTCCGGTGATGTCGATCTCCCACATTACCAGAAATTTCATTCTTCTCTCCTCCACGGGAATCGGGTGTTGGGTGCTCCCCGAAGGTGACTATATAGCATGACTGCGCCCATCGTGAGAATCTGACCTTCTGGGGCCCCTGATCCGGGCGCTGCCGGGATCATGTAAGGCCGTGTCGACCATCCTATTGGAGGCGCTGGTGGTGCCCTTGAATGCCATTCTCAGGTCCAAAGATCGGCCCTATCAGTATGCGCTGTTCGTGGTGGAAGTCGAGGCCGGCAAACCGCGGGTCCGTCAGCGGAACGCTCCGTTGGGCGAAGCCTACGGCAACCGGGTAGCCGTACGCTCGGGCGTGAACGCCGGCGATCGGGTGGTCACCACCGGCGGATCGCGCATCGTGGACGGAGAAGAGGTGCAGATCATACCCTAAATCGCGCTTTCCCTGGTTGAACGGAGTCCGTCATGGCTCACGGCAAGAGTGAAGAAGAGATCATCCGGGATTTCGGTGACACGGCGGCGTTGATGCTGACCGTGGCGAGTCCGAAGGCGAGCTTAACCGAGATCGAGGTCCGTGCCGCTTCGATCCGGCAAGCTGTTGAACAGGTCCGGTCGGGAGCTTCGCCCTCCGACGCCGGATCGCGATTTACTATCGTAGAATACATGACCGGGCAATTGCCCCCGTCGGCCCTCCATCGGGACACATGGGAACCGTTGGTGATCCGTGATCCGGCGGACACCCAGGCCCGGATTGCTGCGATCGCAGGCGACAAGTACAGCTATCGCGAGCTGGACGACCTGACGGATTTGATGGAAAAAACGCTCAAGACCGTGCCCCGGGTTTCGAAGGTCGAGCGCAAGGGGTTGCTGAACGAGAAGATTTACCTGGTCTACTCCCAGGAGCGTCTGGCCGGGTACGGCATATCTCCGGGACAACTTCCGGACATCCTGAAGGCCCGGAACATTATTCTGCCGGGGGGACAGATTGATGTCCAGGGCAAGAACATCACCATCGATCCATCGGGTGAGTTCAAGAACGAGAAGGAGATCGGCGACGTGGTCGTCACCTTCTCGGACCACGGCAGCCCCGTCTACCTCCGGGATCTCCCGGGAATCATTCGCGCGTACGACAGTCCGCCCCGCTATCTCAATTTCTACTATGGAAAAGGCACGGATGGTCGATGGCAGCGGATGCGTGCCATCACGCTGTCGATCCAGATGCGCTCCGGCGAGAATATCGGCGAATTCGGCAAGGAGGTGGATGCCGCGCTCGCCTGCATGAAGCCGCAACTGCCCGAGGACCTGATGATGGCGCGCACGAGCGATCAGCCGCTACAGGTCGAGGAAAGCGTGAACCTGTTCATGGTCAGCCTCTACGAAGCGATCATTCTTGTGGTCCTGGTCTCCCTGGTCGGTTTCTGGGAGTGGCGCTCTGCGGCGCTGATGGCGCTGGCCATTCCGATCACGCTGGCGATGACGGAAAGGGTTCATCGGGCGCTCAGCTACGAACGTGGCGTGACCGACGTGAAGATCCGGGCCGATGAGGCCCTGCATCTCGGTCGCGGCGTATGCCAGGACTACGCCCATGTGATGATCGCGGCCTGCCGAATCGCCGGTTTGCCGGCGAGGTATGTCAGCGGCTACTTGAACAGCCCGCGGGCACGCGAGTCACGCAGCGCCGCTTCGCATGCCTGGGTGGATGTGTTCCTCTCAGGAACCGGTTGGGTCTCGCTCGACCCCACGCACAACGTACGCCAGAACGCCAACTACGTGCGCGTGGCGATCGGACGGGATTACGCCGATGTGCCGCCCACGCGCGGCATTTACAAGGGCAACTCGCGGGAACAGATGGACGTTGAAGTCAGCGTCGAGACGATATGACCTCCTAATGACACGGCTCCAACGGCGGCGGTAAGAACGAGTACTGGTTGACCGGAGTGATGACCCCCGTCTCACCGTTGAGCGTGAACACGTTCCAGATGAAGCCCGAACCCGCCGGGGCGGTCGCGCTGAACAAGAGGCCGCTGTCCCCGAAGACTTGAACCGTAGCTACAGATCTGGAGATCCCGTCAAGCCGCTCGGCGCCGAAATTGTCCACGAAGAACCGGTAAATCCCGGGTGTCCTCCGGGCGATCCGGATGGTTTCGGTCGGCGGATGGCCATTGATCTCAATGTTGTCTACCTCAAGCATGGCGAACGGCGGGCTGGTAAGACTCCCCAGGTTCAGGAAGGAGACCTCAAAGCACGAGAAACCGTCCGGGTTTGGGCCGCCCAGGTGCATATCGAGGTCATCCGGACCGCCGTTCGAGTCCTTCGTCCAATTCAAAGTTATCCGGACCTCTCCGCCGGCCAGAATGGGTGACAACGAGATATTCTGCGTCACGGTCTGTCCGGCACTGACCGTGATCGTCACTTGTGTGGGGATGAACCCGGAGGCGGAGGCGTTGAGCGTCTGCTGCCCCACCGGTGCATTACTCAACGTGTAGACCCCATCGGCGCCGGAGGCGGTGGAGAGCCCGGTTCCCGCCAGGGAAACCGTGGCGCCGGTGATCGGTTGACCGTTCGAAGCGTTCCTCACCGTACCCTGGACCGTTCCGGTCTGTACCGGCGAGAGCAGAAAATCGACCGTAACGGCCTGATTGGCCAATACGGTAGTCATGATCTGAGAAGACATGAACCCCGGGGCCGAAGCGTTCAGATTCCGCTGGCCCACGGGAACATTGATGAGCGTGTAGGCGCCACCGCTCCCGGAGGACGTGGAGAGCGATGAGTTCACCACCGCGATCGTGGCACCCGAGATCGGCTGATTGTCGGAAGCGTTCCTGACGGTTCCTTGGACCATTCCGGTTATCGGCACCGGCAGGAGCAGAATATCCTTCGTCACCGTCTGGTTATCCGTGACCGTCACCGTAACCTGTCCGGGGATGAATCCGACCGCCGAGGCGTTGAGCGTCTGTTGTCCGGCCGGCACTTCACCGAAGGAGTAAGCGCCATCGGCCCCGGACGTGGTCGTCAAGCTGAGTCCGGAAACGGAGACGGAAGCCCCTTGAATGGGCTGGTTGTTGGTGGCGTTCCTGACCGTCCCCTGCACTGCGCCCACGGGCGGGCCGCCGGGGCAGGTGAAACAGCAGTCAGAATGGCAGATCGCCGAGACAAGGGCTGCCGACAGCGCATGGAGGTCCGCAACCGTCTGCTGCGCCGTGGCGGGAGCGCCCACCCGACGATTTACGAACATCGTGAAGTCGAATCCTGGAATGCACGACGCATAGAGCCGGAGCGCCGCTTCCGCATCACTGAGTGCGGAATTGATGCCCGGAACCGCTGGTTCCGGCACTGGAACCTCACACGGAAAACAAGCGGCATTTCCGATGGTCATACCGATACCCACAGCAGCCCGGGCCATGCCTTCAAACCCGCCTGGGCCAACCAACTCCGAGCGAAAGCCGGCTCGTCTCACCGCCTGGGTGACACCTTGAATGATCTGATTCAACTCCCGGGCCGCCGCTTCTCCCGTCATCCCCGAGAGCCGGCCTCGCAAATCGGCGAGGCGCGAAGCGTCGAACGGGATACAGGGACTGCCCTGTTCCAATCCCCTCGCAGCAATAATCAAATCATCGGCTATCCGTGAGACGGCCGCGGCATCCAGTGTCTGCGTCCCGAAACAAGTGGCCACCGCGACGGAGGTGCCAAGGCGAACCGCGCCTTCGAAAAACCCCTCGAGCGCTCCACCGCAAAGTCGCGGTCCATTCTCCCCGATGGTGAAATTTTCGATGAGTACCCGGGTGCCGTTGTAGAAGACATTCACTTTCCAGGCGCCCGGCATCGTCGCCGGTGATTGGCCTAAGATGAACAGCCCGGCCGAAAAACAGACATCGCCGCTGACACTGAACGTCAACTGATCCGATCGAAATGGGATCCCGTCGGGCCTGATCCAATCCCAGCGAACGAGATCGCCGGCGCGAGCGCCGCTAGCCGCTGTCCATTGATAGGCGATCACCTCGGACGGCGCGAAGTCGTACCTCCTCACCGGAGGAGCGCACCCTGGAGGAATCGGCCCCGGCGTCATCTTGTGGTCGGTCACCGCGATATCAAGCGCATCGAAGGAGAGACGGTAGCCTCCGGCTCCCGGTACGGTGTCGCTCGACGCTTCTTGCACGCGAGGCGATTCCTGTAATGAAAAATCCGGAGTCTTCGACCTTGGGAGCAAACCCGCTCCCATTGCTGGGGAGACTATGGAAACCAACAAGGCCGAAGCGAACAACAGCGTGATGGAAGTCGGTGCAATGTGTTTCATTATCGTATGTCCTTGTATTTCGATCCCGCGTTCACTTCGGAGGCTCGGCCTTCATCGACATCACAGCTGAACCACGATTCTCCCCCTGGAGCTTGTTCTCCGCAATCGGTCGTGGGAAATCGGAATTATAGAGGCGGAGGATGTTTTTCTCCTTCGGCTGGCCGAACAATTCCGGATTGAGGTAATGACCGCGCTCAGCGTCGGACTTGTTTTCTTCGACCTCCATGGGGTTGGCCTTGGCATAGGCATCCTGACGATTCCCGGTCACCTGCCACAAAACCTTCATTCCAGGCGTACCACCCGCGATCCTGAACCGATTGTTGGCGACCTCCTCGGCTACGTAGAGATTCGGCCCGGCGGCCCCTACGGCGGTCAACTGATAGCGAAACTCCTTGTTCAGCGCTTCGAACCATTCCGGCAGCGTCACCACGGCTTCCCCGTTGCCATCCAGCACAGCCAGGCCATCGTATAGGTTCTTTATCTCTGATGACTCCACCGATGCATGGTTGAGATACTTGCTGGCGGGGTAAAGCGGATGATCAATATGGAAGAACTTCACTCCAACGGTCTGAAGGCTGCCATTGAGAAGGGCCGCCCTGCAGCTCGGCACTCCCTCCAAACATCCGGCTACGATGCCGTAGCTGGCCCGTGTCCCGGTGGTGAAAAAGCCCCCGGCACTACCCGTGCTCTCTCCCGACACGGCGACGCCGTTTGTGCCAAGGCCCAACACGCCGGAGCGCTCCTCGCTAATTCCCACTACGCCCCGCAGGCTCTTGCTCTCTCCCTGGATGCCGTTGCTGGAAGTACTAATACCAAGTAAGCCATAGCCGCTGTCGCTTCGTCCCTGAACACCCGTACCGCTCTTGCTGAACCCGCCTATGCCGAGGCTGGATTGGCTGCTGCCCTGGACGCCGTAGCCATCGGTACTCTCGCCCCGTACGCCCAGCCAACTTGGGCTCGTCCCCGAAACGCCGGAGCGGTTGTCGCTCCGGCCTTCCACGCCTGAAGCGCTCTGGCTGCTGCCAAACACGCCAATGCCGCTGTTGCTTTCACCCTCGACGCCGGAGTGGCTTTGGCTTCGCCCTTCCACGCCGACACCGCTCAAGCTGACGCCCTCAACCCCGGTGTCACTTGTGCTTCGGCCCTCCACGCCGTGACCACTGGTGCTTTCGCCGATCACGCCGGCGCTGCTGGTGCTGATACCGGCCACACCCACGCCGCTGTCGCTCTTCCCTTGTACGCCATTGCTACTGGTACTCTCGCCGGTCACGCCGACGGAAGTGTTGCTGATACCGACAACTCCCCCTCGGCTATCACTCCGCCCTTCCACACCGCGACCGGTTGTGCTCTCTCCTACCACACCGGTCCCGCCACCGGTACCTTCGCCGCGAAGGCCGGGGTTGCCCTTGCCTTCAACGCCGACACCGCCGGTGCTCTCTCCACGGAGCCCGGGATTTCCTTTTCCTTCGACGCCGACACCGCCGCTGGTGCTTTCCCCTCGAACGCCGGGGTTGCCTTTGCCCTCTACACCCGGAGCGCTGCCTGAGCTTTCACCCATCACGCCAGCCGCGGAACTGCTCTTTCCCTTCACGCCGATACCGCCACCTTCGGCTTCACCTTGCACGCCGTCGGCGTCTCCGGTGCCCCGGCCATGCACGCCTGCCAAGGAAGTACCCTCAGCCCTCCCCAGCACACCGAATCCGCCTCCCTTGCTGAGGCCGCCGACCCCGTGAAGCATCTCGCTCTCCCCATAAACACCACTCAGCGTCTTGCTCATGCCCTGCACACCACGACCGCTCTCGCTGGTACCAAGCACACCGGCATTGCTCACGCTCCCGCCCATGATGCCGGCTTCCATGACACTCGATCCTACTACGCCCTTTCCACTTGTGCTGCTGCCTTGTATGGCTGCATCCCCCTGATAGTTTGTGGCTGTGATCGCCAGGAGTCGCCCCTCCCCGTCCACATTCAGCCTGGACCCTTCAACCTGCGAGGGATTGGCGCCAATAAACACATTGCCGTTAGGACCGTTCTGGCTGATGCTGGAATTACCCAGCGCCGTAGCACCCGTCCATACGGCGATCTGTCCGGAAAGGCCGCTCCCGGCGAGCATGCCTGATTGCGAAACCTTCTGCGGTGCCGGCGCCGATTCGGGTAACGCTACCTTGTCTACAGCCTTACCCGACTTCCCCTTGTCGTCAGCCGAGGCCTCAAGTTGATCGTCCCTCACCTTGCTGTCGAGCCCCGAAAGGTTCGAGGAGAGAGCCGAGCCGAAGGCAATGACCTTCCCGGGTCCCGAGAGGATTTCCACCTCCAGCCCGGCGCGGCTGGCGGTGCTGCCTGACAGCAATTCGCCTAAGTTGTGCAGACGTGGTTCAAACCCTGACAGGTTGATGTCTCTACCCGCGAGGACGCTGCCGGTCTCATCGACCAGCGAGATTCTCACCAGCGCCGCATCTCCCGTCGTCTCCACCAACCCGATCACCGTATCATCCGGTACGCTGGTGACCAAGCCCGGAGCATGAACCCCCAGCAACTTCGTCTTGCGGCCCTCCGCCATCGCAAAACCGGCCGGGATGGGGGCGGAGTATTGTTGCATAACGCCCTCGGACGCTGGGCGCCGCACTGCGGACTCCGGACTAGGGGATACCGGCTCATGCGCGGATCTGACTACCAGACTCCTGTCAGACACCACACGGAGCACCGATGGTCCGGTCTCCCCAAACAGTGTTTCCTCCGGCCGGCCGTAACGCCGCGTCTCCTGCGGGGCGAGCGTGTCGTTATATACGGCGGGAGCAGGATTCGACTGGTTGAGATGGAAAAGAAAAACTTGCACGTTCGCAGGAGAGTACGTGGGATTATGCACCGACAGGCTGTTGGAACAGGAGATCTGATCCGTCTGGGCTCCCGATCCGAGGAGTGGAACGAAGAGATCGGTCGTGCCGTTCAAGCCCGTGTCCACCGTATGGACGCCGGCCGGGGCCGGTTTGTGAGCCTGGGTGATCGCCGATGGGGTAATGGGCTTGGATCGCTCACCCTTGGTTTGGGCGACCGCCAGAGAACAGACGATCAGGAAGAAGTTGGCCACGAGGCCGGCTGAAATAAGATGGCGCAGATTCCCGTCATTCTGTTGCATGCTTTAAGCCTCCGGGGTGTTCCAGGCGGTCTACCCCTCTAGAGCAGCCCCACGTGGGGTATCGAAAAACCCCGGTCGAGGCTGACCTTCCCCGATCCGAGCCATGAGATCGAATAAATTCATCAGCCAGACCAAGCCCTGGCATCCGCGGTTGTCCCTGGGACCGCACGCATCTTGCGTGCAGCAGTGCGCCCAAAAATAGAGGATCCAGAATCCGCCTAAGCGCATGCTTGAAGTGCATCGGCGCAGCTGTTGCACGCTGGAAGTCCGGGGTGCGGATGCCCGAAGGGTCTTGACGACGTTCCGCACGTGCGGTCCCAGGCCGCCAGGTGTTCTCACCTCTTTAGTTCTACCTCGTGCTTCCTCGAGGCAGACTCACCATGCCCCGCTCCCGGTGATCGTTTCTCCTCCATCGACTGCGCAAAATCGGGATTATAGAGTCCCAGAATACCCTTCTCCTTCGGCTGGCCAAACAACTCGGGTGTGAGGTAACGGCCTTGTTCAGCGCCGGTCTTGTTCTCTTCGACCTGAATGGGGTTGGCCTTTACAAAGGCATCCTGACGATTCCCGGTCACCAGCCAGGAGACCTTCATTCCCGGCATGCCCCCGGCAATCCTGAACCGATTGTTCGCGATCTCCTCGGCGACGTAGAGATTCGGCCCGGCGGCCCCTACGGCGGTCAGCTGATAGCGGAACTCTCCATTCAGCGCTTCGAACCATTCCGGCAGCGTCACTACAGCTTCTCCGTTGCCATCCAGCACCGCAAATCCATCGTACAGGTTCTTAATCTCTGATGACTCCACCGAAGCGTGGTTGAGAAACTTGCTGGCGGGGTAAAGCGGATGATCAATATGGAAGAACTTCACCCCAACGGTTTGACTACTGCCATTCAGCAAGGCCGCCCGGCAATTGGTCACGCCATTGAAGCATCCGCCTACGATGCCGTAGCTATCCCGGGTCCCGGTGACGAACCATCCGCCGGCATTGTTCATGCTCTCACCGTACATTCCGACGGCGCGCGTGCTAAAACCCGACATGCCGGAGCGCTCCACGCTCATTCCCACTACCCCTCGCTGGCTCTGGCTTTGTCCTTCGACGCCGGTGCCCGACACGCTGATACCCACCACCGCGGCGCCGCTCTCACTCTGGCCCTGCACGCCCTTGCCGCTCTTGCTGGAACCGAGCACGCCGAGACTTGTTTCGCTACTTCCCTGGACGCCATAGCTACTTGTACTCTCGCCCCGAACGCCAAGATAGTTTGGACTGACGCCCGAAATGCCGGATCGATTCTCGCTGCGTCCCTCCACGCCGTTATTGCTCCGGCTGCTGCCGAAGACGCCAACGCCGCTCTCGCTCTCGCCTTCGACACCTGAATTGCTTTGGCTTCGACCCTCCACGCCCACACCACTCGTGCTCGTTCCCTCGACGCCGGTGTTACTCGTGCTGATCGCTTCAACACCGATTCCACTGCTGCTCTTCCCGTGAACGCCACTGCCACTGCCACGACTATCGCCGTAAATACCACGGCCGCTGCCCAACGCAAAGCCACGCACCCCATCGGCGCTACCCTCCTGGCCTGTACCCTCTACACCGCTGAGACCCTTACTCTGGCCGGACACTCCGATGTTGCTCGTGCTGATTCCACCTACTCCTGAGCCTCCATCGCTGATCCCCACGACACCGCCCCTGGTTGTGCTGCGTCCCTCCACTCCCCGGCCATCGGTGCTCTCGCCGAGCACCCCGACACCGCCCCCGGTTCCTTCACCCTTCAGGCCTGGATTGCCCTTGCCCTCCACTCCCACGCCGTCGGTACTCTCACCCCGGAGACCCGGATTGCCCTTGCCTTCCACACCTACGCCGCCGCCAGTGCTCTCGCCTCGAACGCCGGGGCTGCCTTTTCCTTCGACGCCCACACCATCGGTGCTTTCACCTCGAACGCCGGGCTTGCCCTTGCCCTCTACGCCCGCAGAGCCCCCCGAGCTCTCACCCATCACGCCGACGGCGGAACTACTTTTCCCTTTCACCCCAATCCCGCCGCCCTCGGCTTCACCCTGGACGCCAATTGCTGATCCTGTTCCCTGGCCGTGCACACCTGCCGTGGCCCCATTCTCGGCCCGGCCAAGCACACCAAATGTGCCTCCTTTGCTGACGCCGGCAACGCCCGGGCCTCCCTCACTCTCACCCAGCACCCCGGTGAGTGATTTACTCGAGCCGTGGACACCTCGCCCGCTTTCGCTCTCGCCACGAACGCCGTCGCCGCTGGTGGCCATTCCCTTCACACCTACACCCGAGCCTTCGACTTCCCCCTGCACGCCGTCTGCTGCGCCGAGTCCCCGACCGTGGACCCCCGCCAGCGCCGTCCCCTCGGCCCGGCCGATCACACCGAAACCGTCTCCCTTGCTGATCCCTCCCACCCCATTCCATTTTTCACTCTCGCCCAGGACGCCTGTAAAGGTCTTACTGACGCCGTGCACGCCGCGGCCACTGTCGCTCTTGCCGAGCACGCCGGCATCGCTCACGCTCAATCCCTCGACGCCCGCGTTCGTCTCGCTCGAGGCGGAGATCCCCTTACCGGCTCTGCTGTTACCGACGATCGCGGCATCCCCCTCATAATTTGTGGCAAATATCGCCGCATCCCTGCCGCTTCCATCGACATTCAATCGGGAACCCTCCACTTGGGAAGGATTCGGGCCGATAGAGATGTTTCCATTGGGCCCGTTTTGACTGATGTTCGAGTTCCCAAGCGATGTTCCGCCGGTCCACATCGCGATCTGCCCCGACAGTCCGCTACCGGAGAGCGTCCCCTGCTGAGCGGCCTTCTCATTCGCAGAGGGAGTCTTTTCGTTCGCCGGGAGTCCGGCCCGCGGAGCGGACTCCGCCTGGTCGGTATCAGGAGAATCGGCCTCGTGAATCGCGCCTGACTTGCCGGTCGACCTGGACATGTCCCGAAGTTCGGCGCCGAATGCCACCACACTCCCGGCTCCAGCAACGAACTCAACTTGAACACTGACCGGTTCGAACGACCCGCCTGCGTTCAGTTCATCCGCGCGGTACCATTTCGGTTCGAATGCCCCCAACTCATCCTCCCTGGTCAGCAGCGCTCGTCCCGACACATCGCTGACGGTGATGCGCACCAGCGCCTTCTCGCCAGCAATCTCCACGAGGCCGGTACCTGAATAGGAAGCCAGGTTGGCCAACTCGTCCGGCTGCTCAAACCCCAGGAGACGGGTTCTTTCGCCCTCCCGCATGGCGAACGAAGCGGGTACCGGTGCGATGAACGGCCGGGCAGGATATCCGATTGGTGCCCGGAGCGTCAGGTCCTCGGCCCGAGCGCCTGCCATGGAAGGCCTCACCGGTTCGACGGCTGCCGGAACGGGCTCCGGATCGCTACCGGATCGCTTCAGCTCCCTTGTATCGGGCTTCCCCAGCGAACGCGTCGCGGAATCCAATCGCACAACCAGAATCCGGTCCGAGACAATATGCAGCACTGAGGGTCCGGTTTCGCCAAAGAGGACTTCGGACACCCGCTCGTAGCGTCTCGTTTCTCCTGGGGAGATCGTGTCGTTGTAAACGGCCGGATGGGGATTCGATCGATCGAACCAGAATCGAAAAACCTGAACACTTGCGGCGGACGAATCCGGATTGTGGATCGACAGGACCGGCACGATGGGATTTCGATCATCAGGACGCCCCAGTTCCATCCAGGGAACATACACGTCCGTTCGCTGCGCGGCGCGGGGCGCGGCCTCCTCGTGCGCGAGGACCGTCGAACCTGGAACTTCCGAGGAGTTGTCCCTTGCCGCGAGCCTCCGATGGCGCTCGTTGGACTGAGCGAAGGATGGCGATGGCGGCATCATCAGCAGCAACAAAAGCGCGGCGAGGGCGATCTTCAAGGTGGTCAAGGCGGCGGATATCATGGGCTCTCTCCTCCGGATCGGTCGATCGATGCGACCGGCGCCGTTCAGTCTTGGTCAACGGGAACGCGCTTCTCGTTGCGTGCAGGGTCCGCTCAAGCGTTTAAGCCGACCGCGACGCCCAGGTGTTCCCCATACCTCGTAATGTGGGCTTCAATTGTCGACAGGAATCATAACTAAGATCACCCGGGTAAGCCAACGAATCCAGAATACCGGTTTTGAGGGGATCCGAGACTACGTAAGCATGTAGTAGAGATGGCCAGGTTCCTCCCTTTCCCAACGCCCGGGGTAGAGTCCTTAGGCAATCCGCTTGACAGACGAGTCCTCCGATCCCGCCGACGCGGCCAGCCAGCATCGGGATTCAGGGGGGTGAAGGCCTCAGACCGGTGGGCGACCAGAAGTCGCCGGCAGCAGGCTCGAATCCAACAGAACCTTTATCAGTTCAAAGAGTTAGCAGTCGAACAGCCGGGGGTTGGTCCTGGCCCTCCATTCCGCTACACTCTTCCCGGTTCGAGAGGATGGCACTGCAGCCCGGCACTACTTTCGGCGCCTATGAAATCCTTGAACCGCTCGGGAAAGGCGGTATGGGGGAGGTCTGGCGTGCGCGGGATACGCGTCTGGAACGGGAAGTGGCGATCAAGATCCTGCCCGCCGAATTCACCAGAGATGAAGACCGGATGCGCAGGTTCGAACAGGAAGCGCGCAGTACCGGCA
>JACQTD010000090.1 GCA_016210985.1 Acidobacteriota bacterium
TCGTCGCTACGCGACGAGAACTAATCTTGTCTGGAACCCGGCCTTAAAAGGCCGGCTAAAGTCATGTGGCCACTAGCGCGGCCCGATGAGAGTGCCATGGAATCATCATCCAGAATGAGGTAAGTGCCTTCACACTTTTTGGAGAAGAACCGAAGAATGGTTAAGCAAGGGCTGATCACGGCTGTCTTATCCTTAATCGGTCTGGGCGCCCCCTGGACAACAGCCACTTCAATCATCACCGCTTCGAATTCCGACGCTGAACGACCCGTTTATCGGGTTTTCGCTTCCGCACATGAACTCCTGCTCGATCATCCGTTGATCAGAGGGGCTGGGGGCACAGTCGTTCACGGTGCGGACAGGCTGCCCGCAGCGCTAAAGATGGCCGAGGTCACAGCGGCCTCGAGCACAGAGGTTCACCAATTCCGGTTTCGAATGCATGCGGATATTGACACCGTGCTTCCACAGTTGGACAGGGCCCAGTTCAGTGTGTTTGTCGATCACGACTTCGACGGCGTCAGTGATTTCATGATCACAACAGCAAGGGAACGGTTCAAGGGGGTCATTCTCTCAACGCCGGATCTCCGCCTCGTGACCTGGACGCAGTGGACGGCGGCGGGACCGATATTGGAATTCACCGTCCCCAGGGATCATTTCAACGAGACGTTCGATTGGCTGGCTGTCACAGGCTACGCTCCGCCACCGACCCGGCCTCTCCGGCTCCAGGCCGAGTTCTTCCTCGCTCCTACGGCGGCGGTGACCTCCTCCGATCCTTCTGTGAGGTGGCTCATCGACGTCACGGCTACGCTGGACGGCGATGGCGGTTTTCGAGCTAGTTCCATCGGGAGCGCGCGGTGTCCGCCACTATTCAGGGAGAGAGATCGGGACGCGGGCGGACCACGAACGCGCGACGGGCACGCGATCGAGGACTGGCTGATCTCGTCGAAGGATTTTCCCATTTCTCCCGGGCGCACGCTGCAAAAGGAGCTGTGGTGTATCAGCGCGGACCAGAGCATCTTCCGGGGAGGCCGGGATTATTTCGCCAAGCTGGCGTTTCTCGATGATAGCGGCGATCGGGTCTTTGATTCCGGCGAACCCGGAGGGTGGATCGGCATCTGTCCCTACGAGGGGGGGCTCAACGAACAGTGGGAAACCGATCTCAATGAGGACGGAACCATCGACCTGATAGTCCATGTCAGTACCGATGCAGGATTGTTCGATGATGACTGGGACGGACGGCAGGATACGATGATGTACGAATACGACGTGCGCGCGGATCGGGTGGCCATCACCCACCTGGAGCATGATCGATCAGGACAGCTGCTTAATCGCCGGACGATCGTCGGTCAGCCCTTCAGCGACCCGGCGAACGTTCCGCGATCCGTAGAATGACCTTCGAGGAGTCTCATGCTCAGCGCTTTGATCGAGAGTTGCAGGTTAAGTGCGTTTCAGGCCCAACACACCTACAGGGAGGAAATCAGAGAATGAGAGTAGATCGAGGATTTGTTCTTACGCCGGAAATACTTCTGCTTCTGGCCGTGCTGCTTTTTGTTCTATGGGGCGGCCAGTGCGTCAAGCTCTAGGAACAAGCTGACCAACCCGGAGATGAATAGGCCAGCCGTCGCGAGATGACTCGCGGGCGCGCCGCTTCCCGGTTTCCTGGCGGCCGCGCACGCAAATAGTTCCTCGTAGCCCATCCGGCGCGTAGCCGTCGCCGGCTTCGCTACACCGGAGAGCGTGGCTGTAGGACCTGACGGCAGGTATTACGTTTCCAGCATCCCCTGCCTCAGCCCAATTACCGCGCTTGCATATGAGCATTCGATTGCCCGGAAAACTGCTTCTGCTCCTGGGAAGCGCACTCCTCGCTCCCGCCCGGGTTTCGGCCCACGAGTGCGGTCAGACGCTTTATGAACTGTCCGTAGGCCAGACGGCTGAGTACACCATCGGGGCCTTCAACCTGGGGACAAACTATCGGGTGACCAATAATTTGGATTAACCGGTATTGTGGAATAAAGGGCGTGGAGACCAGCTACGATGCCGTGCATCGTGGCCCGGCTGACCGGCGGGTCAGGTGACCCGGCGGTGAGTAGGAAGCCCAAGACTGCCGACCTGCCCGGCGCTTAAGGCGCCGGATCGAAGGTAAAGGCAACCATGACGGTTACCCTCGACATGTTCTATGTGACCCTCCTGGTCCAGGGGACGGGGTGTGTCTTCCTCGTGCTGCTCTTCGCAGCGCTTTACTGGCACTACCCCCGCCGGTATTTCCTGCACTGGACGCTCGCCTGGGGTTGCTTCGCGCTTTACCTGCTGGCCGGGGCGGCGGCCTTCCGCCTGAGAATGGAAACCGCGCCTTCGATGGAGGCGATCGGGCTGATCCGGCAGCTCTCCAATCTCGGCAACTGGCTGCGAGGCCCGCTGCTCCTGATGGGCGCGCTGGAATATCTCGGTTTGCGCCGCGCAAAGCGTACCGACTACTTTATCCTGGCTGCCTTGGGCGTGGTGGCCGTGGCCGGGGCCGGGATCTCCGGTGGACGCACGCCGGGGCTTGTCAGCGAACTCTTGCGCATACAACTGCCGAATGGCGTCACCGGAGTGGCATTAGGGATATTCGGATACGCGTTCCTTCTTGAATGGCGCCGGGAACGCAGTGCCGGCGCGGCCCTGCTGGCGACCTCCTCGTTCCTCTTCGGAGCACAACAGCTCTTCTATGCCGTCGCCTCGGCGCTCGTGGAGTGGCAGACGCCGATTAGGGTTATCGCCCACTACCTCTCGTTGTTCGACACCCTGCTGGAGGTAGGCATCGGCGTGGGAATGGTTTTCACGCTGCTCGACGATGAGCGGCGCCGTTCAAGCACGCTTCAGCGGCGGCAGATCGAAATGTACCAGCGCGAAGCTGAAATGGCCGCCGAGCTCAAGCGGATTCAACGCTCTGCCGCCCAACTCGCTTCGGCCAAGCCGCTCCATGCCAAACTGGAGGAGATCGTGCGGGTCACCGCGGAGGCCTGCGGTGCGCCGATGATCGCTATCCTGCTCTTCGATGAGCGTGCACGTCAGATGCGCCTCGGGGCTTCGATCGACCTCCCGGAGGAGTGGAAAAGAGCACTTGACTCCTCGCCGATCGACCGGCTGTGGTCGTCCTGCGCGGAGAAGCCCGTCTCCGGCCAGGAAGTCGTCATCGTTGAGGATCTAAGGGAGGATCCACGCTGGCAGTCTCATCGAAACATCATTGACGCGGCACGACTGCGATCCCTCTGGTCCATTCCGGTGGTGGGCGGAAAGAGCAGGCTGCTGGCCGCCCTGGTGATGTACCACGAGGAGCCCAATCGGCCCACCGAGGCCCAGGTGGAGCTGGCCCAAGCCTATGCCTATCACGCCGCCGTCGCGATCGAGAATGCACAGCTCTACGAAGAAACCGAAAGACGGCTGGTCAGAATGGAAGGGCTCTATGAGATCGCCCGGGCCCTCGGCGGTATTCAGGGATCCCGAGCTGCGATCGGAAGGCTGGCCGAACGGATTGCGCATCTACTGAACGCCACCAAGTGTCTGGTCTCCACGCATGACTCCAGAAACGGCGGCATCCGGCCCCACCTGCCGGGCCACAACGTCAATGAGGAACTTGTGAAAGCGGTAATCGCGCATTTGGACGAGGACTCGTTGCGGGCCCTGTGGGATCCGAGGAGCCGCGAGCCGTTGATCATCAACGATCTCTCGTTCCTTCCAGCGAACATTCAGTCGCTGGCGCGACGGTTGGGCATCGCCAATCTCATGGCCGTCGATATGTTGGCGAAGGAGGAAGTCATTGGTGTGGTTCACCTGGCCAATAAGGCCGGAGGGTTTACGCCCGAAGACGCCAACCTGGTAAATATCTTTGCGAGCCAGGCGGCCACCGTGATCCAGGCGGAGTCGCGCCTCGACCGGATCTACGAGGTCGCCACGCGGTACCAGGGACAGGAGTTGTTCGATCGCGCGGCCCTCACACTGGCTGAGTTATTGGAAATGTCGCACGTCTTTATCGGCCAGATTGAAGGCGCCCCCCACCGGGCACGGGCCCTCGCCTTCTGCGAAGAGAGCGCAATCAAGCGAATCTGGGGCTACGACCTTTCCGGGACCGCCAGCGAGGCGGTTATGGAGCGACTCCATCTCATCTCCTGCGACCAGGGTGTGAAGCAGGTGTTTCCCGACGACCGGCAGGCGAAGAACTGGGAGGTGGAATCTTATATCGGCTCGCCGATTCTCAACAGTCGCGGGGAGATCATCGGCATTATCAATGCCTATGATCGGCACCCGAAGGACTTCTCGAGTGCCGACTCCCGCATTCTGCAGATCATCGGACAGCGGGTCGGCGCCGAGCTCGAACGCCAGCATGGCGAAGAGGAGCGACGGGCGTTGGAGCTCCAGCTGCTCCAGTCGCAGAAAATGGAGGCGATCGGAACACTCGCGGGAGGCATTGCTCACGACTTCAACAATCTGCTGGCCGGCATCACCGGATATGCTTCGCTGATAAAGATGCAGATCAACGCGGACGATCCCATTTTTCACGCCGTCACGACCATCGAGCAGTCGGCGAACCGGGCGGCGGCACTGACCCAACAGTTGTTGGGATTCGCCCGCGGCGGTAAATACAAAGTCGAAGTGGTCAACCTTAATGAGGTGGTGGAGCGCGTTCGCTCACTCATCAGCCGTACCTTCGATCGTGCTATCGAGATCAAAGCCAAGACAGGAGAAAACCTCTGGCTGGTGGAAGCCGACGCCGGGCAAATCGAACAGTCGCTCCTCAACCTGGCGGTGAACGCGAGGGATGCCATGCCCGAGGGAGGGGAGCTGCGCATCGAGACTGACAACCTGACGGTCGGTGACGACTATGCCCGGCGCCATCTCAACCTCCTGCCCGGACGGTACGTGAGGCTTACGGTATCGGATACCGGAACCGGCATGGATACCGTGACCCAATCGCGGATATTTGAGCCCTTCTTCACGACCAAAGAGAAGGGAAAGGGCACCGGCATGGGCCTGGCCATGGTGTACGGCATCGTAAGGAATCACGGCGGGCACATCGATCTCCAGAGTGAGGTGGGCGTAGGATCTTCCTTCAGGATGTTCTTTCCGATTACAGAGAAGCGCTTGGGGTCGGAGACCCCGGAGGTGGAGTCGCCGATTCCGACCGGAGTAGAAACGATTCTGGTAGTGGATGACGAGGAAGTCGTGCGCTCGCTGGCTGATGAAGTGCTGAGTGGATTCGGTTATACAGTCCTCACCGCCAGGAACGGCAGGGAGGCGTTGGAGATCTATTTACAGCAGCGGGACCGGATCTCGCTCGTGATTCTGGACATGATCATGCCGGAACTGGGCGGAGAGGCCACGTTCAAGCGGTTGAAGGAAATCAACCCCTCCGTCAAGGTTCTCCTGTCTTCCGGTTACAGCGCGACCAGCCAGGTTCAAAGTATGCTGCAATCCGGCGTCAAAGGTTTCGTTCCCAAACCTTATCAGGTCCGGGATCTGGCCGAGGCCATTCGTCGCACGCTCGACGAGAGCCTCGCCCCGAGTGCCTGATCACCGCCCACCGGGCTTCCGGATGCCGGCGACAGACTAGATGAAGACGATCGACTGGAAACTGGGGATTTCGAACCGATTCCGGCAGTTCGGATTCTGGCAGAGGATCACGTCGTCCACCCGAACCAGATGATCGCGTGATTTGGCGAACTTGGCCCGGGTCATATCATCCACGCGTCCCGAAAGTGATTTTCGCTTGGTGCGGCGGATCCAGCGGATACTATATTCCGCCGAGACACGACACTTTGGGCAGCTGTAGGAGGCCTTCTTTGATTCCGGGCTCTCGGTGAAAAAATCTCGTTCGTCCACGCGCCGGAGTATATCCTCATTTCTGCCTTCCGGTAAGGCCGGATTGCCGATTCCAAATTCCTTATGATACAAAGTCTCCTGGTGTGGTCTCGCGGAGGAGGAGTAGAACCGGCATGACCATGGTTGGTGGTGCGACGCCCGAAGGAACGCGACGGTTCCGCGATCGATTCGCGGCGGTCCATGCGGAGGACCAGTTCAGCGTTCACCAGGGCCTGTGGCTCTCCTCGATCGGGCTGGGCACCTACCTCGGCGAATGGGACGAGGCGACCGATCTCGCTTATGAGCAATCCGTGATCCGCGCCGTCGAGCTCGGATGCAACGTGGTGGATTCGGCGATTAACTATCGATTTCAGCGGAGCGAACGGTCGATCGGGCGGGCCTTGGCCCGGCTGATTTCTACAGGTGTATGCTCGCGGGATGGGATCGTTCTGGCCAGCAAGGGCGGCTACGTCCCCTTTGATGGCAGACCCCCCGAAGACGTCCGAAAGTATTACCAGGAGACCTTCTTTGGTCCGGGAATCATCAAGCCCGACGAACTGGCCGGGGGTGGAAGTCACTGTATTTCGCCCAAGTATTTGTCGCATCAACTCGAGGTGAGTTTGAAGAACCTCGGAGTCGATTGCATCGACATCTATTATCTGCACAATCCTGAGCAACAGCTGGATGAAGTGGACCGCGAAGAGGTTCTCGGGCGGATCAGAAAAGCCTTTGAATTGCTGGAGGATATGGTCGATGCCGGGAGGATCCGGTATTACGGCACGGCCACTTGGAACGGGTACCGGCGTCCGCATACGGCGCCGGGGGCACTTTCACTCCCGGAGCTCGCCGGAATTGCACGGTCTGTGGGAGGAGTCGATCATCACTTCCGGTTTATTCAGCTCCCGGTCAATCTTGCCATGCCGGAGGCGATCACAGTCCGGAACCAGGCATTCGACGGCCGCTTCGTGCCAGTCGTCGAAGCGGCAGGACGGCTGGGGATCACCGTCATGGCCAGTGCCTCGATTCTGCAGAGCCGCCTGGCGAGCGGTCTCCCGAAGGCCGTTTCCAGGGGCTTGCGTGGTTTAAGGACGGATGCGCAGCGGGCGATTCAGTTTGTTCGATCTACACCTGGCATCGCGGTTGCCCTCGTGGGCATGCGCCAGACCGGTCACGTGGACGAGAACATGGAGCTCGCGCGCACGCCCCTGGTTTCGTTAGAGGAATTTATGGACATGTTTTCACGGCCGGATCAGGATTCTTAGGTTCGAAGGGATTTCAATCTGTTGAGCTGGATTAAGCATCATCGGGCTAAAGGGGAGAGCATATGCTGAAGGAGAAGCGAATTGGGGTCATCGGGGTAGGGAAGTTGGGAGAGGCTCTGGTTACCGGTCTACTGGAGCGGGGAGAGGCGGAGCGGGGGAACATTGCGGGCAGTGTGAAGCACCAGGGCTCGATGGATCGGGTTCGGGACCGGTTGCGGATCGAAGTCACCCTCGACAATCCGCTGCTCGTCCGCGGAAAGGACATCATTCTGATCGCCGTGAAGCCGCAGAACATGGACGGAGTGGTCAGGGAGATCGCCCCGGTCCTCACCCCTCAGCAGCTAGTGCTGACGGTCGCGGCTTCGGTCACGACCGCGTTCGTGGAGAACCGCCTTGAGGGCCCGATTCCGGTGATCCGCGCGATGCCGAATACGCCATGCGTTCTAAATGTAGGCATGACCGTTCTGTGCGGAGGCCGCAACGCCGGGCCCGATCACTTGAAGATGGCCGAGGATATCTTCAAGGCGGTGGGCCGCACCGTGTTTCTCGATGAGAGTCTGATGGATGCGGTGACAGGCCTGTCCGCCAGCGGCCCGGCTTATATTTATGTCATCATCGAATCACTGGCCGAAGCCGGCGTCAAACTAGGCATTCCTCGCGACGTCTCGACCCTGCTGGCGGCTCAAACCATGCTCGGAGCCTCGAAAATGGTGCTCGAACTGAAGGCCCACCCGGCTCTCCTCAAGGACATGGTCACCACACCCGCGGGCTGCACCGTAGATGGCTTGCTGGAACTCGAGGAAGGAAAGCTCCGTGTGACGCTCATTAAGGCGGTCGTTAAGGCCGCTGAGCGGGCTCGCGAGCTGGTCGGTAGTCGAACCTGAGAGGCGGATGAGATTCCGGCAGGTTCACCCCGGCACCGACAAGCGCTGCGAAACGCTTAGGGCCGGGGGTCGGGGAAGAGCGAAGTGGCACGGTTGGTGATCAGCACCGCGGCGGCGGCGGGAGGCAATGTGATCGACTCCACCTTTTCCAGCAGGAGCACACCCGAGTGAGATCCGGAGGCGTCCAATGATCCCCCTCCTTGTGGCGAGACGCTCCATGCAGCGCGGTCCAACCGTAGAGGAATCGACTGGTCGCCGGGATTGACCAGTACCCATCCCTTCTCAAACTCCCTCGCAAAGAGTCCCAGTTCCCGCCGGTAATAGCCCTCAACATCGCCGTGTCCCGTTGACATCGGATGCCCGAGATTGATCAGGTACTCGGGGTAGTACTCGAGGATACTCGCGCTGCTTTTCTGCAGGTATAACTGGGCGCGGCCGGATTGTGCCAGCAAAAAACTCCCGGTGATGAAGAGCCTGTCCATGGTGCCCGCCCCTTCCGGCAGCGAACCACGGCAGAGTACCGCCTTCTCTCGCTGTTGGAGCGTCATGACCCGGCTCATCTGGAGCTTCCATCCCGAAAGGTCCGCTCCGGGAGAACCGGACTGCCGTCCGGCAAACGGTTCGACGAGCACGCCGTCGGCGGGTGAGAAGTCCGGCAACAGACCAGTGTCGGCGAGCCCTCCGCCGTCCACCACCAGAAGGTACTTCTCGGGCGAGCTGGAAAAACGCTCCCGCACGTACTGGCCAAACCGATTCACCCGGGGAGTCCAGTGCTTCTCCATCCTTTCGGCGTCAAACTTCCAATCCGGAGGATCGAGAAGCGCAGCCAGGACCGATCCCGGATCATAGTCCAACGCACGGATACCGTCGGCATCCATGCGCCGCATCTGTTCCATGGACGAATCCACCCAGTAGGCTGCCCAACCCTGCTCAGCCGTTTCGGCCAGCTCATCCCAGGGATCCATCAGATAACCATCCGCCAGCAGGTGCCGAATCGGCCGCCCGTCGGTTGCGCGGACAAACCAGTCCCAACGCCCTTCGATCGCTTCCCAGTCCGATCCCCAGGCATCGCCCATGTAGTAGGGCTTTGGTCCGGCAATGAAGGCGCGACGGGAGTGGAGGATGATAAAGTCGGGATTGATCGCACGGATCGCCTCCGCCTCCTCTCGGGAGACCTGTTCAGCACCCGAATAGTGCTCGGCCACGAAGCGCAACTGGGCTTTCGTCAATCCGGCGGGGAGCGCCGGTGCGAAGACCGGTACGCCCCAACTCACATCAGGGAATCTTCGCAGGGAACTGGTTTCCGGGCGGGCCGTCTCCCGTTCCGGGCGGAGAAAGCCCTGACCGGAAGCGGCCCCGCCAGTCGCGAACGCGAGGACCACAGCCATGGCGGCATTGATCCAGATCCTGACCCGGCGGGGGCGTGCGCTAGGCATTCGGTTTTGTCTTCGAGCCATGGAACCCGCGCTTCCTTAGCGGCCGTGATCAAGTATAACCCACCCTAATGCTGATACAAGGTCGTTCCGCCCTCACCAACCGGCCGGCCCTCTGCTATAGTGGATTGGAAACGGGTGCTTGAAGGCCGGTGTCTTCCACTTTTCTCGCGCTGATGACCTTGCTCCAGGAACGGACCGTCCTCTCCGGAGAGAGTCGGAGTATCTCCTGGGAGGTCGTCATCGTAGGCGGGCTCGTCATACTGATCCTGCTCGCCGGTCTCTTCTGGCTCCTGCGCCGCGCTCGAAAGCTTGCTCAATCCGATGAAGGTGAAGGGTGGGGGTATGACCGGTTTTCGCTCATGCGAGAGGAATCGTCCAGGGAGCCGGTCGCAGTAGCCGATTCCGCGGACACGACTGAAGCGCCGACGGAGCCGGTTGTGCCCCAAACCCCTCCCGTTCCATTGCCCCTCCCGGCCGCACCCGATACGCCATCCGAGATCGGGACCCAGCCAGGTGGCACGCGAGCCGGCAAACCCGCCGGGAAAATAACCGCGGAACCGGAAGGGGCGGGCGGAAACTCCGCGTCGATCCCGGTGCCGGTGGCGAGCCTGGAGCCGAGACTTCAGCCAGGATTTAGTTTCCAGGCGGCCGCAGCGGCCGAAGCAAGCGGGCGACGGAGCCTCATCTTGCGAGTGAGTGCTCTCGCGGTGCTCGCCCTTCTGGCTGGTGCCATCCTCTTATCACCCCCGCTGCAGCGGCTGCTCGGTAAACCGTGGAGCCGGGCGCTCGAGGCGGTCAACCCCGCCGAGCGATCGGATCCATCAAAGCAGGTTGGACTTTCACCGCTTCCTCATCTCGATGTTGTGATGGTCGCATCGGTCGAGCAACGACCCGACGGTTCCCGGTCAGCGTCGCTCCAAATCAGAGTGAAGAATGTCTCGAGTGAATCCTACCCCGCTATCCTGATTGAGCTCGCATTAACTCCGGCCTTTTCAAGAGTCCCCGAAACCCGCCTGTTGCAAGTTGAGCCGCCCGGAATGGGGCCGAATCAAGAACGGATCCAGTACTTTCACTTCCAGCCGGACCAAACCTCGGGATATCAGATTACCCGGATGCTGAAACCCGATGGAGAAGAAATACCGTTCCGGCTGACCAATCAGATCCCGACGGCGCCAACTCCATCCAAATCGGCGATCCGCTGAACCCGGCACTAAACGCTACGAGATCTCAACTGGCCACTCGATAGGTTCTCGCGGGTCGATGCAACTCGCCGCAGGTGATGGCCGTGTGGGCGAAGGTGGGTGACAGACCAGGGTAGATCCAGGTTCCGGTCAGCTCCGATGAGGGGAAGACATTGACGAATCTGGGATTGAGGTGGTTGACATCCGCGATAAGTTTCTCGAGCACCATGGAACTATACTGATCCATCGGCGACTCGAGCGTGTTTCCGTTCAGGACGACTTCAGCTCCTGTGGCGCGAACATGTTTTCGAACGCCTGCGATCTCGCTCTCAAGCGGGGAGTAGTTGTCGGCACTGATCCCGTTTTCGCTGATGACGTAAACCCCTTTTTCGGTGTTGAGCACCAGCGAGTGGTTACCCATAGTGTGACCAGGAGTTGCCAGTAGAGCCACACCCTCGCCGAGATAATAGTCGCCGTCGACGATCAGCAGCCGGTCGGTCCTCACATCCTTCATGCCATCCTCGATGTACCAGTCCGCTTGCAGGGGATGAAGGTGTTGGTAAGTTTCGATTTCACGCCGTTGAAGAATAAACGTCGCATTCGGGAAGTAGGGTTCCAGCGGACGGTCCGACCTTCCCGCGATGGGTCGCGTCGTCCCCATCCAGGATCGGATGTCCTGGGTATGAAGGTGATCGAAGGTGACGTAATCGATTTCGTCCGGGGCAATTCCGACTCTGAGGAGGTGCTCGCGCACCGTACCGTGCCGGGTGGAAAGCACATGGCGAGAGACCAGGTCGCCGTACCGGTCCGACATCCGCTTGAAAAACGGAGTCGCGTGACCGAAATCAACGTCAGACGGCTCCATGAGAAGGTTCTTTATGCGGCCAAACTGTTGAAACTGAATGAGCAACATTCGATTGGTGATCAGCATGAACGGGCTGATCGCCCGTACCGCGTTGAGGAGCCCGTAGCGGCTGGGGTATGGTAGGCTGATCAGATCAAATGTTTGTACGGCAAGTACTTGACCAGACGCGGCAAAGCGCTCTTTGAAGCCTGGTGCCAGTCGCCGGATCTCAGCCAGCCGGTCCGTGGCGTGCGCTTTCTGCCGGACCGGAGCAAGGTCCTGGATGGAGGTCATGGGTACAAAAGTGGAGGGACCCGTACTCACTTGCTCACTCGTTCTCCATGCATCGCCAGCGGGTACTGAAAATCCCAAGGAACGCTACTCCGGACCGCCGAGCGCTGCACATCACCAGAGAATATAGCACACCCGCTCGGGTAGAATCCGCCACCAGGCCGGGATTCACTTCAACTTCGTGTGTATGGGCGCGTATTTCTCCACCATCCTACCCACCATCAAGCCTCCCTCATACTCAGGGATGATGACTTCGTCGGCGCCGGAGCTCATCATGGCCTGCGCATAGCGCTGTCGCCCGGCCCGAGTGATGATCTTCAAACGGGAATTGAGCGATTTGGCAGTCACGGTGATATAGAGGTTATCGGCGTCATTGTCGATCACAATACAAATACCGAGCGCTCGTTCGATCCCGGCAGCCTGGAGTACGGCGTGGCGCTTGGCGTCTCCCTGAACGACGAGTATGCCTTCCTTGAGCGCCTGTTGACAGATCCCTTCATTCGTCTCAATAAGGACGAAGGGGATGCCGAGTCGCTGGAGCTGATCAACCACCGTCCGGCCCACCTGGCCGTAGCCACAGATGATCAGATGATCCATCAATTCCTGAATCCTGGCGTCATTGAACATCGACTTCCAAGCCTCCACGCCCTGTCTGCTGAAGATGGTGACGAGGACCCGCTCGGCGATCCAGATCTGGAAGGCGAATACGGCCCCGTAGACCAGCAAGGCGAAGAATAGGGTGCCGTCGTGCACCTCGTTGATGTGGATGGCATGCGGATGAGTGATCCAGAAGAGGGCTTCCTGCCATCTCAAGCGCTCGAGTTTCATATAGACGATGACGCATAGCGCGTTGAACGCCGTGAACAGGACAATCGGCAACCAGAGTTGCCGAAGGAAGATTCTGAGGAGACTCCTGATCCGGGGGTGGGCGATCCTGCTCATCTATTCCAAAGGAGCGAGTGACTCCAGGGATTACTATAGCAATCGGGAGCGCGCACGCGAAGGCGATTATAAGTTATTCTATGCGCTCGGACACCGGTCTGAAAGGAGGATGGATGCAAACGCGATGGCTCGTTCTCTCAGGAATGCTCTTGGCGCTGATCCTGGTTCCGCGGATTGAAACCAGTGGCGGAAATCAGGCGGGAACCGCGAAATGGTCGGGGGCGGTCGAAACCGCTTGTCCCGCTGCTCCCGTGAGGGAGTCTGACACCGCCGCCCCTGCGGCGTTCGGGGAGTCCACCATCGCGACCAACTTTCTTCTCGCTGGCGGTGGATTTCGGAATTTTGTCGTCAGCAATGTCGGCGGGGCCGAGCGCATCAGAATCTCGCTCCTGACCAATCCCCCTGCGGTGGGTCAGCTTCGCCTTCGCGTTTTCTTCACCACGCCCGGGGCGCCGGTTGGAACCGGAGCGGAAGGCGGCGACATTCGCGGCAATTTGTCTACCTACACGGATGTGCTCACGGGTTCCGTGCCGGTGCACGGATCCACCTGCACGATTCAGGTTGTCAATGACGGCTCCGGCACCGTGGCAGTGAGCCAGCTCACGGCTTACTGGGCTACGAACTGACTTCAGATTCTTCGAGTGGAATAGTCGGAAGCACGTCGGCTGAATTTCCATTCTATCGATTAAAGGTGAAACCAATGCACGAAGCAGGGAAAAGATCGGTTCGATCAGCGGTGGCGTTATGCATAGGTGCGCTCACGCTGGGACTCCTCGGCGGTGTCACCGTCTTGGCGCAAGCTGGAGGCGGCGCAGGCCGGAGGGTCCCGCGCGAGCTGAATAAGATCAAAAACGTAATTATCATTTACCAGGAAAACTGGAGTTTTGACGGGTTATACGGCAAGTTCAAAGGCGCGAACGGGTTCAGCAACGCGCCGGCGCTTCACCCACAGGTGGATAAAGCCGGCAAGCCGCTCGATTCACTGCCTCAGGCCCTCAAGGACTTTCCGCTGGTGCCCGATCCTCGATTCCCGCCGGCCAACGGCGGATCGCCACTCCCCGCCGCGCCGTTCGACCTTACCCGCTTTGTTGCCCCGGACGAACGGACCGGTGACCTGATCCACAGGTTTTACACCCAGCAGCTGCAGATTAACGGCGGCAAGATGGACAAGTTTGTCCCCTGGAGCGACAACCCGGGCCTGGTACTCAGCTATATCGATGCGAGCGAGCTACCGGAAGGGCTACTCGCGCGGGAATTCGTTCTCTGTGACAACTTCTTCCATTCAGGATTCGGCGGCTCCTTCTTTAACCACCAGTTCATGATCGCCGCCGCCCCGCCTCGATGGCCCAACGCTCCATCGAAATTAATCGCGGATCCGGATCCGCAGCGCCTCAAGGATTCGATCGTCACCCCGGACGGCTTTGCGGTCAATACCGTGATGTCGATCCATCCTCCACACCCGAAGGGGATGACCGCCGACCCTTCGCGGTTGCTCCCCAGCCAGACGCATCCCACGATCGGAGACCGGCTCGGCGAGCGGGGCGTTTCCTGGAAATGGTACGCGGGCGGCTGGGACGAAGCGGCCGCGGGCAAACCGGATCCGCTGTTTCAGTTTCATCACCAGCCTTTTGTCTATTTCGAGCGGTACAAGAAAGGAAGCGCGGCGCGCAAGAAGCATTTGAGGGACGAGGTCGAATTCATTCGGGACCTGGCGAAGGGGAAGCTGCCGTCCGTGAGTTTTGTCAAACCGCTTGGGAACAACAATGAACACCCCGGCTACGCCGCCTTGCTGCAAGGCCAGCAGCATGTCGCCAGGCTGGTCGATGCTGTCCGTAAGAGCAAATACTGGAAAAATTCGGTCATTATCATTACCTACGACGAAAACGGCGGGCGGTGGGATCATGTCGCACCACCGGTCATCGACCGGTTCGGACCCGGTACCCGGGTGCCGGCCATCATCATTTCGCCGTTCGCGAAACGAAACTTCGTCGATCACACGCAGTACGAGACGGTATCGATCCTCCGGTTTCTCGAATTGCGCTACGGCCTCAAGCCGCTTACCGACAGAGATGCGAACGCGGCTCCGCTGTTGAATGCCTTCGATTTTAGGCATTGAAGAAAAAAAGAGGTGGTCGGTAAACCACCTCCGTATAGGAAACATGAGTACAGTTTGTGGTAGCGCTAAGGGGATTCGAACCCCTAGTCTCCGCCTTGAGAGGGCGGCGTGTTAACCGCTTACACCATAGCGCCACCAGATCAACACCGCGGCATTCTAGTGTTTTCCCGGCGCGCTTGCAATCGCGCCTCCCGTAAACTCGCGCATCTCCTCTTCCGTCTGATCCCGCGAGTACTCATAAAGCGTGATCAGGTCGAGGCCGGCGGAGAAGAGCCGCTCGTTTCCGGTCAGTTCGACCGCGGTAATATCGGCGTTCTCGGCATCTGCCAAGTGTCCCGAAAGGACACGGAAGAACTCACGATTGATGGCGTTGGCCCCTCCCTGTCGCATCGAGATGATCTTGACCGAAGCTGGATCGATAGGGATCGTCATGGCTTGCTCCTTCTTCAGCTTGATAATTGCCCCTGAGATTATGCATGATTCGCGGCTTCGATTCATGTGGGCCAGGCCCTCCTCGGTGCGATGGGAGGGCCGCCGCCCGCGAATGCCGAGGGAAGTCCGGAGGAGGAAGAGATTATGGCTACTGAACGATCGAATGCGGTCACATTCAAAGGCGGTCCCATGACGCTGATCGGGCCGGAGATTCATGTCGGGGACAAAGCGCCCGACTTCGCGGTGCTGGCTGGAGACCTGTCGACGGTGACCCTGGGGAGCAGCGCGGGGAAGGTCAGGATTATCAGTGTCATCCCCTCGCTCGACACGCCGGTCTGCGATGCCCAGACCCGGCGCTTCAACGAGGAAGCGGCTCGACTGCCCGGCGTCGAGATCCTCACGATCAGTATGGACCTGCCTTTCGCGGTGAAGCGATGGTGCGCCGCCGCCTCGGTTGATAGGGTAAAGGCGCTTTCCGATCACCGCGACGCCAGTTTCGGCACCGCATGGGGAACCCTGATCAAAGAATTACGTTTGGAAGCGCGGGCTGTTTTTGTGATCGACAAGAACGACGTGGTCAGACATGCCGAGTACGTGAAGGAGATCGCCGATCACCCCAACTATGACGCGGCGTTGGCAGCCGCTAAGTCGGCTTGAGCGCTTGCCGCTTCGCCGGCCTCGGGGGCGGGACCCTTGGCGTAATTCTGGCTTCGGCCGGATGGTTCTCCTTCGGCAAAGGCCCGCCCTAGGGCGGAACAACGAGCCCGGGCCGCCGTTCGTAGTCCCGCCTTCAGGCGGAATGCTTTACTTCAGCAAGGCCCGCCTTAAGGCGGAACTCTGGAGTTTCTACATTTTGCAAGTGGAAGCCAAGTGAATCA